>RZZS01000016.1 GCA_009929775.1 Alphaproteobacteria bacterium
CGCTTCAGGAGGTTTCGGCGTTGCTGTTGCGGCAGGGGCGGACGGGCGCGCAATTTTGGCAATGCTGCCGTTAAAGACGAATGTCGGTGTTGGAGGCGGTACGTCCTCCTGTGCAAAATTGTCGAACAGGATGGTTCCGGCGCCCATGCCGAGGAGCAGGGTCGCCGTTGTAGCATAGGGCCACAATGGGGTTCTCGGCTCGGCGGCGCGACGAAACGACGATGCTGTACGAACATTCTTCATCGGCAATGATTTACATAATGCGCGCAATTCTGTCAACCGGAAAATCGTGGGGCGGAGAAGGCCGGGTTTCGTCAAAAATGTTCTCTTTTAGTTCTTTTAGTCTTGCGGTGAAGAACAAATCGTGTACATTGGTCGCGAAGGATTCGTTAAGACGTGTCGCCGCGTCGTTTGCATCGCAACGCCAACTGTGCCAATAAAGGAGAGCTTCATATGAGCGTCACACCACTCAGATCGGGAGATACGATGGACAAGAACTCCGGGGACAAACAAAAGGCGCTGGATGCGGCGCTCGCGCAGATCGAGCGCGCCTTCGGCAAGGGGTCGATCATGAAGCTCAGCGGCGGGCAGAACCCGATGGAGGTCGAGGCGATTTCGACGGGTTCGCTCGGGCTTGATATCGGGCTCGGCATCGGCGGCCTGCCGCGTGGCCGGATTACCGAGATTTACGGACCTGAAAGTTCAGGGAAGACCACGCTGGCGCTGCAGGTGATCGCCGAGGCCCAGAAGGCGGGCGGCACTTGCGCGATCGTCGACGCCGAGCATGCGCTCGATCCGGGCTATGCGAAGAAGCTTGGCTGCGATGTCGAGAACTTGTTGATCTCCCAGCCCGACGCGGGCGAGCAGGCGCTGGAGATTGCCGATACACTGGTGCGCTCCGGGGCGCTCGACGTGCTGGTCGTCGACTCGGTGGCTGCGCTCGTGCCGCGGGCCGAGCTGGAAGGCGAAATGGGCGATTCGCACGTTGGCCTTCAGGCGCGGTTGATGAGTCAGGCGCTGCGCAAGCTCACCGGTTCGATCTCGCGTTCGCGCACGGTCGTGATCTTCATCAACCAGATTCGCATGAAAATCGGCGTGATGTTCGGCTCGCCCGAAACGACCACTGGCGGGAACGCGCTGAAGTTTTATTCCTCGGTGCGGCTCGACATTCGCCGCATCGGCTCGATCAAGGACCGCGATATCGTCATCGGCAACCAGACGCGCGTGAAAGTCGTCAAGAACAAGATGGCCCCGCCTTTCCGGCAGGTCGAGTTCGACATTATGTACGGGCAGGGAATCTCCAAGACCGGCGAGATCATCGATATCGGCGTGGCGAACGGCTTTGTGGAAAAGGCCGGGGCATGGTTCTCGGCGGAAGGCGAGCGAATCGGGCAGGGGCGCGAAAACGCCAAGCAATATTTGCTGGATCATCCCGAGATGATGAAAGCTCTTGAGAACAAGATTCGCCAGAACGCAGGATTAGTCGCCGAGGCGATGCTGGTTGGCGCGGAGACCGAAATTGACGATGCCGCAAACGATGAAGAGGAGAGCGGAGACGTTAAACCGAGGAAGAACGCCCGGTAGCATTTTTATCCCCGGGTGTTCCGACCGAACCGGACCTGCTCTTACAAACTGGCGAGGCGTGCCGATCCGGCGCGAACTTAGCCCAAATCCTTAAGCAGTTTCTGTTTCTGCCGACCCCATTCGCGTTGCTTGATCGTTTCGCGCTTGTCGTGTTCTTTCTTGCCTTTGGCCAGCGCGATTTCGAGCTTGGCGAGGCCGCGGGCGTTGAAATAGAGCCGGGTGGGGACGATCGTATAGCCCTCGCGCGTCACCGAGCCCAAAAGCTTGTCGATTTCACATTTGCGGAGCAGGAGCTTGCGCGGTCGTTTCGGCTCGTGCTGCAAATGGCGCCCGGCCTGCTGGTATTCCGGGATGAAGGCGTTGAACAGCATGATGTCGACGCCCTTCGGTCCCACATAGGATTCGTTCAGGCTGCATTGGCCAAGACGCAGCGACTTGACCTCGGTGCCGGTCAGTTCGATCCCCGCCTCGAACTTTTCCTCGAGATGATAGTCGAAGCGCGCCCGGCGGTTATCCGCCACCGTCGCGTTCGTCGAGAGCATGCCAGCCTTATTGCGGTTTTTCTTCGCCATAGCGGCTAAGTTACCCTTTCACATATAAAAAGCCAGCCAAAAATCGCCGTTTTGGCTGGCTTCCGGCTAATCAGGCTTCCGGTCAGGCGTTGGCTGCTTTCCGCGTCGATTCGGAATTAGCTTGCACTCCGGCTTCTTCCATTGCCGCGTCGACAATCTTGCGCGCGTTTTCCGATGCCGGGACCAGAGGCAGGCGGACTTCATCCGTGCTGAGACCCAGGCGGCTGGCTGCATACTTGACCGGAGCCGGTGAGGTTTCACAGAAGAGGGCCTTGTGGATCGGGGCGAGGCGGTCGCGCAATTTTCCGAACGTTTCAAGGTCGCCCGCCTCCCACGCGTTGTAGAGAGCGACGCACAGGCCGGGTACGATGTTGGCGGTAACTGAAATGCACCCATGGCCGCCCTGGCCAAGAAACGCGCCGATGGTTGCGTCTTCACCGGATAACTGGCGGAAACCCGGACCGATCTTAGTGCGGGTCATCAATGGGCGGGAAAGATCGTTTGTCGCGTCCTTTACCCCGACGATGTTCGGAAGTTTGGCGAGTCGCGCCATCGTCTCGAGGCTCATGTCGATAACGCTGCGCCCGGGGATATTATAAATGATGACCGGCAGGCCGACATCCTGAACGGCTCGGTAATGCTGGTACAGTCCTTCCTGAGACGGCTTGTTGTAATAGGGCGTGACGACGAGCGCGGCGTCCGCGCCTGCCTCTTTTGCATGATGGGTCAGCCCGATTGCCTCGGTCGTCGAGTTGGAGCCGGTGCCCGCAATGACGGGGACTCTTTTATTCGCCGCATTGACACAACGACGGACGACCTCCATATGTTCTTCATGGGAGAGAGTTGGCGACTCGCCGGTCGTTCCGCAGGGGACCAGACCGTGGATGCCGGAGGCGATTTGCCATTCAATCAGATTTTCGTAAGCGTTCCAGTCGATTTCGCCGTTCTTGAACGGCGTTATCAGGGCGGTAGTATAACCTTTGAATTGATGCATCATTTTGTCTCTTTATACAGGCGGGTTCAGCCGGTCAATCTATCGGCTCGGGGGCGGTATTGCAAGGCCAGACGGTGGTGTGCGGCAATAGGGATGTTTGCGCTCGCCGTTTTGACGACGCTGAACCTTTTTGCCTCCGACGCGCTCGCTCTCAATTCCGATGCGCGGATTCCGCCGCGCGAGAAAGACGTCCTGATCCGTATTTTGAAGGACATCGATAGCGGTCGCGTCGACCAGGCTGAAGTTGCCGCAGGTTCGCTGTCTCATCCGCTGGCCGTAAAACTTTACGAGTGGATGCTTTTTCAGCGCGGGGGGCAGGATCTGCCTTTCGGTCGGATTGCCTCTTTCATTTCCCAGAACCCGGAATGGCCGGGCATTGCGGAACTCAGGCTGCGGGCCGAGGCCAACCTCATCGAAGGTATGCCTCCGGCCATCGTCGCTACATGGTTCCGTTCGAACCCTCCGGTGACGCCGGAGGCAATGGACGCCTATCTTTCGGCGTTGCTCCGGCTCGGTCACGAGGCGGACGCCCGCGAGACGCTCAAGGAATGGTGGACCCGAACTCTCCTCAGTCCGGAAATGCAAAGGCATTTCCTCGCGCGTTATGCTGCATGGATCGGCATTGACAGTCACATTCGCCGTCTCGACAGGCTCCTGTTCGCACGACAGTACACCAATGCGCGGGAAATCGCGGCACGCCTCGGTCCGGATTATCAGGCGCTTGCGGAGGCAAGGATTGCTCTCGCAAACAACAAGGACGATGTGAACGCCTTCATCGACAAGGTTCCTCCACGGCTTAAGAAAGACCCGGGACTCCAGTACGAACGCTTGCGATGGCGGCGCGAGCGGGACATGGATTTCCGGGCGATGGAAATCCTCCATGAAGCACCGCGGCCCGAGGAGGTCATCAATGGCGAAGACTGGTGGCGCGAACGCCATATCATTACCCGCCGTCTGATCCAGCAAGGGCGTTACGAAAGCGCATATATTCTCGTTTCTGCTCATCGCCAGACGGAGGGGCTCTCGTTCGCCCAGGCGGAATGGCTGGCCGGCTGGCTGGCGCTGAAGAAGCTCGGTCGTCCAAACGATGCGTTTACACACTTCGACAAGCTCTACAAAAACGTGTCGTCGCCGATCAGCCGGTCGCGTGGCGCTTACTGGGCCGGGCTTTCGGCAAGGGCCGCGGGACGAAACGACGTTGCCCAGCCGTGGTTCAACGCGGCGGCCATGCATCCCGAAACGTTTTACGGCCAGATGGCGCTGGCAATGCTCGAAGGTTCTCCGCCGGGAGTTCATGGCGCCGTTCCCGCCGTTTCGATCGAACAGGAGCGCGCCTTCTATGACCTTGAACTCGTTCAGGCGGCGCGCGTGCTTCAGGAGGCTGGGTTGCGCGGCAAGACGAGTGACTTCCTTGCTGCGTTGCTCGCCCGCAGCAGGACGCCTGAGGACTACGCAATCCTCGCGTCTTTTGCGACCGCCGTCGGCCATCCGCACGATGCGCTTCGTACGGCGCGTCAGGCCTCCGGGCGAGGGGTCATTCTCCCCGATTACGCATTTCCCGGCATGCTTAACCTGATGCGGGGAGTGACGCTTGACTGGGCGCTGGTCCATGGCCTGATTCGTCAGGAGAGCAGCTTCGACCAGTATGCCGTAAGCCGCGCCGGTGCGCGCGGCCTGATGCAACTGATGCCTGCCACCGCTTCGGAAACGGCACAAAAGCTTGGAATTGCGCACCGCACGGAATGGTTGACGTCCCGCCCTGAACATAATGTCCGGCTGGGCGAAGCCTATCTTGCCCGGATGCTGGAACGTTTCGATGGCTCTTATGTTCTGGCGCTCGCTGCCTACAATGCGGGGCCGGGCCGCGTGAGCCGTTGGATCGAGGAAATGGGCGATCCTCGCGATCCCGGGGTCGATCAGGCCGACTGGGTGGAAATGATCCCGATCTATGAAACACGAAATTATGTCCAGCGGGTTCTGGAGTCGACGTATGTCTACCGGATGAAGTTCGGCGACCTGCAAAAAGTTTCGCCCGGCGAGCTGATTCAGGTGAAATACTAGGTTTATGCCATACACGGGTATTATTCGATTCCCGGGGCAGAGACGCCAAGCCTTTGAAGGAAAACGGGGCGAGCGCATGCCCGCTTCGCAAATTCTTTCGAAAAAATCTAATACTGAGGTATAGTAACCGGAAGTTGCTAATTACATTCCGTCTGTGTCCTATGAAGCTGCTCCTTGCCGACGACCACACATTGTTTCGTGACGCTCTGCTCCAGTATATCGAGCGTGCCGAGCCCAGTGCCCATGTCTCCCTTGCAAAGAACCTGGACGAGGTCTTCGGCCTTCTGAAAGCGGAGGAGGTAATGCCGGATCTCGTGCTGCTCGATTTCCGGATGCCGGGAATGGATGGTCTCAAGGGACTGAAGGCGATGCGCGAGACGTATCCGGATGTACCGGTCGCGCTGCTCTCCGGCGTGGCGGAGCCGTCCGACGTCAGGGAGGCGATTGGGATGGGAGCTGTCGGGTATTTTCCGAAAACGCTCTCCGGCAAGGCGCTTCTCAAGGCAATCCAGCTTGTTCTTGAGGGAGAGCGCTTCGTGCCGATCGAGCGCGAAACTCACGAAATAATGCCGTCATATTACGGCGAAGCCGGAGGCATACGGCGTCCGCCGGTGTCAGCAAGCGGGAATACGTTTGACGAGGGCGGAGGAGTGAATGCGCTGACAAACCGCGAACGGGAAGTTTTGACATATCTTGTCGAGGGAGTTTCCAACAAGGAGATTGCGCGTGCGCTTGATCTTCAGGTTGTAACCGTCAAGTTGCACGTTCGCGGCATTTGCCGCAAACTCGGCGCCAGGAACCGGACGCAGGCCGCACTGCGGGCCCAGGAATTGGGCATCCAGCCTCATGAAGGGTAAGCTCGCTTCGGTTTCGCGATTGTTGCTCCGGGGGCGCAGGCTTTCCGATCTCAAGAATACGCTTCCGCTGGTCTTCATGCTCGTTTTCAGCATGGCGGCTCTCAACCTGTCAGCCCGCCTCCTGGGTGAAGAAAGACACGCTCTGGAACTCTACCAGATGCACGATACCACTCTCGACAGGCTCGAGTACGACTTTCACCAGTTTGAAGCCCGGGCGATGGCGTCGTTTTCGGTTCCGGATCTGGTCGATGAAGAGGATGTCGTTTCTGATTTTTCGGCGCTCGTATCCAGTTTTGATGATTTTGTTTCTCAGGCGCGCCAGTTTTCCACGATGATGCCGGTTGCCCTGCCCGTTATTCAGGAGATCCAGGACGAATTCGTGTATCTCGGCGCGCTCCTCGAACAGCGGGGGCAGCAGCCTGATTCTGTCGTTGCGGAGAGGATGTTTCGTCGAATGTCGGTTATGAGCAAGAACCTCGACCGGCTGGTAAATGCCGGTATGGCGGGCGGGTCTCCAGGCAGCAGGCAGGAGGAACAGCGGATCCGGCATGCTCAAATTACCTGGTCGGTCTTTGTCATGGGACTTTCCGGTTTTGTCCTTATGGTCGTTCTCATCGACAAACTCTCGACTTTGCGCGCGCTCGACACCGAGAAACGTGAAACTCTCCGTATTCTCGAGCAGCGCCTTGCGGCGATGTCGGCTGCGTTCGATGGCATCAACATTATGAATAAGGACGGGGTTGTTACCTACGTCAACAACTCGCTCGTTTCTTTTTACGGGTATGGCGCGTCATCGGAACTCGTTGGACAGTCATGGGAAGTCCTTTACGACGACATTCAGGTTCGCTGGTTTTACGACGAGGTTCTTCCCCTTGTGGAAAAAGAGGGGCAGTGGCACGGGCACACGAAAGGGCGCAAGAAGGACGGCAGCAGCTTCTTTCTGGATTTGTCCCTGACACGCTTGCCCGGTGGCGGATATGTTGGCGTCATGCGGGATGTTACCGAACTGATGCAGGTGGAGGCCTTGTCGAAGCGCAGACTGGCCGCCATCGAGGCGGCAGGCGATGGAATCGGGATTTTCGACGAAAAGGGTACGATCTCGTTTTTGAACAGGGCACTTATGGAGATTCACGGTATTCCGGTCGAAAAGGGATGGGCATATAAGGGCAAACCCTGGACGGCGCTCTACGACGAACAGACGGCGAACTATCTGTCGAAAGAGATAATGCCGTTTCTCAAGGGAAAGGGTTACTGGCGCGGCGAACGCAAGGTTCGCAGAAAGAGCGGCGATTCGGTCTGGGTCGAAATATCGTTCACCGTTCTCCCGGAAGGCGGGTTTATCAACACCTCGGTCGACGTTACCGAACGCAAGCAGGCAGACGAGGAACGGGAAATTCTGCAGGAGCAGTTTTTCCAGGCCCAGAAGATGGAAGCAATCGGACGTCTGGCTGGCGGGATCGCCCACGATTTCAACAACGTTCTGGCGGCCATCATGGGTTATGCGGAATTCCTGCATGAGGACCTTGAGCACGACCCGGCAGCGCGCAAACATGCCGCCAATATTCTGCAGGCCGGCGCTCAGGCGCGCCAGCTCGTCGATCAAATGCTTCAGTTTTCGAGGCGGAAGGAAAGCGCAAAGGCGAATATCAACGCTGCGGAGGTGCTTGGGGACGTACTGGATATCATCCGGGCGAGTTTCCCGAAGACTATCGATGTCAGGACCGAATTCGCGATCGAGAGCGCGCGTATCCATGCGAACCGCACGCAGGTGGCGCAGGTCCTCATGAACTTATGCGTCAATGCCCGCGACGCGCTGGAAGATGAACATGGGGCCATTGTGCTTGGGTTTGATGAAATCGAGGCCGATCCAGACCTGTTTGAGGAAATGGTCGTCGGCGGTGGCGAGGAGGACGATGTTCGCGGTGCGCACCATATGCGGATTTACGAGCCGGATCCCGGCCACACCTATCTGGAACTCGGACGGATGAGTCAGGGGGCACTCTATGCGGTTCTCAGCGTCGAGGATACGGGGTCGGGCATAGGCAGACCGATCATGGAGCATATGTTCGAGCCTTTCTTCACGACCAAGCCGGTCGAAAAAGGCACCGGGCTCGGGCTTTCGAACGTTCATGGCATTGTGCTCGGACATGGAGGGGCGCTCACGATTTCTTCCCGGCTGGGGGAAGGGACGCGTTTCGACGTTTTTTTTCCGATCGAGGAGGAACCGACTGAGAAACCCGATGTCGGGAGTATGCCGGTCGAGTTTAACGGGGGCGGACGAGTCCTGATTGTCGAAGACCAGAAAAATGTCCGGGAGATGCTCGAAACGATGCTGACCCGGCTCGGTTTTGAATGGGAAAGCTGTGAATCCGGCCTGATTGCCCTTCAGAAATTGCGCAAGGGAAACCCGGGGGTCGATCTTGTGATAACCGATCACAGCATGCCCGGGATGACGGGGCTCGAACTCGCTGAGCAGGCGCGGATCGCGTGGGCGGATCTGCCTTTTGTCATGGTTAGCGGCTACGGCGTCGACGCGCTCGGCGGTCAGGGCCCGGTCGAATCCATCAAGGCCATCATCCGGAAGCCGGTAAGCAGGCAGGAAATCGAGGAAGCCGTAAAAAGGGCTTTGGCCGGAAGGTCCGTGTAGGAAGAGTGCATTCTCGATTAGCCCGGTCTTCCCTCCCGCCACCACGCGAAGGCGAGGGCGGCGAGAATGGCGAGGGCGGAGAGCCAGGTAGGCAGGATCGCGCGGTCCGAAACGCCGGTGACGGTAAAATCGTTGTTTCGGCGAAGGGCAATCCAGTTCCGCCCCCCATATTGCTCGCTTTCGGGAATCATGCGGATGTCGGGCCGTGGCTGGTCTTCGAGCCAGAGGATGCGTCCGCCCGTTCGGTCAGCGAGCGGCGCGAGCTTTTCCCCGGTCGAAACAACGGCGGCGAGTTCTTTCGGGTTGATACCTCCGACGACAACGAGATGGCGCAGGTCTCCGTTTTCGAAGGCGTAAACGCCGGGGGATTCAGCATTGACCGTCGCGCTGGCCCATCCGTCCCCGCGCCCGGTCATTTTAATCGGCTCGAGCGAACCGTTGGGTCGCTCCATGACGACGGGCGGTTGATCTTCGCCGATCTGTCGGCGTCGCAGCGAAATACGAAAACCATCCGCCCTTACATCCAGGGCGTTTTCGTCGAGTTCAGGCTCTTTCATCAGCCAGTGCGCAAGACGGCGGATTAGCTCGGCGTAAGGACCGCCGCCGTCGACGCCGCGCGACCACAGCCACACCTGATCCGTCGCCAGTTGTGCGACCCGGCCTTCGCCGCTGCGGGAGAGGACGAGCAGTGGCTGATCGTCCAGCCCCTCCATCAGGATATCGCCGCCGGACACGGTTGAGGGCAGGATGCGTATCCATTCTCCCCAGTCAGATTCCCCGGAAAGACTTTCGGTAACCGGGTGTCTTTTCCCGATGCCGGTCAGCTTCGGGCGGTAGGCCCGCTCGATGACTTCACCGGTCGGCGCGGCGGGAAGGACGGATTTCAGAGCGGTTTTGTAAATGGATTCCGGCCCGATATATTCGGGCCCGCTGGCGACCAGCAGTGCGCCGCCGTCCTGCACATACCGGGAGATATTATTGAAATAGTGGAGCGGCAAAATCTGATTCACCGTATAGCGGTCGAAAATGATCAAATCAAATTCGCCAAGCTTGACCTCGAAAAGTTCCTGAAACGGGAACGGGATCAGGGCAAGCTCGTTCTGGGGGGTCGCATCGAGCTTCTGCGGTTCGCGCAGAATTGTGAAATGGATGAGGTCGACTCCGGGATCGGAGGTCAGAATGTTTCGCCATGTTCGCTCGCCGATATAAGGGAGGCCGGACACCAGCAGCACTTTCAGCCGGTCGCGTACGCCATTGACGACGATTGTTGCGCTGTTGTTGGCATCTGTGATTTCACCGGGCAGAAGGCCGGTTTCAAGTTCGAACACGTTCTGGCCAGGGTTTCCGACCGGAAGTTCCATCGTCTGTTCCTCGCCGGTTGGTACAACGCGCATCAACGGCTTCCCGGTTCCCGGTCGCAGAATGATACCGGCGCTGTCCTTGCCGGTATTGGAGTCCGATACGCGGTAGCGGACCGTCACGTTCTTGCCGACGATTCCGTAGGCCGGGGCCTGGGTTACGACGATCCGCCGGTCCATGTCATCGCGACGTCCGGTCAGGAGCCCGTGAACCGGGCCGTAGTCCGGTGCTTCGTTACCCGGGACGTCGTGAATTTGTCCATCGGTCAGCATGATGGCGCCAGCGCGGCGACTGGAGGGAACGTCCGCGAGGGCTTCGTCGAGAGCAGCAAACAATGCGGTTCCGGCTTCGCCGTCCTTGTCGGCGGGTGCATGTGCGATGCGCAACTCGAGTCCATCCCTGCCCGAAAGCTCGCTTTTCAGATGGGAGAGGGCCTGTTCGGTGCGTTCGCTCCTCCGTCCAAAGGTCTGGCTGGCGCTATCGTCAACGACGATGGTGGCGATGTCGCTGACCGGTTCGCGTTCCTCGGTCAGTACGGAAGGGTTCAACAGAGCGAGAAGCAGGACAGTAAGTGCAAACCCTCGTGGAATAGCTCCCCGGCGAAGCCGGAAAAAGGCGGCAAGAACGAGAACCAGCCCGATCGCTGTCAAGACCGCAAGTACCGGGTAGGGGACCAGCGGCAGAAAGTGGAGGGTCGTGGCGGCGGTTTCCGTCATCTATTGTCCGAGCCTCCTGAGGATGTGAGGGACGTGGACCTGGTCGGCCTTGTAGTTTCCGGTCAGGGCGTACATCAGCAGATTGACGCCGAAACGAAAGGCCATTTCCTGCTGGCGAGGACCGCCGGACAAATGCGGAGAAAACGTGCTGCCGCTGCGTTCGGTGGCCCAAGCGCCTGCCCAGTCGTGTCCGCCGATAATGATCGACGAGACGCCATCGCGTCCCGCCGTGCTGCGCTCCTCCACCCAGATCGTGCCGCCTTCGTAACGACCGGGCATGGAATCGAGCAGGTAAAAGGAACGCGTCAGAACATGTTCCTTTGGCATGGGTGTGAGAGCGGGAATATCAAGCGAGGCCGTGAGAGCGCGCAGGGATTCGCCGTTGCGCGTGGTCGCGAAGTCGCCGCGTGCGTAGTGGCGATCCCGTGTGTCGAAAAGGATCGTTCCTCCCCGGTCGAGATAGGCCTGGACGTTGCGCTGGGCTTCTTCGGACAGGGCGCTCTGATCCGGGGTCACCGGCCAGTAGACCAGCGGGAAGAAAGGCAGGGATTTGCTTTCCGGTGTGACGGCGACAACGCCGACCGGTTCAGCGGAGGTACGGGCGGCCATGACAGTGGCGAGATTGCGCAGGCCGCTCTCGCTGGTTCGGTCGACCTGAGGGTCGCCAGTCTTGACATACGCCAGATAAAGGGCGCCCGCGAGTTCGGCGTCCGTTTGGGCCGAGGCAGAAGGCGACAGGCAGGAGACGGCAGCGAGAACCAGGACGGATGCCGCCGGATGTCGCAAAAGGTTGGCGAGCCCGACTCCAAGCAGCAGCATTAAAAGCCAGTCAAACAGAAACAGTCCAGCTGCTGCAAGGAGGAGAGCGGGCCGGAGGTCCCGCTCGTAATCGCGACCGTAGTGGCGTTCGCTGACGCTTGTCGGTAGTTGTGCGGAAGGGGGGATCATGTCAAGGCGCTCTCCAAGATTGAGCGCCAGCTGATATCCGGCGCGCCCGTAGATCCCTGGCGGATGGCGGGGGCCCGGCACGACACCTTCGAAGTCGCCGGAGGGGATCGGCGCGGTGCTTGGGGGTGGCGTGACGAGCCGCCCGAATCCGTCCATGATCGACAGCGGTTGCAGCGTTCCCTCGACCTTCGTGGCGGCTTGCGGGTTTGAGGAAATGTCGACAAGGCGTTTGAGGAGATGGACATAAAGGCCGGAAAGTGGCAGATCCGACCAGTCGGGACCCGCAGTCGTGTGGACGAGAACCAGCACGCCATCGCCGCGCGTTTCGGCGGTGATGAGCGGCGTGCCGTCCTCAAGACGGGCCCATGTCTTTTCGTCGAGTTCCGGCGAGGGTTCGGCGAGAACCTGCCTGCGTACGACGACGTCGGGGGGGATGTCGATGCCGAAAAACGGGCTGGTTTCCGGAAAGGGCGCGAGCGAAGCGGGTTTGTCCCAACTCAGCGAACCTTCCATAGCCCGTCCTCCGAGGCGCAGTTGGACGGGCGCAAGGATATCGCTGGTGTCGCTGGCTGCCATGTCGGGGCCGGCGAAGCGCACCAGCAGGCCGCCCCCGCGGATCCAGTCTTCCAGTCGGTTGAGGTCTGAGGCCGTGATCGAACCTGTATCGGGCAGGAAAAGGATCGAAGCTTTTTCTCTGATCAAATCGGCGGCGTTGCCGGTTCGTACATCGGCGAACGGTTCAAGGCCGCGCTCCAGATAATATGTGCTCTCGGTCAGCGGAGCGGTTTCATCCTCGCCGCCGCCAGTTATGATCCCGGCTGCGGCGTAACTATCTCCCACCCCGAGGTGGTGGATCGCCCCGGCACCGTCCCGGCTGCTGATCCTGATCCGGTGAACATCGCGCCGCAACTCAGGGGGAAGGTCGAAGGTGGCCTTTACCGGGAGCTTTCCCGGTTCGAGGACGACCGTCGTGCTGTCGAGCACCTGACCGCTGGCCGAGAGGACCTGGATGCCGAGCGGGAGTCCCGGCGTGATGCCCGCAGGCGCATGAACGCTCGCGCCGATCGCTCCGTTTCCCGGCGCGTACGGAACCAGCAGAACCGGCAGGTCTTCGGGCGCCGGACGGACGTAATCGAGCTGTCCGCCGCTTTGCAGCGCCGTGACCAGCGCGCGAAAACCGTTTCCGCCGAGACCGGTCCCGAGCCAGTGGGTTTCGGTGCTGATCGTCGGCGCGCGCTTTTTGACGAGCGCGGCGGCGGTCTCGTAATCGGCGGGCCATGGGAGGGGAGACAGGCCTTTCAGGCGGGCTCCGGCTTCTCCCGCGGAGAGCGGCCCGAGATTGATCGGTTTTCCCTCGTTTGCGGGGTCGGGCGCGGTCGTCGTAATCCAGACTTCGCGATTTTCGCGGGAGGCCTGCGCGATCATCTCGATTGCGGCGGCGGTTTGACCGGCCCATGTCTGCGCGGATTCCCAGCCGTTATCGACGACGATCCGCAGTGGCCCCGCGCCCTGAAGAGTCTGCGCCCGGTTGAGAACCGGGTGGGCGAGGGCGAGAATGACGAGCGCCGCGATCAGCAGCCGCAGCAATAAAATCCACCAGGGCGTCTTGCTCGGCGTCTTGCGCGCGGGGACGAGCCCGTCGAGGAAACGGGCGGTCGGCAGCAGGATCAGCTTCGGCGCGGGCGGTGTTACCCGCAGCAGAAACCACAGGACCGGGAGCGCCGCCAGCCCCGCGAGGATCCACGGATTGACGAAGGTCAGGCTGCTCAGCCACGCATTCACGGGAACCCTCCCGCTTTCCGCGCTTCAGGGGAGAGCAGCGCCCAGAGCTCCGCCAGCGTGTCGGCCAGAGGGTGGTCGGTCCGGTGCAGGTAATATCCCCAGCCCGCTTCCCGGCAAACGTGCCGGATCGATTCGGCATGCGCGCGGATGCGGGCGCGGTAGGCGTCCCGGATGTCCGCGGCGTTGTCGGTTTCATGGCGTGCGCCTCCGGCGGGATCGCGGAAAATCGCCCGGCCCGCGAACGGCAGGTCGAGTTCCGCCGGATCGAGCACCTGAACGAGAAACCCGCTGGACGCCGCCATACGCACTTCGGCGAGGGAGTCGGCCACCTTCCCGGGTTCGCTCAGGAAATCGCCCGCGAGAATTGCCGTGTGCCCGGTCGGCAGGTCTCGTGTGTCCGCGTCGGGGAGGGGGTGATTCGAATAAATCTGTTCGAGCAACTGCTCGCCGAGGCGTGAAAGCGTATGCTCGCTGCGGCCCGGCCGCCGGAAACCGCCCGTCATGCTCACGAGCTCGCCGCTGCGGGTCAGGAGCAGGGACAGCGCGAGGATGAGAATGGCGGCTTCGTCCGCCTTCGTATGTTTGCCCATGCGCGAGCCGTACGTCATCGACGGCCCGCCCGCGCACCAGAAATAGACGCTTTGCGAGGTCTGGCGTTCTTTCTGGCGGATGGAGACGCGGTCGCCCTTCGCGGATTGCCGCCAGTCGATATCCTGGGGGCTGTCGTGCAATTCGTAGTCGCGGAATTGCCAGAAATTCTCGCCGCCTCCCGGTCGGCGCAGATTGTGTCCTCCGGCGAGAACATGCGCCGCCGCCCGCTCGGCCTCGGCCATCATGGACGGCAGGTCGGCGGCGGCCTTGTCGGCGGCGTGTCGCAGTCGGAGGGGCGTGAGCTTTTTCATGGCGGTGCGTTCTAGATACCCTCGCACATTTCCCCGATGACGCTCCGAAGGGTTACGCCGTTCGCCCGCGCCTTGTAATTGAGCGACATGCGATGTTTGAGGACGGGTTCCGCAAGATCGAGCACGTCGTCGATGGAGGGCGCGGGACGCCCCTCCAGCAGCGCTTTCGCCCGGCAGGCGAGCATCAGGGCCTGCGAGCCGCGCGGGCCCGGGGCCCAGACGACGTACTCGTTGACGAGGTCTGTCGCGCCTTCGCCCGGACGGCCGCGCCGCACGAGCGTCAGAATCGCCTCGACCACCTGCTCGCCGATCGGCATGTCCCGCACGAGCGCCTGCAACTCGAGAAGCGTCGCCTCGTCCATGACCTGCCGCGCTTCCTGCGCCTCGCCGGTCGTGGTCGCGAGAATGATCCGCCGCTCGGTGTCGGCGTCCGGGTAGTCGACGTCGACCTGCATCAGGAAACGGTCGAGCTGGGCCTCGGGCAGGGGGTAGGTGCCTTCCTGTTCGATCGGGTTCTGGGTCGCGAGCACGTGGAATGGGCGCGGCAGATCGTGCTGCCTGCCTGAAATGCTGACCTGCTTTTCCTGCATGGCCTGCAGGAGCGCGCTCTGCGTGCGCGGGCTTGCGCGGTTGATCTCGTCAACCATCAGGAACTGCGCGAAAACCGGACCTTTGATGAATCGGAACGAACGCTGGCCGCGTTCCGTTTCTTCAAGGACTTCCGAGCCGAGCACATCGGCGGGCATCAGGTCGGGCGTGCACTGGATGCGGCTCGAACTGAGGCCGAGCACGGTCGCGATCGTTTCGACCAGCAGCGTCTTTGCAAGGCCGGGCACGCCGATCAGAAGAACGTGCCCGCCGGAAAGCAGGGTTACGAGCGTGCGGCTGACGACCTCGTCCTGACCGTAAATCACCTTGCCGATTTCCGCGCGTGCGCGGGAGAGCGTTTCCATGGAACGACCGAGGCGGAGCGCGATATCGGATTCGGGAGCGGATGCCTTTGCTGTACTCAAAGCGGTTTATCCCTTATTAATTTGGAACGAGAAAGTGGGCCGTCCCTAATGTAGTGCGTTTGGCGCGCGATTGCACCCGGTTAAAGATCAGGATTTTGACGAAAATGACGACCGATCCGCGAGCAGAACCCCCTGAAAGCGAAGCCGAGTTCGCCATCGATTCGGACGGCGTCTGGTGGCACGACGGGCGACCGATCGAGCGCGAGGCGCTCGTGAAGCTCTTTGCGACTCGCGCTCTGTGTTTCGAGGGCGGGGAATACTGGCTCAAAACGCCGAAGGAACGGCACCGCGTCGCCGTGGAAGACGTTCCTTTCATCGTCGTCGATTTCACCATCCGGAACGAGGGCGAGGCGAACCAGACGATCGAACTGACCACAAATATCGGCGAGCGTTTCACGCTTGGGCCCGAAAACCCGCTGATCGTCGAGGGCGGGCCGGGGAAGGGCGTGGTGATTTTCTATGCGATGGTGCGCGGCGGCCTGAAGGCGCGCGCAAACCGCACGGTGAACTACGAACTCGTCGCCCACGCGATGGAAGAACGGGACGGGGACATGGTGATTCGCAGTGGCGGGGAGGTCTTTACGGTGGTGTCGGGGGATTTTTGAATGTCCATGAAGCAGGCGCGACGGATCAAGCCGCCGAAATGGATGACGCTGCGGGAAACGCGGGCGGTAATGAAGGCCCTCAATAACGGAGCCGGTGAGCCGCAGGCGCTGTTCGTCGGCGGGTGCGTGCGCGGTGCGCTGCTTGGTCTCGATCAGGACGAGACGGACATCGACATCGATATCGCAACGAGGTTCGCGCCGGAAGAAGCCGTCATCCGGCTCGGCGCGCAAGGGATTAAAACGATTCCGATCGGCCTCGACCACGGGACGGTGACGGCGGTCGTCGGCGCGCGCACGTTCGAGATAACGACCCTGCGCAAGGATGTCGAGACCGACGGGCGGCATGCAGTCGTCGCTTATACGGACGACTGGCGTGAAGACGCGTTGCGCCGGGATTTCACGATGAACACGCTGCTGGCCGACGCCGACGGCCGGGTTTACGACGTTCTGGGGCAGGGGCTTGCCGATCTTGAAGCAAGGCGGGTGGTCTTCGTCGGCGATCCCGCGCAGCGCATCGAGGAAGACGTCCTGCGCATCCTGCGGTTCTTCCGGTTTCATGCGTATTACGGGCAAGGCGCGCCCGATCCGGCGGCGCTGGCCGCCTGCCGTGACGCGGCACCGAAAATCGTTACCCTCTCGCGCGAGCGGATCACGCAGGAATTTCTTAAAATCGTCAATGCGGACGACCCGGCCGGAATTCTCGCGCTGATGGACGAGGCGGGCGTGTTGTCTCCCATTCTGCCCGGAGACTTTTCGCACGCCGTGTTGCGCAAGCTCTGCGGGCTCCAGAACCGGACGAAGCTTCATTCGGTGACGGCAAGGCTGTTCGCGCTGGTCGGTATGGATCCCGGACAGCTTGACGCGCTCGAAACCTCGCTGGTTCTCTCGAACGCCGCGAAGCGGGAGATATCCGCAATGGGGGATGCGCTGAACGGCTATCGCGGCGGGGCCATCCGGTCCGACAAGGAACTGATTTATTTCCATACCCGCATCGTTGCGGCGCAAGCGATCCTGTTGCGCCACGTTCTGGGCGAGGATAGCGGCAATCTCGAGGCGCAGGTCGCGCTTCTGAAAAGCTGGATGCCGCCGCAATTGCCGGTAACCGGCGAAGATGTTCTGGCGGCCGGGGTTTCTTCGGGGCCGGAGGTCGGGCGGATTCTCAAGGCGGTCGAGACATGGTGGATAAAACGCGACTTCACGCCGGGGCGCGAGGCGTGTCTCGAGGAAATCGGTCGGATCAGGAGGGGGTAACGTCCGGTGCGAGATCCCGCGTAGGCATGCCGAGTTGTTCCCTGACGGCGTTTGTCGCCCGGTGGAACTGGTCCGCAAGGTCCGGGGCAATGACCACAAGCCCGAGAGCGAACGCACCGCGCAGATTCGAGCCGACGTTTGTGGTGTAGCGAGCGGGGGTATCGCCTGAAACAGGCTCGGTTATCGGGTTATTGAAAATTGTACGCCAGTCGAAACGGTGGCGTTCCTTTTTTTTGTGCTCGTCATCCTGAAAGCGCGCCCATGCGCGCCAGGGGTTGCGTGACGCCCGGGAGCCGGGCTTTCCGCTCTTCCTGGCCTCGTCACCGTAGTCCATGCCGCCATATGAGTCGGTGTCAGGGTCGTTCATCTCTTCGCTCCGATGATAATTGACGTCATTATACACCATAAAGTTTGCCATATTCAAAGGTTTTCGTTGCACACCACGGGGATCGCCTGAAAACAGATCCGCGGTCAGTGTGGTATGAATTATGTGATGCATTCCAACAGCTTGTCATCCCGACGCGACCTGTCCGCCGAAGCCCGAAGGGCGCAGGCGGAAGCGGAGGGATCTTCATACGATGGATAGCGACAAGATTCCTCGCGTTCGCTCGGAATGACATAGTTGTTTCTCATCAGTATCTTACAAACACTCGCAGCAACGGTTTGTTTTTTTAAGCGATCCCCGTGCACTTGCGCACCTGCCGAATGGCTTCCCCCGCCACCATGGCAAGGGCGTTGACCACGTTGAGCGAGCGGGCGCGGGGGTGCATCGGGATGGCAATGCGGGCGTCGGCGGCAGCATGGACGGCGTCCGGGACTCCGGCGCTCTCGCGTCCGGCGAGGAGGATATCGTCCGGGCGGAACGCGAAGGAAAGATAGGGCGTTGCCGCCTTTGTCGTCATGAGGACGATCCGCGCGCCCGACCGTTCGCCGGCAAAGCGTTCCCACGAGCCGTGGCGGCGGAGTTCGAGCAGGTCGATATAGTCCATCGCCGCGCGGCGGATTTTGCGCTCGTCCCATGGAAAACCGCAGGGCTCGATAATGTCGAGCGGCAGGCCGAGGCAGGCGCACAGCCGCATGGCCGCGCCGACATTTTGCGGGATATCGGGTTGGTACAAAGAGATTCTCATCGGACGCTTATAGCGCGGCTTCAATGCGGGCGACAGTTTTTCCTTTGCCAGCGGGGCCGGTTGCCCCTAACCTCATAATATGGCCTTGAAAGACGACAAACCCGATGACGAACGCAGGGATTTTCTGATGCTGCTGGCTGGCGCCATGGGGCTTGTCGGGGGTACTGCGGCGATGTGGCCGCTTTTCGGATCGCTCGCGCCGGTTCGCTCGTACGATGAAAGCGCGTTTGTGACGGTCGACCTCGCCGCCATTCCGGCGGGACGTTCGCGGACCGTTGTCTGGAAAGGTCGGCCGGTGACCGTACGTCACCGTACGCCGGAAGAGATCGCGCAGGCGCGGGCGGAGGATACCGGCGCGCTCCGCGACCCGCAAACGGATCGGGAACGGACCGTAAGGCCCGAATGGCTCGTTGTGGTGTCCGTGTGTACGCATCTCGGCTGCATCCCGACCGAACGCGGAGAAGGGTGGTTTTGCTCCTGTCACGGATCGGCATTCGACGCCTCGGGCCGCGTGGTTTCAGGTCCCGCCCCGGCCAATCTGGCGGTTCCACCATACGAATTTATCGGCGATACGCTGCTTCGGATCGGGTGAGGGCAATAGCGTGATCGATATGGAGCCGGATCGTTTCAAAAACCCCCTCGTCCGCTGGATCGACGAGCGACTGCCGGCTTTCAGCATCTTTCGCCGCCATTACATCGATCATCCGACGCCGCGATATTTCAACAAGGGCTGGAACCTGATCGTCTCGGTCATGCTGATGATCGTGATTGTGAGCGGACTTTTCCTTGCGGTTCATTACGTGCCGCACGAGGATCATGCTTTCGAGGCGGTCGAGCGCATCCGGCGTGACGTACGCTGGGGCTGGCTCATTCATACGCTACATGCGAACGGCGCGTCGTTCCTGTTTCTCGCGATGTACGTGCACATGGGACGCGGCATGCTTTACGGTGCGTTCAAGACGCCGCGGGAACTTGTCTGGATCGTCGGCGTTCTCGTCCTGTTTTTGATGGTGACGATATCGTTTACCGGCTATGTGCTACCGTTCGGCCAGACGGGCGGCTGGGCCGCGATTGTGATCACAAATGCCCTGACGGCCATTCCGTTCGTCGGTGAGGGGCTGAGGCTTGCCGTTCTCGGCGGGGACGGCGTGGGGACGGCGACCCTGATGCGCTTTTACGTCTGGCATTTCGCCGTGCCGTTCCTTGTTTTGTTGCTGGTCTTCCTGCACATATGGTCGCTGCGCGTCTGTCTCGGGAAGAAGGATGGCAGCCGAAATCACTATGAAGACCCGAGGCTTGTTCCGTTCCACCCGTACCATACGATCAAGGGCAGTCTCTGGCTGTGCGGATTTCTGATCGCGTTCACGATTGTCGCCTTTTTCTTTCCCGACCTCACGGTTTCGCCGGGGAATCGCGTGCCGTTCGACCCGCTCCACATGCCGGACAGGATCGCGCCGGAATGGTACCTGCTGCCGTTCTACGGGATGCTCCGCGCCGTCAATTTCGGCATAAATCCCTATATCGCGCTTTCTCTCGTCCTTTTCGCGGCGGCGCTCCGGCCGTTCTATACGCGAGGGGCTTTCCGGGCCGGGAGGGCGGCGGGACTCGCGGGAGGGGCGACGCTTTTGTTCGCGTTCGGCTATCTCGGGCAAACGCTGTTCGCCGCGCCGTTCGGCGTCCTGTTCCTCGTTTCGGCGAAGAGCGCCGGAGCGGCTGCATTCGCCGGTATGTTCGCCGTGTTGCTTCTGCTGCCGTGGCTGGACCGCCACCCGGTGCGCAACGGCCGCGCGCGTCCGTGGTTCGGTGCCGGGATGGTTCTGTTCGCCGCGGCGCTCGTTGCGCTTGGCGTGTCGGGCGCGATGCCTGCCACGGCGCCGTGGGTCGCGCTGGGGCAGGTCGGTGCGGCGGTTTATTTTCTCTGGTTTCTTGCCATCCTTCCCGTGCTGAACCGGTTCGAACGCGGGGGGCGGGAATGAAATGAGACGGGGAGTGTTGTTCGCGTTGTGGGTTGCCTTTTCGCTGCCGGCGGCTTGCGCGCACGCCGGCGCGGCGCCGTCGTGGTCCTTTGAAGGACCGTTCGGGGTGTTCGAGCGGTCCGCGCTTCAGCGCGGGTTTCGTCTGTATGTACGCGAATGCTCGGATTGCGCGGCGCTTTCGGGACTGCGGTACGGCGACCTTGAGTCGCTTGGTTTCAATGCGGACGAGATAGCCCTCATTGCGCGGGAACTCGAAGATATACCTGCCGCGGAGGCGGCGACTCTGTCCGTACGTCCCGTTCCGGGGCCAAAGGCCGGACGTTTGCCGGATTCTCTCGGGCGGATATTTCGCACGCGCGGCTCCGACGCCGTGTTTGAGACGATAACCGAGATGTCGGACTTCGAGAGCGCCGATGCGGCCGATGTGACCGCCTTTGTCGTCTGGTCGGAGGACCCGCATCTCGAGGCGCGAAAAAAAACTGGACTGGCTATCCTTTTCTATCTTCTAATGACAATGACGGTGATCGCCGTCCTGGGCCGCCGTTTTCAGACTCTTTCAGAACAGTAACGGGACCTCGTTCAAGCGTTGTTTCTTTTTCTTTTTGACAGGAGTTGAGACTATAGCCAGCGCGGAAGAAGCCAGAACACTCCTCATGCGGTCACGGGTTTACCGCATGGCAGGTCTGTTGTTCGCCGCCGCGGGGCTGGTGGTGTTCATCGTCCTGTATTTGCAGCAGATGGACGGCGACCTGTCGCGCGCGTTCCGGGAACCTTTTTTCGTCGTCATGCTTTTGGTTCCGTTCCTTCCGGCCGCGTTTCTGTCGATCGTGTCCCGGCGTCTTGAGAGAAAATACCTGAAGATGGTCGACCAGATCAAAGCGGCCAGGACTCAGGCGCAGTAGGGCCATGCGCGACACCCGGCAGGAAGTCCTTCATTTCTGGTTCGAGGAAACGCACCCGAGCCAGTGGTTTCAGAAAAACGAAGCGTTCGACCGCGCCGTCCGCGAACGTTTCCGGGTTGCGGTCGACATGGCACGCGACGGCCTGTGCAATCACTGGCAGGACGACGCGGACGGCGCGCTGGCATTATGCCTCGTCCTCGATCAGTTTCCGCGCAACATGTTCCGGGGCAGCGCAAGGGCTTTCGAAACGGATGACAAGGCGCTCGCCGTGGCGCGCCACGCCCTCTCGCGCGGTTTCGACCGGATCCTGCCTCCGATCCGGCGGCGCTTCCTCTATCTCCCCTTCGAGCACAGCGAGTCGATGGACGATCAGGAGAAAGCGGTCGCGTTGTTCGCGGCGATGAAAGACGAAGACCCGGTCGGTTACGACTACGCCTTGCGCCACCGCGACGTCATAAAGCAGTTCGGCCGTTTTCCGCACCGCAACGCCGTTCTGGGCCGGAAAAGCACGCCCGGGGAGAAAGCCTATCTCGCCCGCCCGGACGCGGGATTTTGAATCTCCGGTCGTTCAGGGATCCGATCCCGGACAGCAATTCTAAATCGCGCTGTCAGGCGCAAAATCGGAGAGAGGAATTCCTCATGAACGCGGCGTTTGCTGGCAAACGGGGACGTAGCAAACGGGGACGGAGTAAAACGAGGGGTTTTTACTCCGTCCCCATTCGGGCCGTGTTTCCACCACCAAGGCACCAAGACACCAATTAAGGGGAACTTGGTGCCTTGGTGTCTTGGTGGTTTAAAATAACTGGCTCTTCGACGTTTCCAGTGGGATTGGCTCGCCTGTTGCGGCGATGAAGCCCCCGGATGAGCGGAGAAAGGAGCCGCTACACCTCTCCCCGCTTGAAAAGGGGGGAGATTGAGAGGGGGGTAACGGCGCTTGATGGAGGCTTACCCCCACCCGGCTTCAGCTAAGGCCCTTACGGGCCAAAGCTTGCGCAACCCTCCCCCTTTTCAAGGGGGAGGGACCGGCTATCAAGCGATTGCCGGGGGCAATGGGGACACAATAACTTATTGTGTCCCCGAAAGTGACGGCGTTTGTACGGATTGCGGTCACAAGGGACGGTCTGGAATTGCCGCAATTCCATTCGCCCTGTCGAGGTCCCAAATAACTTGACCGGAAACACAGATGCTTGGTGGCTTAAAATACGTTATTGCCCAGCCATCCGCACAAGACACGGCGACCTGCCCTCCCTCTCCCAGCCTCCGCTAACCTCGCTACGCTCGGCAAACGTCGGCAACCCTCTCCCACAAGGGAGGGGGGCGAGTGCCGGGGAGTAAAAGGAAAACAAATGCCAGAATGCACGTTCGCTCGTGTATTTTTTCACCACGAGCCACTGAACCGGCGCGGTTTAGAATTGCTGGATCTCGGACCTCGGACTTGCCGAAAAGCGGCTCGGGTACTATTATGGAGAGATCATCCGCGCGGTAATCCGTTCTCCGGATTTCAATCACGACTGTAACGTTTTCCCCGGCCTTGCCGCCGGGCGGGAGAGTATCGATTACTACAACACCAACCCTGCTGCTTTTAAATATTGCTGGCGGCGTTTGCCTCCTCCTGTGGGGGCTTATTTTACTTCGTCTCGGCATGACACGCGGGTTTGGTGCATCGTTGCGCGTAGTCATCGGTAAAGGCACAAAAAACCGGTTTTCATCGTTCGTCGCCGGTATCGGTGTTACGGCATTGCTCCAGAGTGCCACCGCGACCATCTTGATCGTGGCGACATTCGCCGGGCAGGGCATGGTCACGACGGCGGCGGCGCTTGCCGTTATTCTCGGAGCCGATGTCGGGACGACCCTTGTTGCGCAGGTGCTCACGTTCGATCTGAGCTGGCTCGCTCCGTTACTGATGGTCGTGGGCTACGTATTTTTCAAGCGGGAGAAGTCGAGTAAGCTCAAAAACATCGGCCGCATCCTGATCGGCCTTGCCCTGATGCTGTTTGCGCTCGGCTGGATACGGGCGTCGGCTTTGCCGCTCAAGGAATCCGAGACATTGCCCCTGATCCTGCAGCCGCTTCAGAACGATGTCATTCTGGCGCTGATGGTGTCCGCCGCTATTACCTGGGTCGTCCATTCTTCGCTCGCTTTCGTTTTGCTTGTGACATCGCTCGTCGGGAGCGGCGTCCTGCCGCTTCCTCTCGGGCTGGTCATGGTGCTCGGTGCCAATCTCGGAGGCACGATTCCGCCGATTATTGCGACTATGAAAGATTCTCCCCCCGCATTCCGCATTGCGATTGGCAACCTTTTCATGCGGTTGGTCGGCGTAGCCGTTGCTGCTCCGTTGGTCGCGCACGTACAGCCCTGGATCGCCGATCTCAACCCGGATCCAGCTCGTCAGATTGTTAATTTTCATATGGTGTTCAATGTCGGGCTCGCGCTTCTGTTTCTGCCGCTTGTGGGCGTCGTCGCGAGGGTCTGCGTCAAAGCTGCTCCTGATAAACAGGATCCGGACGATCCGGCCCAGCCGAAGTATCTCGACCACAAGGCCTACGACTCGCCGGCGATTGCTCTTGCCTCGGCGAAGCGCGAAACATTGCGCATGGCCGATCTTGTCGAACGCATGCTGGCGGACTCGCTCCGGACTTTCAAGACGAACGACGAAAACGTTATTCGGCAGGTGCGTGAACAGGACGACGTGATCGACAAGCTTTATCTGGCCATCAAGAGTTACATGGCTCGGGTGACCGAAGAGTTCATGGACAAGGACGAGGCCGCGCAATACATACAGATCCTGACTTTTGCTACCAACCTCGAGCATTCGGGCGATGTGATCGACAAGAACCTGATGCCGCTTGCCCTCAAAAAAATTCGTAACCAGCACAGTTTCTCGGGGCAGGGGTTCCGCGAGATCGAGCGCATTCACGGTCTTGTGCTCGATAGCGTCCGCCTTGCCCAGTCGGTGTTCATGTCGGGAGATGTCGATCTCGCCCGTCGGCTGATCGAGGAGAAAGAGAAGATAAGGCAAGCCGAGATCGCCGCTTCCGTTGCCCATATCGAACGTTTGCGCGAAGGCATTCCCGAGACCTTCGCGACGAGTTCCCTGCACATGGATATCATCCGCGACCTGCGGCGTATCAACACCTATATGTGCACGGTGGCCTATCCGCTGCTCGAGTCGGCGGGCGAGGTCCGGGCGACCCGGCTTCTGCCGCGCAAGGGACCTGGTTCGGCTTCCGGAGGCGCCTAGCGTCCCGCGCGACGAGAGCAGGTGCGGTTAACGATCGGTTAACTTTTGCGGCGTACGATTGGAGGTGGAAATGTAGTTCCTCCTCACACGAAACACTCCAACCGCCTCAACTCGATGGCGGTTGTTTTTTGTTGGGAAGAACCGTGTCCGGCAGTGCTCGCTGCACGAAATCTGGCAGCTGGCAGGGCACGGCGATTTTTCAGCCAAAATTTTCGTCATGCGACTGGAAAAAGTGCTAAAATGAAAAACATTCCTCAAGAGACCAATCTCTAACCAAGGAGAGAAATCTATGCCTTCAACTCGTGGACTTAATGCCAGCGACAGCCGTCTCCAATCTCTTCAGGCGCGTCACGCCGCGATCTCCGAGCAAATCGAGCAACATCAGCGACGCCCCGCCGCGAGCGATATCGAAATCCGTTTGCTGAAGAAGATGAAACTGGCGCTGAAAGAGGAACTTGAAGGTATCAAGAAACACGTACACTGACCGCCTGTAGCATTTGCACTGCGATTATAAGCGCGGCCCCGTTTCCGGGGCCGCATTTTTATGCCGTTCCTGCTACTGGTTTGAGCCGGAAGAACCCGATCGGCTGATGAAGTTCGAAAAGTCGAATCCGGCGAATTCGTTCTCGCTCGCTTCCTGCCGCTCCTGTTCCTCGCGTGCGGCCTGTTGTTCGGCAAGTTCGCGTTCTTTCTGGGCCTTGATCTCGTCGGGGTCCTTGCCTTGGGCTTTGTAGCCTTTGCGGGAGGCGTCGTCGAGTTCCTGATAGGTGCAAAGGCCGAGTTCCTGCGGGTGGCGTGGTTTGATGTTTGGGGTCGCAGGGTGGGTGCGGTCGCGCACCGAAGCGATCGTCGGCTTCGTCGTGCCGATCAGTTTGCAGATCTGGGCGTCGGAGATTTCCGGGTGGAATTTGAGAAGCCACGCGATCGCGTCCGGCTTGTCGCCGCGCTTGGAGACCGGCGTGTAGCGCGGGCCTTTCGAGCGGGTGCGCAGCGGCGGCAGGTCGTCGCGCCGGTTGTAGCGCAGGCGCGCGTTCGGATCGGACTGGCAGCGGTCAATTTCAGCCTGCTGCAAAATACCTTCCTTAACCGGATCCCGTCCTTGCAGACCCCGGTTGATGTCCTCGTCGGCCAGCGCCTCGACTTCAAGCTCGGTAAGATTCGTGAAATCCGCAATCTGTCCGAAGGTCAGCGCGGTGTTTTCGATCAGCCACACGGCGGTGGCCTTCGGCATCAGGAGGTCGGGCGCTTTCGTGGATTCAGCCATTTACATTCTCCTAAAAGACGGCAGATAACAAAATTTACTTGCGGGTCCCGTCCCGTGGACCAACGTGATTGTCTTGCGAACAATTTTGGGAACGGGGCCACTATACTCGTCGGAACAGAAATTTCCAGAGTTTTCTCAAAGTCCCGTCGTCAGAACAATTTTCCCTATATGCTCTCCGGCGTCGAGCGCCGCATGCGCCTTTTCCGCCTCTTCGAGCGGAAACGTCCGGAAAACGACCGGTGCGATCTTGCGGGACTCGAGCAATGGCCACACCTTGTCCTTCAGTTCGCGGGCGAGCGCGTTTTTTTCAGAGACCGGCCGGTCCCGAAGGGTCGAGCCGACGAGCGTGAGATTTTTGCGCATAACGTCGAGTATGTTTATTTCGGCAAGCATGCCGCGCTGGAACGCGATGCTCACATGACGACCTCCGAAAGCCATGCAATGGGTGTTGCGCGTTAGATAGTCGCCGCCCACCATGTCGAGAACCACGTCGACGCCGCGACCGCCCGTGAATTCCAGCGCCCGGGTGGCAAAACCCTCTTCCCGGTAGTTGACGGAAAGATCGGCACCGAGCTTGCGGCAGGCTTCGCACTTGTCCGGGCTTCCCGCCGTGGTTATAACGCGCGCGCCAAAGGCTTTCGCGAGCTGGATCGCGGTGGTGCCGATTCCGGAGGCACCGCCGTGGATGAGGGTGGTTTCGCCTTTTTTCAGTCCGCCGAGGACAAACAGGTTTTTCCAGACAGTAAAAAAAGCTTCGGGCAGGGCAGCGGCCTCGACGTCAGAAAATCCCGGCGGGACAGGCAGGCAAAGCTCGCTGCGTGCGATTGCGTACTCGGCGTATCCGCCACCGGGGACGAGGGCGCACACACGCTCGCCGCTTCTCACGATTTCTCCGGCCACCTCGAGGCCCGGGATATCGGTGACGCCTGCGGGCGGCGGGTAGTGGCCGAGCCGCTGAAGGATGTCGGGGCGGTTGACGCCAGCGGCATGGACCCGGATCAGAACCTCGCTGTTGCCCGGCTCCGGAAGTGGCCGTTCTGTCGGGCGTAATGCTTTGTCCTTGATTTCAATGGCTTTCATGACCACATTATAAATCGATCAATGTCATGGAGGAAGCGATGTTCGACGAAGACCTTGAGCCGCGCACGGTAAAACCGCAGCCGAAAAATCTGGAAAAGATGTCAATCGACGAATTGGAACGGTACATCGCTGACATGGAAGGTGAGATCGATCGTGTGCGCGAGGAAATCAAGCGCAAAGTAGCCCATCGGGACGCGGCGTCCTCGCTGTTCAGGGCGTAAGGCGTTGCCGGAACGGCGGGCTCAATCGGCATTGTTCCGCCGGGCGAAATCGTCCTTGCGGCGATTGAGCTCAAGGTAAACGTTGCTGAGGATCACGATGGCTGCTCCGGCGATAACAGGCAGCGTAATGGTTCCCAGACCGCAGGCCCACAGCCAGAAAACGGCAAAAACCGGGACGAGATACCAGAGCAGGTGCATCGAGGGCGACGTGGCGCGGAGCATAGCGAGCACGTAGGCCGAGTTTCCGAGGAAAAGAACCCCGGCTCCGAGCGCGAACGCCCAGCCGACGCCTTCAATAACGGTGTCGGAGCGCGGTTCCGGGAACAGGACCAGAAACAGCATCGCAAAGGGAATGGCGGCGCTGCGGCACACCGTCTCGCTTACGATGGCAAGGAGAACGGGCCTGCCCTGCACGAGCGGCATCGTCTGCTCGAGGTAATTGGAAACCTGAATGCGCATGACGTTGAAAAGCGCGAGAGTGGCGCTGCCCATCAATGCCAGAAGGATGCCTGCATAGGCGACAATGTTCGTGTTGTATCCAGACATGGATTCCGCAGAACCGGGGAGCCCGGTGGTCTGGTCGCCCCAGGCGATCAGGCCGATCCCGGCCAGCATCGGCAGGCTCATGAACAAATGTCGTTTTTTTATCCGGAACCACGATTTCTGGATCACGACGGGCGTCAGCAGCATCGCGATGATTGGCCAGGTGTCGTAAATAACCACGACCCCGGCCCTGTTCATCATGGATGCGGCGAAAATAAAAAAGATGTTTGTTACCGCGCAGCACAAACCGACGATCCCGACAAAGAGCCAGTGCTCGTTCGTGAGCGCGGGAAGAGACGACATGAAGTCGGAATGGACTTTCCGGCGAAGGTTGTACAGATAGTAAAAGGCAAATCCGGACAGGGTCGCAAAAAGCTGTGACAGAAAAACGAAAAATACCGCCCCCGTCTTTCCCGCGCCGAGTATCATTATGAGGGGGTAGAGGCTATAGGCAAAAACAGCGAAAAGAAAAAAGGACAGTCCGTTCGAGTTGAGTGACTTCATGTTTTTTTTAAGATGACAGAAAATCAGGATGACGTTCTCATTTTACCGGTTCAGACGCTATCACGAAGCTGTTATACAGGGAAGAAGAGTTCATGAAAACCGGAGCGGCCTATGCGGATCGAACAGGATGTAAAACTCGATTTCAAGGACGTACTCATTCGACCGAAACGGTCGACGCTGGCCAGCCGGAGGGATGTTGAACTTGATCGTCAATACAAGTTCAAATGGAGCGGGCGCTTGTTTGGAGGCGTGCCGGTCGTCGCCGCCAATATGGACGGGGTCGGTACGTTCGCGATGGCGCGCGCTTTTCGCGAACTGGGTTGCGGCATGACCGTGGCGCTTCACAAGCATTACCCTTTGGACGATCTGGTTGCCTTTTTCGATGCCGAGGGCGGCGCGAACGTCTGGTACTCGATCGGTATCACCGATGGTGATGTAGAAAAATTGAGAGCCTTTCTGGACAGCAGACCGCAGCAGGAGGGGCGGGGGATCGACAAGCTCTGCATCGACGTCGCCAATGGCTACAGCGAGCAGTTCGTCGATTTCGTCAAGCGGATTCGTGATATCGTGCCCGAAACGACGATTATGGCGGGCAATGTGGTGACCGGCGAAATGGTCGAGGAACTGATCCTGTCCGGCGTCGACGTTGTCAAGGTCGGGATTGGTCCCGGCAGCGTGTGCACCACCCGCAAGATGACTGGCGTCGGATACCCGCAGCTTTCGGCGATCATTGAATGTGCTGATGCGGCCCACGGCCTTTCCGGTCTCGTATGCTCGGATGGCGGTTGTACCGTGCCGGGTGACCTTGCGAAAGCCTTCGGCGCGGGCGCTGATTTTGTCATGCTGGGCGGCATGCTTGCCGGACACGACCAAAGCGAGCAGGCGGTTGTCGAGGAAAACGGGGAACGTTTTCTCCAGTTTTATGGTATGAGTAGCTCGATGGCGATGGAGAAGCATGCGGGCGGCGTTGCCGAATACCGTGCGAGCGAAGGAAAATCCGTTCGGGTTCAGTGTCGGGGCGACGTCAGGGGAACGGTTCAGGATATTCTCGGCGGTCTCCGTTCCGCTTGCACCTATGTGGGAGCGCTGCGCCTTAAGGAACTCTCGAAGCGGACGACTTTCATCAGGGTTAGTCAGCAACTCAACACAGTTTTCGGTGACGAGTGATAGCGTCCGGACGTTTCCACGAGTTTCGAAGGGGCGGCATCCTTGCATGGGAGTTCCTCGCATTGTAGAGTGTCCTCTTAAATGAATTCAGGAGTCGGACCAAAAATGGATGAGATTGAAAAGAGACTGCGGGACGCGTCGGATTCCTGCGTGAGCAACTATCTGGAATGGCGCAAGAGCGAGCGCGAAAGCGAAACTCGCGAGCGTCTTCAGGATTCAATCCATGAACTGCGCAAGGTCGCTTCGCGCCTCGAAATTGAAATGGCGATCAGTGAACGTGAGGAAATGGCGCAAAGGCCGATCCCGATTCCGCCTCACCGCTCAAAGCGCGAGCGTAACGGGCAATCGCAGCAGGCTCAAGGGTACGACGAGGACATGGTCGGCAACATGGATCCCGGGCCGCGCGTGCAGCGCGGCGGTCCGCAAATTCGCCGGAGCCGCCGGCGCTCGCCCTCTTCGGATAATGCCGGAAACGAATAGCGTCTTATCCGGCACCCGGGAAGACATCTTTTTCTGGCTGGAATGACCCGTTGTCGGAGTTGTTCTGTGTCTTCTGTGTCCGTTCGGCGGCAGGTATCAGGAGTGCTGTGTCGGCCTTCGGCGGGTGGGTACGTTATGCTCGTTTGTGCCGAGCGCATCCGCAAGGCGCGCGGTGGCGCTGCCCGGTCGCAAAGGCTTTTGCTGGGATTCGTGCGGTGCCCAGCCGATCAGGTAGATAATCTCGAAGGTCGCCCGCAGCCGTCCGTCCTCGTCCGCGTGAGCCTTGCGGTAAATCCGCTCCGCCTCCGTGAAGAGCGCCTTGCCGGGATTGCGGCGGTCGCGGGCGGCAATGGCGTTGGACTGTCCCATGCCCCGAAGATCGTGCATCAGCGCGCGCAAATCCCTGTATGTAACCGTAATGAGGTCGGAGTCGACCACGGGCAGGGCAAAGCCAGCCCTCTGTAGAAGGCTACCCATCTGCTGCTTGTCCGCGAACGGGAAAACGCGCGGGCTAACGCCGCCGCGGGTGGCGAGTTCGGCTCTTGTCATGGCGTCGCGAAGTTCGAATAGTGTCTCACCGCCAAACAGCGCCGCGAGGAAAAGCCCGTCGGGAGTTAGTGAGCGCCTGATCTGGACGAGCGCGCCCGGAAGATCGTTGGCAGTGTGCAGCGTCAGGATGCTGGCGAACAGATTAAGCGAATGGCCCGCGAACGGCAGGACTTCATTATCGGCGACGATATCGCAGGGGGCGTTCTCCCCGATATGGTACGATCGTCGTATTGAGGGGTGAGTAAAAGGGCAGGGGCCGTCGATCGCAGCTGTGTCGAATTGCCGCCGAATGTCGCAAAGCCGGTCAGAAAGGGACTGGGCGGAATTTTGCACAAGAAAGTCGTATCGGGCAAAGTCGTTTCTCGACCGGTTGCGGAAGCGGCGAATGTCGCGCCGGTCGAAAATCCGTTGTGGGCAGGGATCCGGCATTGCGGACTATTCGTTCGAAGGGACGGGTTCGTCGCGGCGCGATTTTGTCCACTCATTGTCCTCGTCGAATTCGTCCTCGTCGGGATCGTAGTCCGTATCGGCGGGGGCGTCTTCGCCTGGCGGCTGCTTTCCAACATCCCTATCCGGCATTTCCTGGGAAAGGGGGGGCAGGGAGGGGGCGCTGCTGGTGGATTCCCGGGCGGAGTCGTCCTTGTCTTTTTCCATCGATATCGGGCGCGGCTCAAGCGTTTGCGGAAGCGGGGCCGTTGCGCGCCTGGCCGGGTCGTTGCTGAACAGCTCTTCGGCGCGCAGCGAGAGCGGGCCGCCCTTCTTCTGCTGGTAGTAGAACTTGGCCTGCAGGTTCACCGACATTTCGGTTTCGTGAAAGAAGGTCTGGTAGGCTCTCTGACAAATGGCGATGACCTTGTCGTCGATGTCCCAGTACATGAGACGCCAGAGGCTGTAGAGCGGCGTGTAGAATGATCGACCTATCAACCGGCCATTCTTCATGAAGGCCGGAAGGTCAACGCGGGTTGCGGCGAAGGGATAGATGCGCTGCGGTGTAAGCCCGGTGTGAGTAAAAAAGCTTTGGCCGAGGCGGGAAACATTATCCGGCTTGATGCCGAGCTTGTCGGCGAGGAAGCGTCTTGCGCCGTCGACGTCCTCGATCTCCTTGGGAAGGGTAAAACTCGGAACCGACAGGAGCAGACCGTTCCCCTTGTAGCGTTGCGGAACCGGCATGTATTCGGCCATAACGCCTGCCATCAGGACGCCCTGCAGATTTTTGGTCAGGGGCAGGACGACGGCCTTGTTGATGGTGCCGTCGTCCTTCATGACGAAGTCGAGACTTTTTGAAACCAGCCCGGCCGGACCGCCGTTCGTATAGCCCTCGTCGACGAAAATCGAATGCATGACGCGCACCTGTCCCGCTGTGCCCTTGGCTTCCTTGAAGCGGTGGTCGTCTTCGCTCATCTTCGCGAGCAGTTCGCGGATCTGGCCGACGGGTTTGGGGTCTTCGGTAGGGATGATGAGCGGACATTCGCTCCACGTTTCCGCCTTCAGGCCGAGATTCTGGTACAGCGCCAGGATTTGCGTTTCGAGCCTGACATTCGGGATCAGCCCGACTGACATCGCGTTTAAAATGCTCTGGGCATCCACTTCGCGCACGCGGCCATGTGTGGAGAACCCGGCGGCGTCCGTCGAAACCTGCTTCGGGTCGAACGGCTTGGTCGGGCCGCTTTCAATCCGGAGATAACGGGTCTCGATTCGCTCGTCGATATAGTCGGGGGCGGGATAGAAGGATGGTCCTTGCTCGAACTCGGTTCCGATGGCGGGTTTGATGCCGAAATACTGGCTGGCGAATTTGATGGTCGCCTTGTGTCCGCCGCGTTCGGCATCCCTCACTGCACCGCTTTCGACGTTGAGGGCCTCCACCATATGGCCGGACCACCGCTTTCCGTCAAGACTTTGGCCCTGTCGCGGTACGGCATTAACAATTCCGCGCGGCAGACCGTCATGCACAAATATGTTCAGGCCGCCATGCTCGTTGAGGCGATATGGGATAACATCGGTGCCGTCGAAGTCGCGCGTGACGATGTCGACGATGGAGCCGTCATACTCGTTGCGCATCGCGAAAAGGCGGAGGTTGTCGTTCTTTTCCCGAGATGGGCGACGTTCTTCCAGGACAAGGCTTTTCCCCTCGCCGACCTTTTGTGCAACAGCGATGAAGCTGGTCGGTGGGTTCCCGATCGGCGTACCATCATCCTTGTACAGCCGGAAGTGGCCTTCAAAGCTTTTCTGGATAAGAGAGTCGTCCCAGTGGGGGGCGCTATACAGCACCCGAGAGCCGAGGGCACGAAGTTCCTTGCGAAATTCCCGTTTCGTAAAAAATGTATATTCCTTGGGAAGCTCGGTTTCCCAGGTTTCCCGTCCGTCCTTGCGCATAATGAATTCGTAGGCCCACTTGTACGGAAGCCGGAACAGACGGGTTCTCGGGAAGCGTGGCGGAAGCTCTTCAAGGTAGAAGCCTGAACAGCCGGGGTCCTTGACGGTAGGGCGTGCATGTTCGGAAAACCAGACAAGAAGGTCGGCTTCGGAAAGCTGGGTAAGCTCTTCGCCCCGGCTTTCAATATCCGGCATTTCCATGAGAACGAATTCCTCGGGCGGCGGTCGCGCGAAGTCGTGGATAAACAGGAGTCCGCCGGTCTTCAGCATGGCGGCGTGGTTGCGGAGTGTCTGACGAACCGCGCGTTCATTGAACCGCGATTGCGAATATATTTCATGAAGGACATAGGAATTGACGATGGTGTCAACGGATCCGTTATCAAAGATATCTTTTGTGATGTCCCCGACACGGTACTCGAGGTTCGGCAACTGATATTGCTGGCGGGCCTTGTTGATGTTGCGCTTGACCTTGTCGACACCAATGAACCGTGCATTCGGATTGAAGGCCGCCATCGTGTAGGTCATCGAGCCGTCGTCGCAGCCCATGTCAACGACGAGCGCACCGGAGTCAAGGATCAGGTGAGCTAGCGTGAACCAGCCTTTTCGGACGACGGCCGGTGGTATGTCTTTAAGCAGTTCGTACTTGTCAGTCATCGTTTTTCCCGGGGCCGAAGCCGGTTGTCGCCGCTCATTCGGCTTTCCGGCTTGAGGCTGCGCAACGGGACCACGCCCCTCCCAGAGCGTCGTTATACGTGCATCGGCTCCATTCATCTTACTGCATATTACCGCATACGCGCATTTGTAGAATGCCCGCGCGCCCTATCCTTGCCTTATTTCCACCCGATTTGTAAACGTATTCTACGGTACGCAGACCGGAAACTTCAATCGAATTGTCGTATTGCTTTCATATTTAGATTGGTTTTTCTTGAGAAAAAGTAAAGTGAAGTGGCGGGAATCCGATTTGGCCGCTTTGGCGTGCGGCATTGTCGATTTTGTGCTCCCGCCGCGCTGCGTTGTTTCAGGGGAGCCGGTCGAGCGTCAGGGCATGGTTACGCCGAAGGTTTGGGCGTCTCTCAACTTCATTTCGAGTCCGTACTGCGAGTGTTGCGGGCGACCGTTTGAGTTTCAGATGGAAGCGGGAATGCGCTGTGGCGAATGTCTTTCCAGGACGCCGCCGTTTGCCCGTGCCCGCGCGGCGCTTGCCTATGACGACGCCAGCCGCGAACTTGTCCTTCGCTTCAAGCATGGCGACCAGACGCACGCAGTACTCGCATTCCTTCCCTGGATAAAGCGGGCGGGCGCCGAATTGCTCGCTGAAGCCGACATCTTAATTCCTGTTCCCCTGCATCGCTGGCGTTTGCTGCGTCGGCGCTATAACCAGGCGGCGGTGATTGCCCGTGCCTTGTCCCGCGAAACGGGCATTGCCGCTTCGCTCGACGCTCTCGTTCGCTCTCGTCACACACCGCCGCAGGGACATCTCAGGGCAAAAGAACGCGCGAAGAACGTCCGGCATGCGTTCGAGGTCGGCCCGTCCGGGCGCGCTTCGGTCGAGGGACGAAACGTGATTTTGATCGACGACGTCTATACGACGGGGGCGACAGTCGCGGAATGCGCTTCGGCGCTCCTCAAAGCAGGGTGTCGGCAGGTCGACGTGTTAACCCTTGCGAGAGTGGTCAGACCGGGAGGCGGGGCGTAGCGAATGCGTTCGCTTCTATAGCTTGCCCCCCTGTGCAAGACGTCCGGCGTCGACAGGGGGGCACAGGCCCTGCCGCATGGTGAACCGCTTGAGCGGGTAGACCCGGTCGATGGTCTTCAGGGAAAGACGGCGCATGAGTTTCACCGGTTCGATCTCGTTGCTGACGAGGTGGTTTATTGCGTTGACGCCGAAAACGCGGCTTCGGATATCGAGCCGCCGCCGCTTTTCGTAACGCTCCAGAACGTTGAACGCTCCGATGTCGATGCCGAGCCGCCGCGCGTCGACAATTGTTTCCGCTAGGGCCGCGACGTCCCGCAGGCTTAAATTCAGCCCTTGCGCCGTGATCGGCGACATGACGTGCGCGGCTTCAGCTATCAGCGCCATGCGGCGACCGACGAGAGCCGTGGCCTTCAAGGATTGTAGCGGCCAGTATTCCGGCGGGGTTTCCAGCGTGATCACACCGAGTATATCCCGGGTTTGCGCTTGCAGGGTTTCGATGAAATCCTCTTTTTGCAGGGCGCGGAGTCCTTCGCTGTCTATCGTTTTCTCGACCCATACGACCGACGAGCGGTTTCCGGGAAGCGGCACGAGAGCGAAAGGGCCTCCCGCTCGGTGGAATTCGGTTGAACAATGGCCGTGGCTCTTCGAATGGTTGACAAGACAGGTGAGCGCCGTCTGGTCGTATCTCTTCACCCATGTATCGATGCCGGCACGCGCGCGCACCGCGGAGTTGGCGCCATCCGCGCCGACAAGCAGGGCGGCGTCGATTTCCTCGCCATCTTCGAGTCGGGCAGTCACACGGTGTGGCCCGGCTGTGTAATCCGCGAGGGCCGTGGGCGCATGGAAGGTGATCGTATCGAGTGCGAGTGCTTCAGCAGCGAGTGCTGCGTGGAGCGTCTGGTTGGGTACGTTGAAACCGAAATACTCAAGTCCGATGTCCGTGGCTTCGAACCCGACTTCGACCGGCGTTAACTGCCGGGCACTGTCATCGATTATGCGCATGCGCTCTATCTGTGCGCTGCACGCCTTGCACGCTTCCCACGCGCCGGTGGCCTGCAGAATGTTCAGGGATGAGCGCATGAGGGCGGCGGTACGTCCGCTGCGGGTTGCAGAGCCGATCGTCGCCGGATTCCGTTGTTCTACGACGCTGACCGCGAGCCCGGCCTTGCCGAGCAGCACGGCAAGGGCCAGACCCGCAACGCCTCCCCCGATAATGGCGACGTCCGTGTGGTTCATAAGAGTCTTTACTCCCTGTTGTTAAACTCTACCATCAGTGCGGACGTTGCTACAGGAGTTTGAAGATCGTGCGGAACATCGAAATTTATACTACGTCCAGCTGCCCGTATTGCGTCCGCGCCAAAGCGCTTCTCGATCGCAAGGGCGTGTCCTATAGTGAGTATAAGGTCGATCACGACGAAGAAAAGCGGGCAGAAATGATCCGGCGTTCGGGAGGGCGCAGAACCGTGCCGCAAATCTTTGTCGACGACCGTCCTCTGGGCGGTTGTGATGACATTCATGCACTCGACAGACAAGGAAAGCTGGACCCGTTGCTTCATGACTGAAACGCTGAAAATCGCCCTCCTCCAGATGACGAGCGGCCCCGATATCGCCGAAAACCTCAAGGCCGCGGAGGAGATGGTCCGCGAGGCGGCCGCGCAGGGCGCGCGGTTTATCCTGACGCCCGAGAATACCTGCCACATGCGCTCGCCCCAGAGCGAGAAGCTGAAAAGCGCGCCGGTCGAAGCCGGACATCCGGCGATCGGGCGTTTTTCGTCGCTGGCGCAGGAGATGGGCGTCTGGCTTTTGACCGGTTCGCTCTCGATCCGGCTTGAGGGCGAAGAGCGGATCGCCAACCGCTCTTACCTGTTTGACGACACCGGCAAGACGGTCGCCACATACGACAAAATCCACCTCTTCGACGTCGATCTGCCGACCGGCGAGACGCACCGCGAGAGCGATCTCGTGCGGCCCGGCGACGCGGCGGTCGTCGCGCAAAGCTCGTGGGGCGGCATCGGTCTGACCATCTGCTACGATCTTCGTTTTCCCCATTTGTACCGCGCGCTGGCTAAGGCCGGAGCGAAGATCCTGACCGTTCCGGCGGCGTTCACGGTCCCGACCGGTCAGGCGCACTGGGAGACGCTGCTGCGCGCCCGGGCGATCGAAAACGGTGCGTTCGTCCTCGCGCCCGCGCAGACTGGCGAGCATCAGGGCGGGCGCAAGACCTACGGGCATTCGCTGGCCGTCGGTCCGTGGGGCGAGGTGCTGGCCGACGGCGGGGACGCGCCCGGCATTGCCCTTGCTGAACTCAACCTTGCGGACGTCGACAAGGCGCGCCAGTCCATCCCCGCCCTGCGCCACGACCGGCCGTTTGACCTGAAGGACTCCGAATGACACACGACCAGACCAAACTCGTCCATGCCGCGCGGAAAAGCGCGGAGGCCTCCAATACGCCCGTGCATCGCTCGAGCACCGTCCTGTTTCACAGCCTTGAGGAGTTTCATGCGGCGGGCAAAGAGTGGGGGAAGGACGAGCCCTATGTCTACGGCCGGATTTCGAACCCGAACAGCCGGGAATTCGAAGATGCGATAACGGCGCTGGAAGGCGGCTACGGCGCGATTTCCTTTTGCTCCGGCCTGAGCGCTATTTCATGTTGCCTGCTTGCGTTTCTTTCGAGCGGGGATCATCTTTTGATGGTCGATACCGTCTACGGACCGACAAGGCGTTTTTGCGACAATCACCTCAAGCGTCTGGGCGTCGGGGTTGAATATTACGATCCGCTCCTGTCCGCCGACGAGGTCCGCAAGCGCATTCAGGCCAATACAAGGGCTATTTTCCTCGAATCCCCCGGCTCCCAGACTTTTGAAATACAGGACGTCCCGGCGATTGCGGCGGTGGCGCGCGAGCACGGCGTTCTGACCATGATCGACAATACGTGGGCGACGCCCCTGTATTTCAAACCGCTGGCGCACGGCGTGAACATTTCGATCCATTCCGCGACCAAATACATCGCCGGCCATTCGGATTGCAGCCTCGGCGTCGCGGCCATTGAAACCAAAGAGCTCTGGAGTCGCATAAAGCGCCTGACGAACGACAACGGCTCCTGCGCTGCGCCGGATCAGTTGTATCTGGGGATTCGCGGCTTGCGAACGCTCGATGTGCGGTTAAAGCGCCATCACGAGAACGCGCTGCGGGTCGCGGAATGGCTCAAAGGCCGAAAGGAGGTCGCGCGCGTTCTCTATCCCGCGCTGCCGAACGATCCCTCGCATGGTCTGTGGAAGCGGGATTTTACCGGCGCAAATGGCCTGTTCTCATTCGAATTCGCCGAAGCGCTGAGCGACGAGCGCCTTGCCGCCTTCCTCGACGGTCTCGAATATTTTCCGCTCGGCTACAGTTGGGGCGGCGACAAGAGCCTCGCCATGCCTTGCCACCTGAAAGGCGAGCGCACCGCCACGCCGTGGGAAGGAACAAACCCGATGCTCCGGCTCTCCATCGGCCTCGAACACCCGGATGATTTGATCGCGGATTTAACCGGGGCCTTCGGGAGGCTTGGGGGATGAGGGATTGAGAAAGGGAAGATCAATCCCGGCGGCTTCCGCCTCGCGTTTCAGGTGAAACCGGAATTCTTCCGAGGCGACGTGCGCAAGGTATTGTTCGATTGCCTGTGCGGGCTGAAAACCTTTTTCCTGAAGATTCTCTCTTGTCAGGTGATCCAGACTGGTGAATTGCCGACCGCGGTCCGCATTTTCCATTAATGTGATTATCCGGCCCAAGGGATCCTCGGAGAGGGGCATGCTGATGCCAGCGAGTTCGTAGGTTTTGAGTGCGTGCTCTATGGCGTCGACATTCCTCTCGACGTGAGCGTCACAACGAATGCCTTGTGACCTCAGCGTTTTGTTTCTCTGCACGAAACCAAATTCGTCCCGGAGAGACCGGACGGCTTTTTCGCAAGCGATGTTAAAACACTGCGAGACAGATTTTTTTGTTGGCTTTGCCATGTTGTGATTATTATCGCAAATACGGTGTCGTCGTCAATAAAAACTATGCTTTTGCACGGGGATCGCCTGAAAACAGATCAGTATCTTATAAACACTCGCAGCAACGGTTTGTTTTTTCAAGCGATCCCCGTGTATGCATTTTCCTCAATCCTGCATCGCCAGCACGGCCAGGTCGACGTCCAGCGCGGCGGCGAGCGCCTTGAGGGCGCGGATGGAGCCGTCCTTGCGGCGGGTTTCGATTTCCGTCAGATAGGTGCGGGACATGTCGGCGGTTTTCGCGAGTTCTTCCTGCGTCAGGCCGCGATGCTTGCGGACGATGCGGACCGGATGGTCCTGCCCTGCGGCGAGGGTGTCCAGAACGCTGTCAGGCAGGCCTTTCGCTCTCTGCCCGGTGAGGTCGCGGTAGTCCCGCAGGGGCATGATGATATAGGGCTTGCCTTCGATGTGCAGCAAATCGTGCGCCATGGCGAAATGTCCTCGGGTCGATAAATTGTCGCTATGTGCGGCATGATAACAGATTTTTTCAATTTGTCACTTCGGCGCGTTCTCTGTCGCTGCAATGCAGCACTTCCTCCGGCGTCATGCCTTCGATCTCCCGCAAATGCTGCAACGTCACGCTTTTGTTGCGTTTGGCGAAGCGCTTGCCGTCTTTGTCGAACAGCAGGCGGTGGTGGTGCCAGACGGGCACGTTCAACCCCAGAAGGTGCTGAAGCAGGCGATGGAGGTGGCTGGCGTAGAACAGGTCTTCGCCGCGCGTAACGACGCTCACCCCTTGCAGATGGTCGTCGAGGGTCACGCAAAGGTGATAGCTCGCCATGACGTCCTTGCGGGCGAGCACGACGTCGCCGAGAATGCCGGGCGTCGCCGTTTGCGTCCCCTTGGAGAGGTCCGTCCATGTCAGCGGGGCCTCGAGGGAGGCTAGCGCTTTTTCCATGTCGAGGCGCAGCGCATACGGCAGGCCGCGCGCCCGTTTCTCTTCCCGCTCGTCTTTCGTTAGGGTCCGGCAGGTGCCGGGATAGAGTGCGCCTTCGGGGCCGTGCGGTGCGGACCCGGAGCGGGCTATTTCTTCCTGAATGTCTTTTCTGGTGCAAAAACATGGGTAAAGAAGATTTAATCCATCCAGTCTGTGAAGTGCGCTCTTATAATCCGCCATGTGATCGGACTGCCGCCGGACCGGCTTTTCCCATTCGAGGCCGAGCCAACCAAGGTCTTCGAATATCCCGTCCTCGAACGCGGGGCGGCACCGGGCGGGGTCGATATCCTCGATCCTCAGGATAAACCGTCCGCCATGATCGAGGGATTCCCTAAAGGCGAACAGGGCCGAGAAGGCGTGGCCGATATGCAATCTGCCTGTGGGCGAAGGCGCAAAGCGCGTGACGACGGGTTCAGGATAGGGCTTCATCGTGCTAAACAAAAATCATGATCGATACCGACATGCGATACTACGAACAAAAACCGGCCTCGGGCAAGGCGCCGGAGAGTCTTGTCATCCTTCTCCACGGGCTCGGCGCGGACGGGCGCGATCTCATGGGTCTCGCCCCGTTTTTCGCGGAACGCCTTCCGGATACGGCTTTCGTCGCCCCGGATGCGCCTTTCCCATGCGACATGGCGCCGATGGGGCGCCAATGGTTTTCCCTGCAGGAATGGACACCGGAGACGATTCTCGCAGGCGCAAAATCCGTGGTGCCGGTCCTTGACGCGTTTATCGAGGCCCAGATTGCCCGGTTTGACGTCGCTCCGGAAAAACTCGTCCTCGCGGGTTTTTCCCAAGGGGCCGCCATGTCCCTGTATTGCGGTTTGCGGTTTCGCGCGCCGCCAGCCGGGATTCTCGGATACTCGGGCTGGCTGATCGGCGAGGAGGATTTCGGCGGAGAAGGGATGCAGACCGTTCCCGTGCACCTGATCCATGGCGAGGCCGATCCGGTGGTTCCCGTGTTTGCCTGGCGCCACGCGAGCGAGACGCTTCGAAAGGCCGGATATCCGGTTGGAGGCGAAGTGCGTCCCGGTCTCGCGCACGGGATCGACGATGCAGGAATCGCGAGTGGCGCCGGGTTCCTGGAGCGAGTTTTGAAGGTTTAACGCTTTCTCAATAAATTTATGTCAAATTTTATATAAATGCGGTTTTGTTTTTACAGACAGGTTTATTGAAGGGGTGAGCGAAGTGAGGATCAAGGCCATATTGACAGCAGGAGCGATCGCGGGGGCGCTGGCCATAGCGGGGACCGGCCACGCACAGGCGCACAACCTGCTGCTTGTGGCCGGGACCTCCCAGATTTCCATCGTCAAGCTGACGAACGGCAATGTTGCTGTCAGGAAATCTCTGGCCGATTGCGACGCCGATCGTGTGGAGTTCATCGAGCCAGCCGCCGGGGGACACAAATAAGGAAGACATCAGAGGAGGGGAATTAACGGCCCGGTCACCGGGCCGTTTTTTTGTCTCCGGGGGTAAGCTGTGAATAATGGCTTGCGCTACGCAATATCCCGGCAGATATGGTATAATGAGGCAGGGAATCGCGAGGTCGAAAGAAAAACGAGCCCTCCAGAGATCGGCCTCCACCGTGGCACAACGGCCTGCGAAAGGAGCGATCAATGGATGCCGCCACGCCCCTCGACAAGTGTCCTGCCCTGATACTAAACGCGGATTTCAGGCCGCTCAGCTATTTCCCCCTTTCGCTATGGCCTTGGCAGGAAGCTGTTAAGGCCATTTTTAGAGATAGTGTGGTGGTCGTGTCTGAATACAACCGGACAGTCCGGTCGCCAAGTCACGAAATCCGGCTTCCGAGCGTCCTTGCCCTCAAGGAATACGTTCCGATGTCGCAACGACCGGCCTTCACCCGGTTTAACGTTTTCCTGCGCGACCGGTTCGTCTGCCAGTATTGCGGGGATCGCTTCCGGGCACCGGAGCTGACTTTCGACCATGTCATTCCGCGTTCCCGCGGCGGTCGCACAACATGGGGAAATATCGTGACGGCCTGTCAGTCGTGTAATCTCGAGAAAGGCAACCGGATGCCGCACGAATCGGACATGTTTCCTTTAAACGAGCCGATTCAGCCGAGCATATACCAGTTGCAGGAATATGGTCGCAAATTTCCGCCGAATTTCCTGCACGCGAGCTGGAACGACTTTCTGTATTGGGATACCGAGCTTGAGGAAGCCTGACGAGGAAGGCTATCTCTTCCGGTTCCGGATCAGCCAGGCGCAAAGCCCGCAGCCGATCGCAAGGCCGAGGCACATCATCGTATTATAATTTGCCATCGACAGGCCGAAGACGGGGTCCGCCCATGGAATGACGTCACACGGCACGGCTTGAGCCTCGCGGAGGGATTCCAAAAGGTTGCCGGGGGCGACCGGGTTGACCGCGACGTTGCAACCTTCGAACGCGCTCGCCCACCAATGCTGCTCGACGCCCGTGTGGTAAAACGCGATGATGCTGTTTATCAGGAAAGCGACGGCGCCCAGCGCGATCATGATCGCCGATATCCTGTTGCGGTCGTTCAACGCCAGGACCAGTCCGGTCAAGCCAAGGATAGTCGTTACGACAAACGGAATCCGCTGGTAGAGGCACAGAACGCAAGGCTGAAGGCCGAAAACGTACTCGGCTGTCAGCGCGCTGCCGAGGGAAACCACCGAAACGGCCACGATTCCGGCATTGACGAATATCGCATTGGAGAGCAGCCTGAGCGCGCATTCGACATGTTTGTTCATGCCATCATATTAAAACGTTCGCGGGTTTCCCTACAAGCCTAAAGCTCTCAGGACGAAATCCGCGCCGATGACGACCATGGTGACAAGCCCCGCGACCCATGCCGTGCCGATAATCGCGCCCGCGAGAACGGCAAGGCCATCGCGCATCATCAGGCCGATCGCCATCAGGCCGATGCCGAAACTCGGCACGGTATTCGTCAGGGGCAGGGGAATACAGACGGAAAGCGCCATGATCAGGCCCATGACGCCGATGACGTTCGAGGCAAATCCGTGTGTGACGAAAGGAAGGCGCGGGCGGATGATGACTTCCAGATGGCGGAGCCACGGGGTTGCCGCGTCGATGAAACCTTCGAATTTCCGGCGCGACATCGCCACTTTGCGAACGGAGGCAGGCAGCCAGACGGTGTGCCTCCCGTAAGCCTGCTGCGCGGTCAGAAGCAAAAGAGGCAGGGCGAGCAACGTCCCGTAGCCGACAGCGGGCAGGGGCAGGGCGGCGGGCAAAGCGAACAGGAACAGGAAAAAGCCGAAGCCGCGCTCGTGAAAAGCCTCGATCAGTTCGCCGACGGTCACGTCGTCTCCGGTCAGTTGCGCGCGGACGTCTTCGAGAAGTTCGGTCAGGGATCGTGTGTGGGTCATGGTACGTTTTTCGGGCCAAAACCGGATTCTTTCAATCGAAATCTTGCGGTGACGCGTTCTTTTCCCGTACGCAGCACCCCGCAAAGAGGCTTGATTATTCGTTCCCGCTTGCCTATGATCCCGCCATTATTCCTGCCTCCCCGTGCCCCTGTGGCGGAATTGGCAGACGCGCCAGACTCAAAATCTGGTTCCCGCAAGGGAGTGTCGGTTCGACCCCGACCGGGGGCACCAATCGGTTTTGATTTTTCAACCCTGAGCAAGGGAGGCCGTAGCGAGCTGCGAGTCCTTAGGGAAAAAGCGTCGTTTTCGTTTCACGATGGTCTGTTTCCTCTCAATAGGGCCTTTTTCCGCAAGCCCGCCCGAAAAACTCCGGCGTTCAAGAGATTAATTCCTGCGCTAATTCCGGCAGGCTGATGGCCTCTGTATCTTCTGTTAGCGGGTAGCGGTCTTTTCCGGCGTAGACGATGAAGCTCCGGTCGGGCGCGACGTCCTCAAGCGCGTTGTAGAAGCCTTTTCCCAGTTTCGGGGCCAGACCGCTTTTGATTTCGACGGCCCATTTTTTACCGCCGGGAAGCTCCAGTATCAGGTCGATTTCGGCTCCTGCGGCGGTTCGGTAGAAGCTCGCGTTCGTGCGCGGCGGGGCGACGGAGAGAAGGTTCTCAATGACGAATCCCTCCCAGCTTTCGCCGAAGACGGGATGCCCGGAAAGCTGGTTGTAATCGGCGAGCCCCAGCAGGGCATGCGTCATGCCGCTGTCCCGGATATAGACACGCGGCGATTTGACCAGCCGCTTTTTCGTGTTGGCAAAAAACGGCGGCAGGCGTCTGACGAGCAGAAGATTGGCTAGAAGATCGACATAGTTGCTCACCGTGGGTGCGGAAACGGACAGGCTTCCAGCCAGACGGGACGCGTTCAGGAGCTGCCCCTGGGAATGAGCCAGCATCACCCAAAGACGTCCAAGCGCCTCTGCCGGAACGCGCGGCCCGAACTGCGGCACGTCACGTTCAAGATAGGTGCGGATGAAGTTGCGCCGGTACGAATAGCTGTCTTCATCGTTTGCCGCAAGATAGCTTTCGGGCACCTCTAAAAACCCCCTCATTTTGAGCATTCCGGGATAAAGACGGCTGACAAGGGGGGTGCGATCTGCGATTCTGTCCAATGAGACGTGAGGGGA
>RZZS01000002.1 GCA_009929775.1 Alphaproteobacteria bacterium
AACGAGATGTTGAGCGGCACGTTTTCCCATCGCCGTCCGGCTTGCTCCGCCTTGCGCCGAAGATCGGCGCGCATGCGCTCGAACTCTTCCGGCGCGGCGCGCTGGAAGCTGTATATGGATTGCTTGACGTCGCCGACGGTGAACAGGGTGCGGGCCCGGTCGTCGCGTGCTCCGGCCCCGGCGAAGAACTCGTCGCAAAGTGCCTCGACGATTCGCCATTGCTCGGGGTTGGTGTCCTGCGCCTCGTCGATCAGAATGTGGTCGAGTCCCTGATCGAGCTTGTAGAGCACCCAGGCGGCCGACTTGCCGAGCCCTGCCATGCTCTCGCCCTTCAGCAGCGCGAGCGTCTTGAGGATGAGGTCGTCGTAGTCGAGCACGCCCCGGCGTTCCTTGTCGGCCTGATAGGCGTCGACGATTTCTCCGCCAAGCTCGAACAGGTCGCGGGTCAACGCGGCGCAACGCACCGCCTTGCAGGATTCGAGAACGGAGACGAGGCGGTCGGATTCCGCGCGCAGGATCCGCTCGCAGTCGGGGAAGGCGGCCTTGACGCTTTTGGTCGGGAAATGGTGGGTGCGCGGCAGGCCGTCGGATTTTTTGATGAAATTGGCGATATGCGCTTTCCAGAATTCCACCCGGTCTTCGCCGGCGCAGTCGAGCCAGACCTGAAGCATCAGGGCGCTCGTTTTGTCGGTCTGTGTGCCGCAGGCGAGAGCCGTGCAGGCGCGGCGCAGATCGCTTGCCGCAAAGGCCCTTTCATCGCATGCCGCGCGGACCAGCGCATCCGCGGTGTCGGTCTGGTTGACCGCGAAAAACTCGCACAGGGCGGCGTGCAGTCCTCCGGGCGACCAGAATTTTTCGAGCGCGCTCTTCATCTGGTTGCGCTCGGAGGTCAGGTTCTTCAGGAGGGCCCTGAACTGCTCCTCGTTCTGGTCCCCGGCGACGCTTGCAAGCGCGGCGTGGAGCGGCGACCCGGTTTCCGCGCGCGCCCTGTCCAGCACCCGGTTCAGTGCGCCCTGAAGCAGCTTTGCCGCAAGCTCCTCGTCCAGTACCTCGGACCCGGGCGGTACGCCTGCCTCGAGCGGAAACCGCCCGAGCACCGACTGGCAGAAGGAATGGATGGTCATGATCTTGAGACCGCCGGGCACGTCGAGGACGCGCGCGAAGAGCTTGCGGGCTTCCTCGCATTCGCGCGGGGTCGGTGCGCGGCCGAGAAGGTTTCGCTCGAGGTCGGCGCGCAGTGCGTCCTCGTCCGCCACCGCCCATCGCGACAGGCGTTTGTTGAGGCGCAGGCTCATTTCGCTGGCGGCGGCCTTCGTGAAGGTCAGGCAAAGAATTTTGTGCGGCGCGGTGCCGGGCGTGCCGTCCCGCGCGGGTAGCAGCAGGCGCAGGACGCGGTCGGTCAGGACTTTCGTTTTGCCCGTTCCCGCCGACGCACTGACCCAGGCGCACGCGGCCGGATCGGAAGCCTTGCGTTGCAGGACGTTGGGGTCGACGTCCCGGTTCGATGAGGCGTCAGATTCGGGTTGCAGATTCGGTGCGTGAACCATGTTATGCCGCCTCCTCCGTATCCCCGAGTGCGGCCCATTCCTTTACGCGCGCGAGATGTTCGAAATCGTTGAAACGCGGCGGTTTGTCCGGTCGCGGGATGCTCAGGTAAGGCGTGTCCGGATTGTCGAAGGCGGTGACGAGACCGCGCAGGCCGTCTTCAGCGCGGGCGGCGATGCTTGCGATGTCATCCGATTCCAGCACCCGGCACTCGCCCGGGGTCGTTCCCCCGGTAAGCACCCAGTAACATAGGGCTTTTACACCCATCGCCGGAACGCCCTCAAAGCCGCCCGCCTGCAGCATAGCGGCTTCCAGAGGCAATTGCGGCAAAGAGGCGTTTTCGATCGCTTTCAGGGGATAATTCCCACCTGTCTTGTAGTCAATGATCGTCGCGCCGCCTTCGTGCAGAAGGTCGATGCGGTCGGCGCGGGCGGTGAGTTCGAACCGACCGCCGGGGGCTTCAAGTGTCATCGAGCCGCTTGCCTCATTCTTCAAGGGCCGGGCGCGTTCGCGCCAGCTTTGCTCACAGGCGAGCACCCAGCTCCCGATGCGCTCGATGCGCGGCCACCAGAACGCCCAGTCGTTCGGGTCTTCGTGCGCGGCCTCGAGTTCTTCGCGGGCGATGGACAAAAACAGGCTTTCCGCGTCGGGCGTGTCCGTAAATTCAGACGTGAACCGTTCCATGACCGCATGGAGGAGCGTGCCGCGGTCGGCGGCTTCGACGGGTTTTTCAAGCGGCTCCAGCTTGCGGAGCTTCAGGACCGTGCTTGCGTAAATCTGGTACGGGTCGGAAAGCCACGGCTCGATCCTGGTAACGGAGAGCTTGCGCGGGCGGGCTTCGAGCGGCGGCCTTGGCTCCGGGCGGCGGCAGGGGGTGACGCTGTCTTGCGACTCCAGTGCCTTCGCGTAAGCGCGGTGGGGGCCTTCCTGAATAACGTCAGGGGGAAAGCCGCAGGCCTGTAGAACGGTGTCCAGCCGTTGCAGCCAGCGCGAGGGCACCGTCGGCGCGCCGTCGACCCGGGCCGAGCGGGTGAGCAGGACGCGCGGCGCACAGAAGCACTGGACGAAGTCGTGAGCGCTCTGACCCGTTCGGCGCTCGGCGGCGGGCAGGCCGAATTCCTGCTTCATCGGGCGCGACATCCATGGATCGTGGCCGGTGTCGGGCGGCCAGCATTTCTCGTTGAGCCCGCCGAGAATGACCAGGTCGGCCTGCTGCAGGCGGGCTTCCATCGTGCCCAGAATGGACAGGCGCGGGTGTGTGCCGTAGGCGGGGCGCACCGTAACCGGAATCATGAGCTGTTCGAGCAGGGCAAGGTAGTCGTCGGCATTCACAGGCGCAATCTCCGCGGCCTGCGTGCGCAGTTCGGCCAGAAACACGGCGGCGGCTTCGCCGTCTTCGCCTGTCCACAGGCGCGCCGCCCCCGCCTCGGTATCCGTCGCGGCGAGCGCTTCGGCGGTTTCGATATGCGCGTCGAGCCACGCGTCGAAAGGCGCTTGATTCTCCGCGCAGATTTCTGTGACGGGCTTCAGAATCGGTTCAAGATGGCTCACAAATCTGTGGATATGATCCGCATCGAATTTTCCGGAGTCTTGACTTCCGACCTTCTTGATGAGCGCGCGGCGAATGCCGTCCAGTCCGCGCGGGGGCTTGAGGCCGCGCAAGGCATTTTCATCAAGCGTGCGCACGTTGGCGCGCCAGTCCTTCTGCGCCATGCCGCCCGCAGCGAGCGTATGTTTGAGAAGCGAGAGCAGGGAGACCGGCGCGTAGCCGTCGGCGCAGGCGCGGCAGACAAGGCGCAAAAATCCGCCGACGCGCGTTTGGGCAAGCGGCTGGCCGCCGGAATCGTCGATCCGGATTCCCCAGCGCGAGCAGGCCATGGCAACGCGCCGGGCGAGCGTGCGGTCCGGTGTGACGAGGGCGGCGGTCGTGTTCGGGCCGCGTTCGAGCGTTTCGCGCATCGCGGTGGCGATCACCAGCGCTTCCTCTTGCGGGGTCTCGCAATCGGCGCGCTCGATGGTCGTCAGCGAGCGTGCGAATGTTTCCCGGCGTGCCGTGCCGGTGAGGTCGATCGTCTGCCAGGCTGCGCTTGTTGCGGCGGGGCGCATGGTCTCACGAATGAGCCTGCGGCGATCCTCAAGCCCGGCGCCGGACTCGCAGGCGGGCCAGAGCTTTACATCCGCGCGGCTTGCTTCGCATACGGCCAGCAACTGACGCAGCATGAACTGCGGATGCGACTCGTCAAGTGCGCGCCAGCTGTCTTCGTCGATCCCCGCATCGAGCCCCGGCAGGACGAGCGCGCCGTCCGGAAGATGCGCGACGACAGCGAGCAGTTCTGCGGTGGCGGGAATCGAGCCGGTCGAGCCGGCGGCGACAATACGGTGTTTCGGCGGCGCTTTTCGCCAGCTTTCCGCCTGGGCCCGGATGAGGCGGTTGCGGCGGTCGGCGGCATCGATGGCCCCGCGCTCGGCGAGAATCTCGTCCCAGTATCGCCCGACGATCTCGTCGAGAAACCGGATCGAGATTTGCCAGTGGTTCGAAAAATCCTCCGGGACCAGCTTCGAGAGGTCGCGAAGGCTGAGACCGTTGATGACGATCTCATCCATCAGCTTCCCGAGCGCGGCGGCGAGCGCCATCGCCTGCGCGGGGCGGTCTTTGTAAGTCTCCTGCGCGCCGATCAGCCTTGCGAGCAAAATCTGGCGCTCGAGCGGGGAAAAGGCGCGGGGCAGGTTCAACTCGTCGCCCGCAAGACCCCTGATTTCAAGCTCCTCCTCCTCCACGTCTCCCACCGGCTGCATCACGGGCAGAAGCAACGGCGCGCCACCCGTCTGCCGCAGGAAAGCCTCCCGCAACGCCCGGCACGCCCGCCGCGTGGGCAGCAACACGCGGATCTTGGCAAGCTCTTCGCTCCGTCCCCCGGCTTCGGCCATAAGTCCCTTCGCCAGCGCATCGGCAAACGGCACGCCGGAAGGGATGTTGTAAATGGTCGGGGTACGGGTGGTCATGGCGGGGTGACGTTAACCGTGAAGATCGATGGAAATTTCCTGAAAAGCCTGTTCCTGTGTCGTCCCGGCGACAGATGGAAGGTATACAATACAGGTTCGTCCGATCCTGTGAAAGTTGCGATCGCCGCGGTTCGTGATATTTCGGGCCTTCCGGCAGATTTCATGCGGCGGAAACCCGGTTCACGACCCGTTTTCCTGATCCGCAATCGCGCGGTTCACTTCGCTTAAGTCTTTGGCTGTGCTGATATGATGCCATGCTCCTGTGTGGATCAGTCCGTAGAGGCGGTGCTCCTTTTCGGCCTTGTCCATGAGCTGCAGGAAAGAGAAGGGGCCGTCCGGTGCGCCGGCGAACACGCGGGGGTGAACGATACGAATCCCGGCAAACATATGCTCACCGGACTTTTCCGGAGATCTCCGGGCCTGTCCATCCTCTAAAATGGTATAATCACCCACGCCGGCGGTCAGGGTCATTTGCGCGACAGGCTGCAGGAGCAGAAGGATGTCCATGATCTCGGGGTTGAAGCGCTGTGCGAGGCGGTGGAAAACGCCTGAGGGACTCTTGCCGGAGTCTTCCGTCCAGAAGGCATCGCCGTTTATCAGGTAAAACGGGGCTTCCTCCATTAAAGGGAGCGCATTTTTCACACCGCCGCCGGTCTCGAGCAAATCGTTCTCGCGTGAAAAAAGTATTCGCGGTTTCTCACGGCGCTGCAGGTGCGACTCCAGAATCGATCCGAGGTGATGCAGGTTGATCACGCAATTTTCCACGCCTGCGCCGACCAGTTTATCGAGTATGTGATCGATAATCGGCTTGCCCGCGACGGAGACCATCGGCTTCGGCAGGCGGTCGGTATGGGGTTTGAGGCGCGTGCCCTTTCCGGCGGCGAGGATGAAGGCCTGACTGGGGATCCTATCCATTCCTGCCCCTTGCTCCGTCCTCTCCCCACGGGGGAAGGTTGCTTCGTTCGACCTCGATGAGACGCGCTTCCGGTTCATCCTTTACAGGCGAAAATGTTACGCGGCTTGCGTTCCGCGGGACATACGGGCCAAGGCGTTCGGGCCATTCGACAAGGACGATGCCGTCATGAAGCGCTTCCTCCCAGCCCAACTCAAAAATCTCTTCCGGGTCCTTAAGCCGGTAGAGGTCGAAATGACAGAGCGGCCCGAGCGGCGTTTCATAGGTCTGGAGCAGCGTGAAGGTCGGCGAAGGGACGTCCATGTCCGGGTCGCCGCACAGCGTGCGGATCAGGCTGCGCGCGAAGACGCTTTTGCCCATACCGAGCGTGCCCTCCAGCAGGAAGGTCTCGCGCCCGCTCATACCGACGCCAAGGCGGCGGGCGAGGTTTTCGGTGTCATTTTCGCTGTACGACCGGAACTCCATATGATTAATAAATACGCGATGAGCACATTTCACAAGACCGATGTCGCGATTGTGGGCGCCGGGCCTGTGGGCCTTTTTTCGGTGTTTGAATGCGGCATGCTCGGCATGCGCGCGCATGCGATCGACGCGCTTCCCGAGATCGGCGGGCAGTGCAGCGCGCTCTATCCCGAAAAACCCATTTACGACATTCCGGGCCTGCCCGCGGTGAGTGCGGCGGATCTGATCGCAAGCCTCGAGACGCAGGCGGCGGCGTTCGAGCCGGTTTATTCGCTGGGCCAGACCGTTCTGAAGCTTGCGCGCGCCGGGGAATTCTGGCGGCTCGAGACGTCTGCGGGAACGGTCGTCGAGGCGAAAGCCGTGATTATCGCCGCCGGGGCCGGGGCGTTCGGGCCGAACCGGCCGCCGCTCGCCGGGATCGACGGGTACGAGGGAACCTCGGTATTTTATATGGTGCGCCGCCGCGACGCGTTTGCGGGCAGGCGCATTGTGATCGCGGGAGGCGGGGACAGCGCGGTCGACTGGGCGCTCTCGCTCAGTCATGTGGCGGCAAAAATATTCGTGGTGCATCGGCGGGCCAGATTTCGCGCTGCGCCGGAGAGCGTCACGCAATTGCACAGGCTGGCCGAAGCCGGGCGGATCGAACTTGTCACACCTTTTCAGCTCAAGGCGCTTGAGGGCGATGGCTCGAGGCTGAGCGGCGTGCGGGTCGTGTCGATGGAGGGCGACGAGCGTTTAATCGAGGCGGATACGCTGCTGCCGTTTTTCGGGCTGGCGAACGATCTCGGGCCGGTTGCGCAGTGGGGCCTCTCCGTCGAGCGCCATCACGTCACAATCGACCCGGCGACTTCGGAAACGAGCGTACCGGGAATTTTTGCGGCGGGCGATGTCGCGGGGTACCCCGGCAAGCTCAAGCTGATTCTCACCGGTTTCGCCGAGGCGGCCCGCGCGGCGCACAGCGCCTACAATCTGGTCTACCCGGGCCGGGCCCTGCATTTCGAGTATTCCACCTCGAAAGGTCTTCCGGGTGGTCCGCCCGGCGAATCCGGCGTACAATGAAGCCATGAGGTACATGGCGCGGGCCTTCCGGCCGCTTTCTTTGATGGGTCTTGTTTTGCTGGCGGGAATTCCGGCACGCGCGCAGAACGTCACGGCGGAACCGATTTGTTTCTCAGTGCGGAACACCGCGCCCTACATGGTTTTCGGCACCCTCGCGACGGATCTTTACACGCGCGACGACGGGATGAGGGCGCGGCACCGCTCGAATTTCCGTCTCGACACCGGGCAGCGGGATGAGTTTTGCGCGTCGGGACCTTTTTTTCCGGGCGGCAAGCTCGAGCTGACGCTGCGCTCGCTGGTGCCGCTCTTTTCGTGCCGGACGCGCGTGGATCAGGGCGAGATCCTCGTCAAGGGCATGTTGAAACAGGACGGGACAACGCAGACCTGGGCGGAATGTTACGAGTGAACAAACTCCTCTATGCCTTTCCGCTTTTCCCGTCGGGTTGCGGCAAACGGATGATCACGTCCGTGCCGCGGCCCGGTTCGCTCTTGATGGCGATCGTTCCGCCATGCAGTTCGATAATGTTTTTTACAAGGGACAAACCAAGGCCCGCACCACCGCGCGCCGTGACGCCGTCCTGACGGGTGACGTTCTGGACGCGTTCGAAGGGCTGGAAAATGCGTTCCTGATCCTCCGGTTTGATACCGACTCCCGTGTCCGAAACGATGATGGTGACGACAGCGTCGTTCCGGGTGACCGCAAGCCTTATCTTGCCGCCTTGCGGCGTGAAGCTGATCGCGTTGCGAATCAGGTTCAGAAGAACCTGTTTGAGCCGTCGTTCGTCGGCGGTGATCGCACCGATATCCCGCGGGCAGTCGAGTTCGATATCGACATGTTCCTTGCGCGCCCATTCGCGCACCAGATCGAGCAGGCGCGCCAGCATCTTGCGGACCCTGATCTCCTCCAGCTCCAGAGACAGGTATCCGGCCTCGATCGTCGAAAGATCGAGAATGTCGTTGATGAGGCCGAGGAGGCGCTCGCTGGCCTCGTACATGCTCTTCGTGTACTCCTTCTGGCGCGAATTGAGTTCACCGAAATACTCCTTGTCGAGGATTTCCGTGAACCCCATGATCGCGCTCAGGGGCGTGCGGAGCTGGTAGGAGACGTTCGCGAGGAAATCGAGCTTGAGCCGCTCGGCCGTTTCCAGCGCGGCGTTTTTTTCGCGCAGGGCGTTTTCGACCCGCACCGTGTCCGTGACGTCGGCCCACGAAATAAGGACGCCGCCGTCGGGGAGCGGAACGGTCGTGTAGTCAAGGACGCTGCCGTCGCGGCGGATGACGCGCCCCTCTTTCTGGCGACGTTCGAGCCCGAGCTTGACCATTCGGTCGCGTTGCTCGTCCCAGCTCGGCGCCTCGAACAAGTTGGCGCGTTTGTCGATAATCCGGGTGATGTGCGGCTCGCCGTCGAGGTCCTCGGGATTGAGGCCCCACATCCTCGCGTAGGAAGGGTTCCAGAGCTTGATGCGGCCGTCCGAACCGAACACGACAACGCCCTCGGCGAGATTGTCGAGCGTTTCCTTCTGAACTGCGATCAGGGTGTTGTACGAGCTTTCAAGTTCGAGGCGGCTCGTAACGTCCTCAAAGGTCATCATCAGTCCGCCCATAGGGTGCGGGATCGCCAACATGCGCAGGGCGCTGCCGTCGGGCAGGTGCAGCATGTCTTCATGAGGGTCGATCAGGCTCGTGAACATGGTGAGCCAGCTCTGCTTGTATTTGCGAAAATCAGCCTGTTCTGGCAGGCGGCGGGTTTCGCGCAGCTTCTCCATGATTTCGGAAAGGCGCGGCTGGCTGTTGAGCCACTGGTCGTTGAGGTCCCAGAGCTGGGCGAAAGCGGAGTTGTAGAATTCGAGTTTCTGGTCCGCTCCGAAGATTGAAATGGCCGTCCGGAGCTGTTCGAGCAGTTCCTTGTTGGCCGAGACATAGCGTTTGAGTTCGCTTTCGAGTTCCTCCTCGCGGGTTACGTCCCGGCCGGTTCCGAAGCAGATCCGGAACTCGGCAATCGGTGTTTCGGTGATGTCGAGGAGGCGGCGCTTGCCTTTTATGATGCTGTGGGATCGCAGGGTTTTGGTCTCGTCGTCTTTTATCGCGTCTTTCGCCAGAGCCCTCAGCGGGCGGGACGTGCCGCCTTTGCCTTTGCGCGCGGCTGTGGTCGATAGCTCCAGTTGCCGCGCGATGACGGTCGCCGGGGTGGAGTCGAGCGAATCGGCGTAGGCCTTGTTACACCAGACGAACTCGGTGTCCTCATTGCGCATCCATAGCGGAAAGGCGACCCGGTCGAGGGCACCCTGGAGGCGCTGAAGATCTTCGGCAGTTTTTTCGCAGCGTGTTTCGAGCCGCTTTTTCTCCCATGTCTCGTCGGTAATGTCCTCGACCCAGTAGACGTCGTAACGATCTTCGCCGGACAGATCGTAGCCGCGCGCGCCCGAGAGTTTTAACGTTTTTTCGCCATCGAATGTTTCGACGACGATGCTGAAGCCCTGACTGCGCTCTCGCAGACGTGTCGCCATGCTCTCCAGCGCGGCGGCGCTTCCCGGGGCGAGGCAGTTCTGGATGTCCTGAAGGTTCTCAATGCGGCGGAGTTTCAGGATCTCGGCAAAGCCCCGGCTGAAAGCGGGCGTGCCTTCCGCGGAGAACCCGCAATATTCGCCGGGGACGGCTGCAAGAAAGGCCTCAAGGCGAGCTCGCTCCGCCTCGGCTTGATCCGCGCCGCAGATCTGGGCCAGAAGCCTGCCAATCAATGATTTATGCTTTTTGCTCGCCACGGTGGACCAGTGTAAAGCCAGCTTCGGGCTCGAACAAGTCTCTAAAGGACGATCGTCCGGCGACCCTGAAGGAAAATGCGGCGTTCGGCGAAGGCGAGAATGGCGCGAGACAGGACGCGGGCCTCGATGTCTTTGCCGAGGACCTGAAGCTTTTCAGGCGTCTTTGTATGGTCGATGCGTACGGTTTCCTGTTCGATGATCGGGCCTTCGTCAAGGTCGCTGGTCGCAAAATGGGCGGTGGCGCCGACAATTTTTACGCCGCGCTCGTACGCTTGATGATATGGCTTCGCTCCCTTGAAACCGGGCAGGAAGGAATGGTGGATGTTAATGACGCGGCCTTCGTGCGTCCGGCAGAACGGGTCGGACAGTATCTGCATGTAACGGGCCAGCGCTACAAGTTCGCTGTCCGTCTCGCGGATCAGGGCGGCGAGGTTTTCTTCCTGGGCCTCTTTGGTGTCCTTTGTGACGGGCAGATGCACGAAGCGCAGCCCGCGGTCCTCGACGAGCTTCCGATTGTTCTCGTGATTCGAGACGACGGCCGTGATATCGACCGGCAAGTGGCCGGTGCGCCAGCGGTAGAGGATGTCGTTGAGGCAGTGATCGGCTTTCGACACCATGACGAGCGTGCGCACTTTCCGGGCGCAATCGTGCAGGGACCAGCGCATGGCGTATTTGTCGGCGAGCGGCTCGAGCGCCTTGCGGAGTCGTTCAATGCTCGCGCCGTCCTCGTATGGACGTACGACCGTACGCATGAAAAAATGCCCGGAAAGCTTGTCGTTGAACTGGGAGGATTCGTCGATATTGCATCCGTAGTCGCGCAGCGTTCCCGCCACGGCGGCGACAATGCCGGGCTGGTCGGGGCAGTCGATGCACAAAATATGTTCGCCGCATTCGGTCATGAAGGCATGCATAACCCGATCCGGTGCCGCCGTCAATTGCCGGGAGGGGAATCGCGGGTTGTTTCGTCCATGTCGATCGACGGGTGGATCGCGCGCGTCGGCGTTGCGGAAATGTCGTACTGGAGAAACGAGAGTAAAAGCTGTACGCCGATCAGAACGGGAAGCGCGCTGAGCATCACCGTGCCGGGAGTGGCCGGGACTCCTTCGGCCAGCGACACGTTCCAACTCGCAAGGCCGAAGACGAGGCCGAATGTCAGGAGCAGCGTGCCGAGCACGAGCTCGAGCGAGGCGATGGAAAAATTCCTCAGGAAATAGTTGTAAACGATCCGCTTGTGGAAGTTTCTCATATGGCCGGTGAAAAAGGGAAGCAGGATGTTGCCGATCCTGAGGTTGCTTCTCTCGTCCGCGTACACGGCCTGCATCGGAATGTCGCGGACGCAGGCATGCACGGTGTTGAGGCGAAAGAGAATGTCGCTTTCGAAGAAGTAGCGTTCGCTGAGCTTTTCAAGCGGAAGGGCGCGCAGGACGGAGGCATGAATCGCCGTGTAGCCGTTCGTCGAGTCGAACAGATGCCAGTACCCGCTCGAGAGCTTTGTCATGAAGCTCAGGACCGCGTTGCCGAAGATCCGTACGGGCGGCATGCCGCGTACGTCCTCGATGCGGTAGAAACGGTTGCCTTTCGTGTAGTCGGCTTCGCCCGCGAGAATCGGCCGGACGAAGGCGGAAATGAGCGCCGGGTCCATTTGTCCGTCGCCGTCGATCTTGACCACGATGTCCGCTCTGTCTTCGAGCGCGGCGCGGTAACCGGTGACGACCGCGCCGCCAACGCCCTTGTTGACTTCGTGGGAGAGCAGGCGTACGCGCGGATCGGACAGCGCCCGGATCGCCTCGCCCGACCCGTCGGGACAGGCGTCATCGACGCAATAGATTCGCTTGATCTGCGGCGGGATCGCGGACACGACCTCCGCGATCTTCTCTCTGACGCGAAAGCACGGGATGACGACCGCGATGTCGGGTTTCCGGGCGCTCATTTGGCGGACGCGGTAATCAGGCCGAGGCCGAGAATGATGAACCCGACACCTGCCGCGTAGCCGAGCGTCAGGGTTTCTTTGAAGAACAGCCACGAGGCAAGCGGCACGAGGACAAACCCGAGCGCCATGAACGGGTAGGCAAGCGAAAGCGGCACGGTCTGGAGGATCATGATCCACAGAAGCGTCGCCGCGCCGTAGAGCATGAGCGCCAGCCAGAACCACGGGTTAAAGGCAAGCGCCGTCAGCCCCTCGATCGAGGCAAGGGGCGCAGAGAGCGTTGACGCGGTCTGTTTGAAGAGAATCTGGCCCGTCGCCAGAAGAAAGGCAAAGCCGGTCAGATGGAAGACCTGAATCATCGAAAGAGCGTTCGTCACTGCACCCCGTCCTGTTTCCTGAAGCGCCTTGCGGCCAGATCGTACGCCCAGAGTAACGCGACCGACGCGCCGATGGCAAGGCAGGGAACGAGAATCAGGTTGTAACGCACGACGCCCACGCTCGTAAACGCATGGAAGCCCGCCATGTACCATCCGGGCAGCGAATAGAGGATGAAGGATCCCCATCGCCGGCGCAGGGCGGCGAAGAAAACCGCCAGAAACAGCGGAATGGCGACCATGCCCCAATACTTGCTGACCCACACACCCCGCCAGAGCAGCGAAAAGGTGACGGCAATATGCTTGCCGGGATTGCCGAGGACTTCCTTTTCGATCAGATAACCGAGAAGCCTGTCCTCGTCGCCGGCTTCCTCAAGCATGTCGTCGCGGAAAGCGCGGTTGCCAAGCTGGTAATAACCCTCGGGATTGGCATAGTCCAGGCGCTCGAATCGCTCTGGCGGGAAAAGATCCCCGGCGAGCGAGTCTCCGAAATCGGGCAGGCCGTAGATGAATGAAGCGCGCCATTCGTCCCAGCTCATCCGGTTGAAGGAGGCGCGCTGGACGAAAATGTAGCCGGCATAGCCTTTCGATATGGCGAGGTCGCCAAATGTCACGAAGTTCCGGATCATCCACGGGCCCGCCGCCAGCCCGTAGCCGACGAGAAACAGAAGCGGAATTAAGGCGCGCCTGCGCCAGTCGAGAGTTCTCAAAAAAGCCATGGCGACAATCAGAGCGGGCAGAGCGCCATAAAGAAGATAGGCAAAGCCGGGTCGTGTCAGGGCGGCGGCACCAAGAAGAACGCCTGCCAGCATCCAGAGGGCGGGGCTTTTGCGTTTCCAGCCCGCGGCAGCGGCAAGGCTTGCGCCCGTAAAAAACAGAAAGGTCAGGGTCTCGGTCATCATGATGCCGGCGAAATAAGCGTACGCTTCGGCGCCGAGCGCCAGGATCATGGCAAGCCATGCGGCGACCTTGCGTTCGGTGATGACAGTCGCCGACAGCCATACGAGAAAAGCGGTGATCGCCGCAAGAACCGCCTGCGTATAAACAAGGGCGGAAAACGGTCCGCAGGAATCCCAGCCCCGATCGAACAGCACGCAACGCGCCGATTCCGCAAACGGTTCGCTCACGACCATCAGCCCGGCGAGAAACGCCGGAAAGACGGGGGCAAAGAACATGCCCTTGCCATTTTCGTCCGTCATACCCCCGTCGGTAAATACGCCGTCCGTATAAAGTTCATAACCGACGCGAAGATACTCGTCCGAATCCTCGTCAAGCGTCGGCGGCGGGGCGAGGTGCAATTGCAGGACAACGACGCCAAGCGCGACCAGGAAAACAAAAATAGGGACAGTTACTTTTTCCTTCAAAAAGTAACTGTCCCGGGTTAATGTAAATTTTTTAGAATTAGGAAAAAGCCTCATGCCCCGCTCGTCCAGACTGGTCGTTCCCGGTTATCCGCATCATGTCATACAAAGGGGAAACCGCCGTCAACAGACTTTTTTTAACGACAATGATTACCGGTATTATCTCGACCTTCTCGACGAATGGTGTCAGGCCGGAAAGACAAGCCTTTGGGCGTATTGCCTGATGCCGAATCACGTACATCTCGTCATGGTCCCTGAAACGGAGGACTCCTTGCGCCTGACCGTTTCCCAGATTCACAGACGCTATACGATGATGGTGAACAAACGGGAAGGCTGGACGGGGCATCTGTGGCAGGCGCGTTTCGCCTCTTATGTGATGGACGAGGCATATACGCTGGCCGCTGTCCGGTATATCGAGATGAATCCGGTCGCGTCCGGAATCGTGGGGAATCCGGGGGATTACAGGTGGAGCAGCGCAGCGGCGCATCTCGGCCTGTATCATCCCGATGTCCGTCTTGCGATGTCGCCTTTAACGGACATGATTCCCTGCTGGGCGGAGTTTCTGGGACGGGAAGTCAAACCTGGAATCATTGAGGATATAAGGAAGAGCGAATCGTCCGGCCATCCGCTCGGCAGCAAAGCATTTGTCGATAATCTTGGGACAGTTACTTTTTCGTCGAAAAAGTAACTGTCCCAGGTTAAGATCAATATCTGTAGAGGTCGCTCTTGAACGGGCCTTTAACGTCCACGCCGATATAGTCGGCCTGTTTCCGGCTGAGTTGTTCCAGTTTGACGCCGAGTTTTTCAAGGTGGAGCCTTGCGACTTTTTCGTCGAGGTGTTTGGGGAGGACGTACACCTGATTCTCGTATTTGTCGTGGTTCTTCCAGAGTTCGATTTGCGCGAGCACCTGATTGGTGAAAGACGCGCTCATCACGAAGCTCGGGTGGCCGGTGGCGCAGCCGAGATTGACGAGGCGGCCCTCGGCCAGAAGGATAATCCGCTTGCCGTCCGGGAATTCGATTTCGTCGACCTGCGGTTTGACGTTGTGCCATTTCATGTTGCGTAGCGGCTCGACCTGAATTTCGTTGTCGAAATGGCCGATATTGCACACGATCGCACCGTCCTTCATCGCGCGCATGTGGTCGACCGTGATGACGTCGACGTTCCCGGTCGTGGTCACGAAGATATCACCGCGCGGCGCGGCCTCGGTCATTGTCGTGACTTCGAAGCCTTCCATGGCGGCCTGAAGCGCGCAGATCGGGTCGATTTCGGTGACGAGGACGCGCGCGCCCGCGTTGCGCAGCGATTCGGCGCTGCCCTTGCCGACATCCCCGAAGCCGGCGCAGACCGCGACCTTGCCCGCCATCATAACGTCGGTGGCGCGGCGGATGCCGTCGACGAGGCTCTCGCGGCAGCCGTATTTGTTGTCGAATTTGGACTTGGTGACGCTGTCGTTGACGTTGATCGCCGGGACCTTGAGCGTGCCTTTTTTCGCCATTTCATACAGGCGGTGGACGCCGGTCGTGGTCTCTTCGGAAATGCCTTTCACGTCTTTGAGGAGTTCCGGATATTTCTCGTGCATCCGCAGCGTCAGGTCGCCCCCGTCGTCGAGGATCATGTTCGGTGTCCAGCCGTTCGGGCCTTTGATCGTCATATCGATCGCCCACCAGAATTCCTCTTCGTTCATGCCTTTCCATGCATAGACGGGGATCCCGGCGGCGGCGATGGCCGCGGCGGCGTGGTCCTGAGTCGAGAAGATATTGCACGAGCTCCAGCGGACCTCCGCGCCCAGCTCGACCAGCGTTTCGATCAGCACGGCCGTCTGGATCGTCATGTGCAGACAGCCCGCGATGCGCGCGCCCTTGAGCGGCTGTTCCTTTGTGTACTCATCGCGCGTGGCCATCAGGCCCGGCATTTCCTTTTCGGCGAGGACGATCTCCTTACGCCCCCATTCCGCAAGGGCAATATCCTTAACTTTGTGGTCATTCTCAACGACTTGCGGAGAAGTTGGCATTTTGAATTCCTCTTCCTGTATAATGTGCTTAATCGGATCTTCACCTTTCCGTGCGAGTGTTATCGGAAAGGAAAAGAGAAAAAGCAAGGTAAAGCTTCCGCGAAGATCGTACAAGGATCAAGGTCGAGACGAAGGCATGAGCAACGCTGATTTTAACGAAGAGGCCGTCCGGCCGAAATACGCGTTTCGGAAGGACGCCGCGAACCCGAAATCGTTCTGGATTTTGCAGTGGAGCGATGCGGTTTCCGATTACGCTCCCTTCGGCGAATATGTGGTGGTCGATGCGGAAGAGAGCGAAAACCTGTCCGAAAAGCGCGTGGCGAATCTTGTTGGTGCGCTGAACGAAAAGCGGCGGCTTGAGGATCTCTCGGACGAGACGAAGTCGCGCACGCTTTACCACGTCACGCCCGAAAAAGACGCGGACGGACGCTCGAAAGTTGTCTTCCGCACCTTTACGGGCGAGGGTGTGTCGAAGGAAAATGCACTTTTTACATTTGAGGGTGATGTAGAATGACAACGCTTAGCAAGTCAGTATTTGGTTTGGCTGCCGCCGCCGCTTCCGCGCCGGTCGCATCGCAAATGGTGACACCCGGATATAGCGGGCCGAAAACGCCGGGCCTGTAACTTAAGCCGGCATATCCCGGTGCACGATATGCACCGGCAGTTTCCTATGTTCGAGCCACTCGGCCAGACGTTCCGCGACATAAACCGACCGGTGTTTGCCGCCGGTGCAGCCGATGGCGATCGTGAGATAGGTTTTTCCCTCGTGGGCGTAGCGCGGCAGCGCGACCGCCAGCGTTTTTTTCAGATTTTCGATGAAAGGGGCAAAATTTTCGTCCTCTTCGATATAAGCCCCCACTTTCTTTTGTTTTCCGGTCAGTGGTTTCAGTTTCGGGTCCCAGTGCGGGTTGCGCAGGAAGCGTACGTCCATGACGATATCGGCCTCGCGCGGCAGGCCGTTGCGGTAACCGAAGGACATGATCGTGGTCGTAAGCCGTCCTTCGGGCGAGCCGTAATACCCCTCCATCATGCGCCGCAGATCGTGGATTGACAGGCCGCTCGTGTCGATGACGAGATGCGCCCGGGCCTGGACCGGTTCGAGCAGCGTGTGCTCCAGCCGGATGCCGTCCTTGACGGGCTTGTCTTTGGCCATCGGGTGTTTGCGGCGCGTTTCGGTGAAGCGCTTTTGCAGCACGGCGTCGTCGCAGGTCATGAAAAGAAGCTCCGCGCCGCGGCGGTCGACCGTGTCGATGAGCGCGACAGGGCTGAAGCCGCGCGTGCGCGAGTCGATCCCGACGGCGATACGCCTTCCTTCCGTTTCCTCCTGATCGAGCAGCGGGTCGAGCAGCGGTATCGGAAAATTGTCGAGGACCTCGTAGCCGAAATCCTCGAGGCTTTTGAGTGCCGACGACATACCAGCCCCGGACAGGCCGGTGACGATGAGAAGTTTTTCCGGATGCTGGCTGGCCGACATATCTTCTCCTCTGCGGGACGTATTCGGGCGTAGGGAACCCGGACCAATCATAAGCCGTTTGCAAAGTGCGTCCAGTGGGTAAATCCGGTCGCAGGTTTATCCCCGTTATTATTGGTGGCGCAAGGCCCTTTATGTGGACCTTCGCGGTCGACCTTCCTACCCTGATCCTTGAAATTCCGTTGTTTCGAAATTGGCGCAGAGCCAAGAACAGGGGTACGGGCATGAAGCGACCGGGTCTGACATCCGAGCTCGGCTATTTACGGAACTACGATCCCGAGCGTTACGCGCGACCGAACGTCCGCGTGGAAGTGGCTGTTTTCACCATCTTTGATGGGGCGTTGCATGTGCTGCTGCGCAAGCGACAAAGCCTCCCGTTTCTCGGGGCGTGGTCTTTGGCTGGTGGATTTGTCGATATGGAGAGGGATTTTAACCTTGAGGGCGCCGCACGGCGTGCGGTTACGGAAAAATGCGGGCTTCGGCCGACCTATATCGAGCAGCTTTTCACGGCGGGGGACGCGGGGCGGGATCCCCGGTACTGGACCGTCTCCTGTCTTTATATGGCGCTGAGCCCTGATTCGGTGCTTCCTCCTCCTGCCGCGAACGTAGCGCCGCTTCGCTGGATCCGTGTTCAGGACGGAGGAATCGACGGTGCGCTCGCCTTCGATCATGCGGAGATTCTGGCAAAAGCGTGCGGGAGGCTCAGGGAGCGTGCTCTCACGACGAGTTCGCCGCTCTTTCTTCTGCCGGAGGTCTTCTCGCTCGGCGACGCGCAAGTCGTTTACGAGATCGTTCTGGGTCAGCGGCTCGACGCGAAGTCGTTCCGGCGGCGTATGCTCTCGGCGAATGTCGTTGAAGAAACGGGCGCGTTTCGAGACAGCGGGCGCAGACCCGCGAAGCTGTACCGGCTCGTGAACCGCGAAAATCCGCATCTGTTCTTGCGCGCGATCGAGGGGGTCGGATGAACGTCGGGATTCAAAGGGTTGCTGTGTCTCCGTTGTTCCCGTCTTTTCTGTTGACATAGTGCGTGCCGCATGGTCTTTGCCTGGTCATGTCGCACGATTTTGCACAAAGTGAGAAATTCTTGCTCGTCGACCATGCCTCGACTCCGGAATTGCGGCACCTCGTTCATGCATTTCGGAAAGCGGAATTCATCGACCGGCAAGGGTACGAGGCTGACGACATCCGGGTCGAGGACGGGGGTGAGTATGATAGCGCCGACCATGACGCTACAATGCACATTGTCAGTTTCCGCGAGGACCGGATTGTCGGATGTTTGCGTCTTGTACCAACGACACGTCGTTATCTTCTCGAGATGTTTCCGTCGCTCACGAGATCGGTGGATTACAGGAATGGCAACGTCTGGGACATAAGCCGTCTGGGGACGGGGGGTGAGGAAAGGCTCGGCGAAAAGATCCTCTGTGCGTGCTTTGAACTCGCGCAGAACCGAGGCATAGAGGCCCTTGTCACATTTACAACCGACGCACGAAGGGACGTTCTGCGCGGCATCGGACTGGAGGTCGAACAACTCGGAGCGGAACAGGTCGTGTCTGGCCGCGACGACGAATTCTGGACGGCCGTCGGCTTGCGGATGAGGGTTAACGACCATCAGCACAAAGCTCTTCAAACTTACATCCGGGATGATCGAACGTTCTGGCCCGAGCTCAGCCGATAACGGCTTTCCATGGGGACCCGCCGGGGACACAATAACTTTATGTGTCCCCACTGCAATGGGGACACATAAAGTTATTGTGTCCCCGATGAGGGCGGGGATGGAATCTCAGGCGGGGTGGAGGATGACGGTGAAGCGGGCGCCTTTGACGGCCTTGTCGTCGCCGATGATGTTGGAGGCGAAGATCTCGCCGCCGTGATTGTCAACGATCTGACGGGCGATGGAGAGACCGAGACCGGAGTGGCTGCCGTATTTCTCGTGTTGCGGGCGTTCGGTGTAAAACCGGTCGAAGATCGAGCTCAGTTTGCTTTCCGGTATGCCGGGTCCCTGATCCTCGATGTGAACCGCGACGGTCAGCTTGTTTGGCTCGACCCGGATCGTCACAATGCCGCCGGGCGGCGAAAAGGACAGGGCGTTGGTGATCAGATTTCGGAAAACTTGCGCAAGGCGGCTCTGGTTGCCCTTGACGAGGAACGACTCGTTTTCCGGAATGTCGAGAACGATATTTTGTCTCTCGAGGTCGACATTGGTTGCTTCCTTGCTGTTGTCGGCGCGCTCGAGCGGGGTACGCATTGCGTCCAGAAGCTGGAGCAATATGGCGCGCAGATCGACCGTCCCAAGTTCCTCGCGCGACAGCTCCGCGTCCAGCCGCGAGGCGTTGGAGATGTCGCTGATCAGTCGGTCGAGCCGCTGCACGTCATGAAGGACGATCTCCATCAGCCTGTCGCGCTTCCCGGGGTCCGTGAGGCGGGCTGCGGTCTCGACAGCGCTCCGCAGCGAGGTCAGCGGGTTCTTGATCTCGTGCGAGACGTCGGCGGCAAAGCGCTCGATCGTATCCATCCGGCTCCAGAGCGCGTTGGTCATTTCCCGCAGGGCGGTTGACAGTTCGCCGATCTCGTCGCGGCGTTCGGAGAGGTCGGGAATCTGGGTGTCCCGGCCCTTGCCGAGTCGCACGGCTTCCGCCGCAACGGCAAGCTTTTTCAGCGGGCGGCCGATGACGCTGGAGAGGTACAGCGACAAAAGCACGGTAATCGACAGGGTTCCGAAAAAGACGCGCAGGATATCCATCCGCACGCGGGCAATCGCGGCCTCGATGTTCGTGCCGTCGCGGGTCAGCAGGACGACGCCGAGAACCTGCTTGATCTTCTGCACCGGTGCGGCGGCCGAGAGGGTGATCGACCCGTCGGCGTTACGCCACGCGGAGGCGGCGATGTTGCCTTCCATGGCTGCCCGGGCGTCGGGATAGGCTTGTGCCTTGCCGGTCCGGTTTTGCGGCCAGTTCGGCAGGGTAATGTTTTGCGGCAGCAGCGCCGTGAAAACGCGCGTAATGTTCTCTGCCAGTTTTTCGGCCGTGAAACCGGTTTCGGGGGCGTCCAGCGGGATGATCTGGACGATTCCGCCCGGACCCATGAGCTGATGGGAATCGCCGATCAGATTGCCCTTCGAGTCGAACAGCCTTGTGCGGGCCTGCGTCGTCTCCGAGAGACGCCGGACCATGCGGCGGGAAAGCTCGGGGATCAGGGCTTCGGTTTCGGACGGGTCCTGAAAGATGATCGCCTCGGCCGACACGGCGGGGCGAACCGCGCCTTCCGCAATGGCTCCGGCGAAGAGCTGGGACTGTGCCTTCAGGGTCTCAAGCTCCGCCTGTACGAGGCTTTCCTTGTACTGACCGAGATAGAGGATCGAAAAGCCGAGAATGAGGATCGGTACGACATTGACGCCGAGTATCCGCGGCGCAAGACCGACCGGGCTGCGCCCCGCGCGGGTCCAGCGTTTCCTGAGGGCGGGCGACAACTCGTCCGTTCCGGCCTTTCGGTTCCGTTTGCGGAAAATGTTACGCGTCCTTGTAGCGATACCCCACGCCATAGAGCGTTTCGATCTGGTTGAATTCCTCGTCGACGGCCTTGAACTTCTTCCGAACCCGCTTAATGTGCGAATCGATCGTCCGGTCATCGACATAGATATTCTCACCATAGGCCATATCAATCAACTGATCCCGGTTCTTGACGTGTCCGGGACGCTGGGCGAGCGATTTGACGAGCAGATATTCCGTTACAGTCAGGTTGACCGGCTCACCTTTCCAGGTGCACAGGTGCCGCGCGTCGTCAAGTTCGAGCTGGCCGCGGACGACCTTTTCACCGCTTTCGGGCTCGGACGGCTGGTTGCGGAGCGATTCGCGGCGCAGCAGGGCGCGGATGCGCTCGATCAGGAGGCGCTGTGAGAACGGTTTGGTGATGTAGTCGTCGGCGCCCATGCGAAGACCCAGAACCTCATCGATCTCGTCGTCCTTGGAGGTCAGAAAGATGACCGGTACGGCGCTCTTTTCGCGCAGTTTGGTCAGAACCTCCATTCCGTCCATGCGCGGCATCTTGATGTCGAGAACGACCAGATCCGGCGTCCTTTCCATGATGCCGAGATAGCCTTCCTCGCCGTCATTGTAGGTGCGCACGTCATAGCCTTCTGCGTCGAGCGCCATGGAGACGGAGGTGGTAATATTCTGGTCGTCGTCGACGAGAACGATTTGCTGGGTCATGTGGGTCTGCTCGTTTGTAAGAAATTATTCTTTGTCTTGAAGACTATAACGCGGTTTACGGCAATTTTTCGCCCGCAATGTTGCAAATTAGGGAAGAAAATCTGTTTTTTCAATTTTTTCCATACCTTCGGTAGCGAGAACGTCTCCGGCAAGGTAGAGCGAGCCGCAGATCAGCAGTCGTCCCGGCCCGTCATGCCGTGCGAAGAAGGCGGAAAGGCCCGCGCCAATTGTTTTTTCGTCAAGCGAGTCGACCGGTGTTCCGAGTTTGGCCGCAAGCTCCCCGGGCGTGAACGACTCGTCCGCGGCGCAGGGTATGGTCATGGCCGAAAGGGTGGCGGCGTGGGGGACCAGCGGCTGCAGGAAAGGACGCGGATCCTTTTTCTTCAGCATCCCGGCGAGGATGTGCAGCGGCAGGCCGTCGCGCGCGCTCCAGTTCCGGGCTTGTGCGGCGAGGACGTCACCGGCCGAGTCGTTGTGGCCGCCATCGACATAGACCTCCCAGCCGGGCGGTATCACGTTTTTGAGGGCGCCATCGCCGATCCTTTGCAAACGCGCCGGCCAGCGAACGGACAGAAGGCCTTTACTGACAGCCTCTCCTCCGAAAATCCGGACCTGAAGGGCGGGCGGGAGAACGTGTAACGTGGCAAGTGCCGCGCCCGCGTTGAGAACCTGATGGTCTCCGGCGAGGTTCGGGCGAGGAAGAGAAATCATCCTCTCTCCGAACCGAAAACGCATCCGGTTATCCTCGCCGGATTCGCACGACCAGTCGCTACCCGCCTTGTACAGGGGAATCCCGCGGTCCCGCGCCTTGCTTTCGAACACGGGGACGACGCCGCTCCGAAGGCCTTCCCCGGTCTGGTAACCGAGAACGGCCGGGGAGCCTGGCTTGAAGATCCCGGCCTTTTCTCCGGCGATGTCGGTGAGGCTCTCACCGAGAAATTCCTGGTGGTCTCGGGATATCGTCGTAATCACGGTGGCGAGCGGGCGCGTTACGACATTCGTACAGTCGAGCCGCCCGCCCAGGCCGACCTCAAGCAGGCAGATATCGGCAGGCGACCGCGCGAATGCCGCAAAGGCGATGGCGGTCGTGATTTCGAAGAAGGTGATCGCGCCGTCGCCGTTTTTCTCCAGCGCCTCGTCGATCAGTGCTTCAAGCGGGCCGTCGCCGATTTCCTCACCGGCAAGAACAATCCGTTCGTTGAAGCGGATCAGATGCGGCGAGGTATAGACGTGAACGCGCAGTCCGGCGGCTTCGAGAATCGCGCGCAGGGTGGCGATCACCGATCCCTTGCCGTTCGTGCCCGCGACATGGATGACAGGCGGCAGTTTTTCGTGGGGATTGCCGAACGCGGCCAACAGATCGAGATAGGGTCTCCGGAAACCGAGATCGACCGTCTTGTCGCGGTTAAGAACGTACAGGGTCCGGAGCTTGTCTTCCAGCGTACGGTTCGGGTGGTGCAGGTCCGCCGCGTGCATCTAGCCGCCAGCGGCAGACTTGCGCGGGCGCGCCGTGTTTTCGGCTTGTTCTGCCACTACCGCCGTCTTGCGGGTGCGCTCTTTCTTTTTGTCTTCGAGTGAGGCGACCGTTCCGGCCGTACGTGCGGCGCTTGCATAATCGATCGGGGCGGATCTGTAGACTTTGGACGGGCCGGATTTTTTCCCGTTGCCGTTCCTGTTCTTGCGTCCGCCGCCGCCGTTTCCGTTCTCTTTCCGGACGTTCATCAGCAGATCGAGAATACGGCCGATGGTGGCCTTGAGGTCCTTGCGCTCCACGACCATGTCGATCATGCCGTGTTCGAGCAGGTATTCCGCTGTCTGGAAGCCTTCGGGAAGTTTTTCGCGAATGGTTTCCTCGATGACGCGCTTGCCCGCGAAGCCGATCATGGCGCCGGGCTCGGAAATGTGGATGTCGCCGACCATGGCGAAGGAGGCGCTGACCCCCCCGGTCGTCGGGTCTGTGAGGAGAACGAGATAAGGCAGGCCCGCTTCCTTGACCATGTCGACCGCGATGATCGAGCGCGGCATCTGGATCAGCGAGAGCATGCCTTCCTGCATGCGCGCCCCGCCCGAAGCCGGGATGACGAGCAGAGCGGCGTGCTCGCGTACAGCGGTTTCGGCTGCGCGTACGAGGCCTTCCCCGACGGCCGTTCCCATCGATCCGCCCATGAAGGAGAAATCGAATCCGGCGATGACGACGGGAGCGCCTTCGATGGTTCCTTTTGCGACGATAATGGCTTCGTCCCGTCCTGTCCTGCTCTGGGTTTCCTTCAGGCGGTCGGCGTACTTCTTCCTGTCTTTGAACTTGAGCGGATCGTGCGGAACGTCAGGCAGGGCAATTTTCTCGTACCGGCCCTCGTCAAAAAGCAGTTCGAGGCGCTTGAAGATATCGATTTTCAGGTGGTGGCCGCAGTGATAGCAGACATTGAGGCTGTTTTCGAGGTCGCGGTGAAACAGCATGCCTTCGCAGCCCGGGCATTTTTGCCACAAATTGTCCGGTACCTCTTTTTGCTGGTGCACGAAGGAGCGGATTTTCGGGCGGATAATGTTGCTTATCCAGTTCATTTTTCTCTCCTGGGAAGGGGCGGGTGACGCTCTTAAGACATTGTCTCCTGGTCGAGCGCTTCACGCAGTGCTTTTACCTGTTCCAATACCTTTTGTGGCATGTCCGGGGCATCGAGGTGGTCAGCGATCGTTGTAACGATGGCCGAACCGACCACCACCGCGTCTGCCGCTTTCGCCATTTCAGCGGCATCGCCGGGCGTCTTTATACCAAAACCGACGGCAACAGGCAAATCGCTCGATTGCCGCAGGCGCGCGACGCTCACCGCCACTTTTGAGGCGTCGGCGCTGGCCGTGCCGGTGACGCCCGTGATCGAGACGAAATAGAGGAAACCTCCCGCCCCTTTCAGAACGACGGGCAGGCGCGCGTCGTCGGTTGTCGGGGCGACGAGACGGATGATATGGATGTCCCGCTCTCTGGCCAGCACGCGGATGTCCACGTCTTCCTCCGGCGGCAGATCGACGATGATGAGTCCGTCCACGCCGGATTCGGCGGCCTCGTCCATGAAGGCCAGCGGCCCGAAGGCGAGAACCGGGTTGAGATAGCCCATCAGCACGAGCGGTGTCTTCTTGTGCCCCTCGCGAAAGGCGCGGACCATCTGGAACGTCTGTTTCATGTTCGCGCCGCTTTTGAGGGCGCGCTGGCTTGCCGCCTGAATCGCCGGTCCGTCGGCCATCGGGTCGGAAAACGGCATGCCCAGTTCGATCAGATCGGCCCCTGCGCCGGGCAGCGCGTTCAAAATCTCAAGGCTGCGCGCGTAATCCGGGTCGCCAGCCGTGACAAAGGTCACAAGTCCGGAGCGGCCCTTGGTCTTGAGCGAATTGAAACGTCTGTCGATGCGGTTTGTCATGATCAGCGCCTTTATAACCGGGAAGCGGCGTTCGGCGAAAGGGTTTTCATCAGATCGTTACCCCCAGCTTCTCCGCCACCGTGAATATGTCCTTGTCCCCCCGGCCGCTCATGTTGAGGACGATGATGTGGTCCTTTGGCAACTCCGGGGCCATACGCATGACATGGGCGAAGGCGTGGGCAGGTTCGAGGGCGGGGATGATGCCCTCGAGCTTCGCGCAAAGCTGGAAAGCCTCCATCGCTTCGTCGTCCGTGACAGAGACGTACTGTACGCGTTTGCGGTCGAACAGCCAGGCGTGTTCGGGGCCGATGCCGGGATAGTCGAGTCCGGCGGAGATTGAGTGGGCTTCCTGTATCTGCCCGTCCTCGTCCTGAAGAAAATAGCTTTGCATGCCGTGCAGTACACCCGCCTTGCCGCCGTTCAGCGAGGCGGCGTGCTTGCCGGTTTCGATGCCGTACCCGGCAGCCTCGACGCCGAACATCTTTACGTCGGAATCGTCCAGGAACGGATGGAACAGGCCGATGGCGTTCGAGCCGCCGCCGATACAGGCGACGAGGCTGTCGGGCAGGCGGCGCTCGCGTTCCAGTATCTGCGTACGCGTTTCCTTGCCGATCACCGACTGGAAATCGCGAACCATGGCCGGATACGGGTGCGGCCCCCCGACCGTGCCAATCAGGTAGTACGTGTCCTCGACATTGGCGACCCAGTCCCGCAAGGCCTCGTTCATCGCGTCTTTCAGGGTGGAGGAGCCGCTTGTAACCGGGCGGACTTCGGCGCCCAGGAGCTTCATGCGAAAGACGTTGGGTTTCTGGCGCTCGATATCGGTCGCGCCCATGAAGACGGTGCAAGGCAGGTCGAACAGCGCGCAGACGGTGGCCGTCGCCACGCCGTGCTGGCCCGCGCCGGTTTCAGCGATGATGCGGGTCTTGCCCATACGTTTGGCGAGCAGGATCTGCCCGAGGCAATGGTTGATCTTGTGCGCGCCGGTGTGGTTGAGCTCTTCGCGCTTGAAATAAATTTTCGCGCCGCCGAAATGGCGCGTTGTCGCCTCGGCGAAATAGAGAGGGCTCGGCCGGCCGATATAATCGCGCGCAAGCCCCTCGAATTCCGCCCAGAAACCGGGATCGTTGCGTGCCTCTCCCCATGCCTTCTCGACGCTCAGGATCAAGGGCATCAGCGTTTCCGCGACATAGCGCCCGCCATAGGGGCCGAAATGGCCCTTCTCGTCGGGTCCGGCGCGGTAGGTGTTGGGTTTGAGCGTCATGATCGTTCTCCGGGCGTTGCAGCCTTCATAGGTACCGACTCGCGCGCGCAGGGGCAAGATTCAAATGTGTCCGCCAGTGGTGGACGCTATGTCGCCTTGAGATAATTCGGCTTGAATCGGCGCGTCCGTTTCATCACGTCGAAGAACTCGGCGATTTTTTCGGGGGATTTGCGTCCCGGTTCGTCCTCGACGCCGCTCGCGAGGTCGACGACGTCGGGAGCGAGGGTCTCTAGGGCCTGCTCGATATTGGCGGCGTTCAGGCCGCCTGAGAGCATCCATGGTTTCGGGCACTCATAGCCCGCGAGAATATTCCAGTCGAAGCTTTGGCCGGTGCCGCCCGGAAGCGCTGCGTCCGCAGGCCGCGCGTCGAACAGGAACCAGTCGGCGACGGACTCGAAATCGCGCGTTGCAGCGAGATCTTCCGGAGCGGCCAGACGAAAAGCCTTGATGACCGGAACGCCGAATTTTTCCCGAATCGCCCGTACGCGTTCCGGGCTCTCGCCTCCGTGGAGCTGGATAAGGTCGAGCCATGCGTACTCCACGGGACCCGCGAGGTCGTCGTCGGTCGGGTCGACGAACAAGCCGACGACCTTGACCTGATCCGGGCACAGGCCCGACAGCGTTACGGCCGTTTCAATGGGTACGAAGCGCGGTGACGGCGGATAGAAATTCAGCCCGATATAATTCGTTCCGCCCCTGACAGCAGCTTTGAGCGCGTACGGATCGTTAATGCCGCAAATCTTGACATCGACCGGGGTCAAGGCAGTTCGTCCAGAATCGCGCGCGCCGCCGCGCCGGGGTCGCCGGCTTTTGTGATCGGGCGGCCGATGACGAGGTGGGTGGCACCTTTGGCCAGTGCCTCGCGCGGCGTCATGACGCGTTTCTGGTCCTGTACGTCCGCGCCCGCCGGGCGAATGCCGGGGACCATTAGCGCAAAATCGTTTCCGCACGCTTTTCGGAGCGTTTCGATCTCGTGGCTCGAACAGACGACGCCGTCCAGATCCGCTTCCCGGGCGAGGAGCGCGAGCCGCTCGACCTGCGCGGCGGCAGGGCGGTTTTGGCCGACTTGCTCGAGACTGGTGTCGTCGAGGCTGGTGAGTACCGTGACGGCCAGAAGCTTCGTTCCCGGCGCGCAGGAATCGCGTGCCGCGCGCATCATCTCAAGGCCGCCTGACGCGTGGACGTTGATGTACGCTGGATGCAGGCGGTTCGAAACGGCATGTACGGCCCCCGCTACCGTATTTGGAATGTCGTGGAATTTCAGGTCGAGGAACAGACGTGCGTCCGCGCGATTCTCAAGAAGCCGTTCAATTCCGTCCGTACCGCGGGCGCTGAAAAATTCCAGACCGCACTTGATACCGATTCGATCCAGAGGAAGCGAATCGACGAGTGTCCGGGCGACCGTAAGGTCCGGCGTGTCGATGGCACAGAATATCCGGGGAAGGGAGTTCGTCGTTGTCGTCATTGAAGCGTCCTGGGGCCCTCAAGCTGATAGGGCGGGGCGGTGGATTCGCCGCCGGAAGAACCGGCAAGAGCGCTTTCCGATTCCAGCTCACGCTCGAGTTTGCGGATCGCTTTTTGTTGCTTCCTGCGCTCGCGGCGGATGGGAAAATGGTCGATCCAGACGATAAAACTGCCTGCCACAAAGCCGATAACGAGCGCGGCAAGGCAGACGAGCGAGAGCGGCATCGTCATATCGGGATGGAACGGGCTCCAGGTCACAGGAACTGGCGCGGAGTTGGCGACCGCGAAGGAGACCGCCAGAAAACCGAGCAGAGCGCCTGAAACCCAGCGGATAACGCGCATTGATTTATTCTTCGTCGTTCAGCCGTTCGCGCAGGGCTTTTCCTGTTTTGAAAAAGGGTAGTCGCTTGGCTTCGACTTCGACAGTATCGCCGGTGCGCGGGTTGCGTCCTGTACGGGCCTCGCGTTCCTTGACCGAGAATGCGCCAAAGCCACGCAGTTCGACGCGGTTTCCTTCAGCCAGCGCGCGCGTGATTTCCTCGAACACGGTGTCGACGATTTTTTCAACGTCGCGCATGTAGAGGTGTGGGTTTCGCTCGGCGAGGCGCTGGACGAGTTCTGACTTGGTCATGCAGTCTCCTCTTGAAAATCCTTTTTGATGAGGCCTTTACCTAACAACGGCAGCAAGGCGATAAAGTTCAATTCGTCTGAGTTACCGGATAACTTGCAATAGTTGACGCCCGTTCGTCAAGTGAAAGTCATTGATCGTAAAGCATATTTCAAAAAAAGCGAAGGCCGGTGCGGAAACCGCACCGGCCTTGTCCTGTGGATATCGCTGAAGGCGGTGAATCGCCGCGCCTAACTTGGGATTATTCGCCTTTTTCGTTCGACTCGTCCGATTCGGCTTTCGCCTTCTTCGCCCTGGGCTTCTTTTCCGCCTTCTCTTCCCTGGTGGCGGCATCTCCGCCGCTCTGAAGGGCGGCGCCGAGAATGTCGCCGAGGGACGCGCCGCTTTCCGTGGAGCCGAAGGCTTCCATGGCGGCTTTGTCTTCCTCGATTTCACGGGCCTTGATCGACAAACCCAGTTTGCGGGTTTTCTTCTCGATCGACACGACTTTGGCGTCGACTTTTTCGCCGACAGCGAAGCGGTCCGGACGCTGCTCGGAGCGTTCGCGAGAGAGATCCGACTTCTTGATGAAGCCCGTCACACCATCGGCGACCTCGACCTCGATACCGCCCGAGGTGATCTCGGTGACGGTTCCGGTGACGACCGCACCCTTGGCGATTCCACTCATCGCGCCTTCGAACGGGTCTTCGGTCAGTTGCTTGATACCGAGTCCAATCCGTTCCTTTTCAGGCTCCAGATCGAGGATTTTCGCCTTGACGATGTCGCCCTTGTTGAAGGCCTTGAGCGCGTCTTCGCTCTGATCTTCCCAGGAAACGTCTGACAGGTGAACCATGCCATCGATTTCGTCGGTGAGGCCCACGAAGATCCCGAATTCCGTGACGTTGCGGACTTCGCCTTCGATGAGGTCGCCGGGCTTGTGTTCAGAGGCATATTTCTCCCACGGATTTTCCTGCGTTTGCTTGAGTCCGAGAGAGATACGGCGCTTGTCGGTGTCGACGTCCAGGATCTTGACTTCCACTTCCTGCGACGTGGAAACGATCTTGCCGGGCGGCACGTTCTTCTTTGTCCACGACATTTCCGAAACGTGCACGAGGCCTTCGATGCCGGGCTCGAGCTCGACGAACGCGCCGTAGTCGGTGATGTTCGTGACGCGGCCCGTGAAGTTGACGCCGATCGGGAAGCGCGCTTCGACGCCTTCCCACGGATCGCTCTCAAGCTGCTTCATGCCGAGGGAGATGCGCTGGTTTTCCTCGTTGTAGCGGATAACCTGAACTTCGACGTTCTGGCCGATTTGCAGGGCCTCGGTCGGGTGGTTGATGCGCTTCCACGAAATGTCCGTGACGTGCAGGAGACCGTCAACGCCGCCGAGGTCGACGAACGCGCCGTAATCGGTGATGTTCTTGACGACGCCGGTGAGAACCTGGCCTTCCTTGAGGTTTTCGAGCAGGTCGCTCCGCGCCTCTTCGCGGCTTTCCTCGAGAACTGCGCGGCGAGAGACGACGATGTTGCCCCGGCTGCGGTCCATTTTGAGAATGTGGAACGGCTGCGGCGTGCCCATCAGCGGGGAAACGTCGCGGATCGGGCGGATATCGACCTGGCTTCCGGGCAGGAACGCCACCGCTCCACCAAGATCGACCGTGAAGCCGCCCTTGACGCGCCCAAAAATGACGCCGGTGACCCGTTCGCCCTTCTCGCGGCTCTTTTCGAGTTCGATCCAGACTTCTTCGCGGCGGGCTTTCTCGCGGGACAGCATGGCTTCGCCCTGGCGATTTTCCATGCGCTCAACGAACACTTCGACCTTGTCGCCAACGCGAAGTTCCGTTTCCTGACCCGGAGTATTAAATTCTTTCAGGGCAACCCGACCTTCGCTCTTGAGGCCAACGTCGACGACGACATGATCGTCCTCGACCGCGATGATGCGGCCCTCGACAACCTTGCCTTCGAAATTCCCTCTTTGCTGCATCTGTTCATCGAGGAGGGCAGCGAACTCCTGCGAATTGTCTCTGTCTTGTAGGTTTGCGGCTGCGTGTGCCATGTTTACGTACTTCCTTTCGAGATGAAATCACCGCAACGCCATCCCTTTTTACAGGCGGTAAGCCCAGGGAAGCGAAGGATGTTCGTGTTTAAGCGGAGTGAACGATTTCCAGCGCTTTTTCAAGCACTTCATCCGGATCCATCGTCGACGTGTCAAGAATGACCGCATCGTCAGCCGGTTTCAGCGGGGCTGCGGCCCTGCCGGAATCTCGTGCGTCACGCTTGCGCATGTCCGCCAAAACGGCCTCATATGTAACGTCTATGCCCTTGGATTGCAACTCCTTATATCGGCGCTCGGCCCTCACTTCCGTGTCGGCGATGACAAAGAGCTTTACCTTCGCGTTCGGACAAACAACTGTGCCAATGTCGCGCCCGTCCAGAACCGCGCCCTTGCGTCCGGCGGGAGGCTCGGCGGCGAAGTCCTGTTGCAGGGCGAGCAGCGCTGCGCGCACCTCCGGAAAGACGGAAACCTTCGAGGCCGCCTCGCCGACATCGTCGCGGGTCAGGTCCGGGTTGGCCAGCATGTCGAGCGAGAACACCTCGCGTACGTCTCTGGCGGCTTTTACGGCGGTGGTTTCATCGCCAGGATCGCCCTCGTCCCGCAGCACCCGCCATCCCACAACGCGGTAGAGCTTGCCGGTATCGAGATAGGCGTAATCCAGCTTCTCCGCCAGATTGCGCGCCAGCGTTCCCTTCCCGCTGGCGGCGGGGCCGTCGATGGCGACTACGTTATCTTTGCAGGTCACTCGGTTTCCTCTTCCTTCATGATCGTCTTCCCGAGCGAGGCCGCAAGGCCGACGAGGGATCTCCAGACGCCTTCGCTCTGCAACGTGAGATCCCTCACATGCGTTCGGGATGACAGCCTTATATTAACCGTCCCCTTCAATCTCCGCCCCCAGACCATTCATCAATTCCACGAAGCCGGGGAAGCTGGTGGCGATGGGGCGGTGGTCGTCGATTTCGATAGGCTCTTCGGATGCGCACCCAAGCACGAGGAAGCTCATCGCGATACGGTGATCGAGCTCGGTGGCGATAGCCGGGCCGCCGTTTGGCGGTTTGCCGGTGCCGTGGATGGTCAGGCTGTCTTCGCCCATTTCAACGTTTACGCCGCATTCCTTCAATCCCTCGGCCACGAGCAGCAGGCGGTCGCTTTCCTTGACGCGCAGTTCGGCAAGGCCGCTCATGCGGGTTGTGCCTTGTGCGCAGGCGGCGGCCATGGCCAGCACAGGGAATTCGTCGACCATGCGCGGGACGATGGAGGCCGGAACGTCGATGCCTTTGAGGGGGCCGGTGCCTCGGGCGGTGATCGTGGCGATCGGCTCGCCCGCGTCCGTCCTTTGGCCGGACAATTCAATGTCGGCTCCCATTTCCCGAAGGACCTCGATCAGGCCGGTGCGCAAGGGGTTCATGCCGACGCGCGGCAGGGTTACTTCCGATCCTTCGGTGATCAGGGCGGCAACAAGCGGAAAGGCGGCGGAGCTGATGTCGGCGGGGACGTCAATTGCGCAGGGCTGAAGCTCCAGCTGACCAGTCACGGAAATGGCAGTTGCGCCATCCTCGAGCGTCTCCGTTGTTACTTCAACGCCGAAATGGCGCAGCATATTTTCGGTATGATCGCGTGTCGGGTGGGCTTCGATGACGGTCGTCCGGCCGCGTGCGGACAGCCCTGCGAGCAGAACCGCGCTTTTGACCTGTGCCGAGGCGACGGGCAGGCGGTATTCGATCTGCAGCACCTCTTTCGCGCCCATCACGCCGAGCGGCAGGCGTCCTTCACTGCGGGTCATGAAGCTTGCGCCCATGTCGGTGAGCGGCGCAATCACCCTCTTCATCGGGCGCTTGATGAGTGATTTGTCGCCGGTAAAAAAGGCCGTGATGTTATGTCCCGCGACGAGCCCGATCAGCAGACGGGTCGAGGTGCCGCTGTTGCCCATGTCGAGGACTTCGGCGGGCTCGTGCAGTCCGCCAATGCCAACGCCGTAGGTATGCCAGAGGCCGTCGTCGGACTTGTATATTCTCGCGCCCATCGCTTTCATCGCGGCGGCGGTGGCGAGCACGTCCTCGCCTTCGAGCAGGCCGGAAATAATTGTTTCCCCCACGGTCATGCCGCCGAGCATCAGCGCGCGGTGCGAAATGGACTTGTCGCCGGGGATGCGGGCGGATCCGGAAAGCGCGCCAGCTTTTTTCGATTTCAATGCATATGGACCAGACATGCCCATAGAAGTAACGCGAGGGCTGGAAAAGGGCAACGAAAAGAAGAAGCCGTCAATCGAAACTGGACAGGTCGCCGTTATATCCTTTAACGAACTCCACAAACTGGTCGGCAGGAACCGGCCTTGAGTATCGAAATCCCTGTACCTCGTCGCATCCCTCGGTCACCAGGAAGCGCTCGTGATCCTGCGTTTCAACGCCTTCAGCGATGACCTTGAGGTTCAGCGAATGGCCGAGACCGACAATCGTGCGGGCGATCGAGGCATCGTCGGGATTGTTCAGCGCGTTGCGGATGAAGGATTGGTCGATCTTGAGGCGATCGATCGGAAATTGCCGCAGATAGGACAGCGACGAGTATCCGGTGCCAAAGTCGTCAATCGCAAGTTCCACGCCAATCGAGTGGAGGTGCTGGAGCACCTGGATTGTATGGTTGATATCGTCCATGAAGACGCTTTCCGTGACTTCCATCTCGAGCTGCCGGGCCGGAAGGCCGGTCTCTTCGAGCACCTGCTCGACGAGCGCGCAGAGATCGCTCTGGTGGAACTGGGCGCCTGATACGTTGACGGCGACGCGCACCGGATGTTCGGAGTGTTCGCGCCATGTCATGGCTTTTTCGCAGGCCTCGCGCAGGACCCACTCGCCGATGGGCACGATTAAACCGGATTGCTCGGCGATCGGGATGAATTCGACGGGTGGAATAAAGTGGCCGCCCTCTTTGCTGTTGTCGGGCTTCCACCAGCGAAGAAGCGCTTCGGCGCCGATCAGCCTGCCGGTGCGAAGGTCGAGTTGAGGCTGGTAATAAAGCGAGAGCTGACCGTGTTCGAGCGCGTCGCGCAGGTCCCGCAGCATCTGGAAACGCAACTGGACCGCAATGTCGAAGTCCTCCGAATATTCCTTCAGACAATCCCGCCCTTCTTCCTTGGCGCGGTTCAGAGCAATGTCCGCGTTTTTGAGGACCTGGTCGGGGTCGATGCCGTCGTCCGGATATGTCGCGACACCGATGGAGGCGCGAACCTGGAAGTTTTCGTTGAAGACCTTGAACGGTTCCGAGCGGATGACGCCGAGGATCCTCTCGCCAACATCCCGCGCGGTCGTTACATCGGAGTTCAGCGGCATCATGATGGCAAACTCGTCCTCTCCCGCCTTGGCGACAATGGCCGTCGGGGGCAGGGCAGCCCGCAGTCGTTTGCCGACGGCACGGAGGATGGCGTCGCCTACATTGTGGCCCATCGAGTCGTTGATGTCCTTGAAGTGGTCGAGGTCCATTGTGATGACGGCGAAATGCGAGTTGGACCGGTCTTCAGTGAGGCGGGCCTGTTCCGAGAGTTTTTGAACGAACAGTGTGCGGTTCGGCAGGCCGGTGAGCGTGTCGTAATAGGCGAGCTTGTGAATCTGGTCCTCGGCAGCGGCCTTGATCCGGCGGATGTTGTCGGCGTTTTGGCGGATCAGGCGCTGGGCAATCGAGATCGCGCCGCCGATTTCGTCGTTCGGGTTGTAGGGCGAATCCTGAATATTCGGATTTTCGGGGTCTTCCGAGGCCGAAAGGAGGTTGTCGCGCATAAAAAGAATCGGTTCGAGCAGCCAGTGGCCAAGCGCAAGCATCAGGACACTGGTGACGAAAGCAGACATGAGCAGCATGACGAGAATCGTCTGTTCGACGTAGGCATTTACAATATCGCCGATTTCGTCCGAGTTCAGGCGCGCCACGACAATGTACGGGCGCTGCAGATCGTTCGGGCGGAAGACCACTTCGTAGGAACTCCCGTCCACCGTCCGGTAGGTTTGGGCGAGACTCTCGCGGTCGAGCATCGTCAGAACGATTGGTTCGCCATAGGTCCGAATCAGATTCAGTTCGGCGGAATACACGGCGATGCCGTTAACGAGGGTTGTCGAAATGAGCCGGTTGGCGTCCTCGTCGTTGATCGGCGAAACGAACTGGCTCGTTGTGCGCGGATCGATCAGCGGGACGATCGCAGAGCGACCCGCTTCCACGAGCTCGCCAAGGCGGGCCTGTTCGTAGTCCCGCAGGGTCAGGGCCATAATGCCCGCCTGAACCGCCATGATGGTGAGGAACACGGCGAGCGTAATACGCCAGCTCAGCCGGCTCTTCCATATCTGGGCAGGAGCCGACGACAGCCCGAGAATCGTTTTCAGTTTCGTTGACTGGGACACGCTGGAAGACCACTCCGGGTTTATGCGTTTTGAATCCGAGTTCATTCAGCCCATGATATCTTAGGTTTCGCTGACCGAAGCTGCAATCCCTCTTCCTTCCCGAAAAATGGAAAAAGCGGTCATAGGCCGCATTTTCCCTTCAATATTAGCTAAAAGTTATTAAGAAGGAATTTAAAATTTATGAAAAGAGCTAGCCCCCCGGCGACATCCACTCCAGTATGGATTCGATGGTTCGGGAAGTAAAAAGAAAAAACGCCTATTCGGAAAAAATCAGGCTCCGTCCGTCCGAATTAAGAGTGCGATAAAAACAGGTTCTCCGCCCGGTATGGCATGCACCGGATCCGGTTTGCTCTGCCTTGACGAGAAGCGCGTCCTGGTCGCAGTCGGTGCGTATCTCGCGAACGATCTGAATGTTGCCGCTCTCCTCGCCTTTAAGCCAAAGGCGGTTTCGCGATCGGCTCCAGTAATAAACTTTTCCGGTCTCAAGCGTTTTCGCAAGTGCTTCTGCGTTCATCCAGGCGAGCATCAGCACCTCGCCCGTTCCGGCATCCGTCGTCACGACGGGAATAAGCCCCGATTCATTGAATCGGGGTTCGAACGACGTCGTTTCCTCGGTTTCGGGGTTGTGCATGAAAGGGAAAGACCTTATGCCGGTGTATTCCTATTTTGGGTCTTTATCCTTCTCGGCGCCGGGGGCATCGCCCTTGATCTTCTTGAGCGCCTGCTCATTCAGCTTCGTGAAGTAGTCTTCCTCGTTCAGGCTTGCGCCGCCTTTTTTGGATTTATTGCCGTCGTCGCGCCGTGTAACCATGGGCAACCTCCTTATTACCTACTAGAAGAATAGCATGAGCGTATTAACATTTCCATTTAAATGACCGGACCGATTTCGCCCTGGTTTTGCTCCCGGCGTTGCGAATTGCCGCATTTTGTGGGAAAATGATCAAAGCGCGCGTCAAAACAGGCTGTTCTTTATGAAATTTCCTCGTTTCGGTTTTTTCGCCTTTTGTCTTTTGGTCTTCTCGCCACAAACCTCGACAGCCCAGCTCGCCGGGAGCGATACCGCGCCGGGTGCTTCCTGCGCGGGGTTCCCGACGGGCGCAACCCGTCTGGTGGCCGATGCGGACGGCAACGGCGCAGATGTCACGCTCGTCTGTGACGGGACTAACTGGCAGGCTGCCGGGGTCAGGGTGGGAAACGATACGGCGTCTTGCGTAGCCGCCAAGGAGGGAACGATCCGCTATACCGGAGGTTCTCCGGCCTGGGAGTATTGTGACGGGAGTGGCTGGCTCCCTTTTGAGTCAGCCGGGGGCGGCGGATGTTCGGCCCCGGCTGACTGCCCCGACCCCGGAGACACTTGCACGGACGGGAGTAAATTCGCGGGCTTCGTGAACATCGGAGAAGCGTGCGAGGTTCTTTATGTTGCTGCGGCAGATCAGGTCAGCGATCAAACTGACGCCTGGGGCCTTACGGGCGATACTGGCGCGGATGACTGGGAGAACGGGGTTACCAATCACCGGTGGATCGTCGCGAACAGAACGCTAAGCAGCTATCCGGCATTTGAGACCTGCGCCAATCTCTCTCTTCATACCCATGACGACTGGTATCTGCCGGCCTATCAGGAATTCTTTACGCTGACGCAAAACAGCAGCGCGATCACCGGTTTCGAGTTTAGCGAGGATTACTGGATCTCCACGGAGTACAATGGCATTAACGGCAATGCCTTCATGGGAAAAGCTGGTCCGCCGGGGGGCTCGAATACTGTAAAGACGGCGACGAACAATGTGCGTTGCGTCCGCCGCGAAGGGGCGTGCCCGGACGTGGGAAATGTGTGCGGGGACGGAACGGTTTACGCCGGGTTCAGCCCGGACGGGGATGTGCCGATGTTTACGATGCCCGCGGATGCGGGGCAGATCGACTGGAATAACGGCACCGGCAATCTGATAGACACATCAATGGTGAATTGCGCAAATGCAACGCCGGGTACCTCGCCTAGCTGCCAGACGGGGGAAGATAACACGACCTTCCTGGTAGGTCTGTCCAATGCGGACGCGCCTTACGAGGCGGCTCTTTTTTGCCATTGTCTTGGGAAAGATACGACGGGCGTTTGCGCGAGCGATCCCGCAAGCGGTTTCAATGCCTATGGTTACAGCGACTGGTATCTTCCTGCGCAGGACGAACTGTACGAGCTTAGGGTCAACAGAACGGCGATCGGCGGATTCGACGTAACGGGTGCCTGGCCCTCCGGATTTTACTGGTCGTCTTCCGAAAGCGGTGCTTCGGGCGCTGCGCGGCAGCGGTTTGATAACGGTACGCAGGGAACGACCAACAAGAATAATACGCTCTCTGTCCGCTGTGTCCGGAAGTGATACCTGACATCCGGGGCGGGCTTTGGAACATGGAATGTGACAAGTTGAAAACCGAACTCGAGGCCGCTATGCGAAACGTGTCGAAATACTCTCTCGCAGTCGCGATTTTCGCGTGCGCGGTTCTGCCGACCAGCGCTCTCGCCCAGCTTGCCGGGACCGACACAGCGCCGGGAGCGTCTTGCGCCGGGTTTCCGACGGGTGCAACCCGCGTGGTGGCCGACGCAGACGGAAACGGGGCGGAGGTAACGCTTGTCTGCGATGGCACGAACTGGCAGGCGGCCGGGGTCAGGGTCGGTGCGGATAGCGCTGCATGCGGCTCGGCTAATGAGGGGACGATTCGCTACACCGGAGGGACGCCTCCCTTCGAATATTGCGACGGCAGCGACTGGACCGAATTTGACGAGACGGGCGGCGGTGGATGCACCGCCCCGGTGGATTGTTCCACGCCCGGGGCCACATGTTCGGACGGCAGCAAGTTCGCGGGATTCGTCATTGACGGGACATCCTGCGCAGCCCTCTATGTCGCCGCGTCCGACCAGGTTAGCGACCAGTCGGATGCGTGGGGTCCGGGATCAACCGATACCGGTGCCGACGACTGGGAAAACGGGGCAGCCAATCACCGATGGATCGTCGCGAACACAACGCTCAGTAGTTATCCGGCCTTCGAGACCTGCGCGAACCTGTCGCTGCACAGCAAGACCGACTGGTATCTGCCCTCAGGCCACGAGATGATCGTTCTGGTGAAAAACCGCAGCGCTATCGGAGGTTTCGAGGGGGGAGAAGACTATTGGACGTCGACGGAGCTTATAGCGAACAATGGCATCGAAGGTGTGTTTGGTCCGGTCGGGTTCTCCAATGACCTCAAGACGAGGACGAATAACGTCCGCTGCGTCCGCCGCGAAGGCGCGTGTCCGGACGTGGGAAATGTGTGCGAGGACGGAACGGTTTACGCCGGGTTCAGCCCGGATGGTAATGTGCCGATGTTTACGACGCCGGCTGACCAAAGTTCAGGCGCTGCTTGGGGGACATACAATTTCCCGACGGGTTCAACCTCTACGATTACAGGGGCCACCAACACCGCGGATATCTATGCCCATGTCTCGAACGGCGATGGTCTTTACAATCCCGGGGACGGCACGACGTCTAACGCCTTTGTTGTTTGTGCGGAACTAGGTGCCTACAGGCATTCCGACTGGTATGTTCCCGCGCTCGACGAGCTTGAGGTTTTGGTAACAAACCGAAGCGCCATCGGCGGGTTTGACACGACGTCGGGTTACCCCGTTAGCTACTACTGGTCTTCCTCGGAGAGCAGCGGCGACGTTGCACAGCGTTGGGACTTCGGAACGCCATGGCCCGGTACCAATAACAAGAACATAATGTTGTCCGTGCGCTGTGTCAGAAAATAGTTATGAAGCGCGATGTTTGACCCAGGGGATATTATGCGATTCGCCTTTCAGCTGTCCGGATTTATCATTGTTGGCAACCTCTCCTCTGTATGGCGGCCTTTTTCCCGCTTTCGCTCAGCTTGCGGGGACCGACACGGCGCTGGGAGCTTCCTGTGCAGGGTTTCCTGTGGGGGCAAGCCGTGTCGTCGCGGATGCGGACGGGAACGGCCTCGTCGTGCCGGACGGGGGAAGCGAACACGACCTATCTGGTTTGGCTGTCGGATACGGCCTCGCCTTACGAGGCGGCGCTGTACTGTTACTGCCTTGGCAAGCCTGCGACGGGGACCTGTTCGAGCGACCCGACAGGCGGAGCCGACGGTTACGGTTATAGCGACTGGTATCTGCCGGCTCAGGACGAAATTGATGTGATGTACGACAACAAGACGTCTATTGGCGGATTTAACACGACCGGATTTCCGCCCGCTGGCAATTACTGGTCGTCGTCAGAGGTGTCTTCCATGGCGGCAAAGCACCAGCCCTTCAGTAGCGGCCTTCAAAGCGGTTCTCCCAAGTCAAACGCGGCATCCGTGCGCTGCGTCCGGCGATGATGAGATTTTCCGCTATTCTCGATGTTTTCCGGATGTTGAATCTCTCGCTGTCCTTGCAACGATAAAAAGAAAATTAATCATTTCATTCAATAATATGTTCGGGGCGATCTATCGTCCCGTTCTTTAACGAGGATGAAATGAAGGTCATACAGGAAAGTTCCGAACACCATTTCCTGACCTGTCTGGAGAGTCTCAAGGCCGATCCGTCCGGGTGGGTCACGATGCATTTCAGTTTTTCGCGGCGTCTCGACCACGATTCGATCATTGAAGATCCCGAGCGGATTAGCGAGAAGCTTGCAAAAATGCGGACGGCGAGCGAGGCGTTTTTGGCGGACCTGCTGCGCTGCGCGCGGTCGTATGAGGATGGCCTGCTCTACCTCTTTGCCGACAATGACGTGTTGCTGCTTGCAAAAGCCGCAAACACCGACAAACAGGCGCGCGCCCGGGAAATTTTCAGATGCGCGACCGACAGGTTCGGCGGGAAGCAGGCCGATTACGGGCATCTGTCCGACGATCTTTACCTGTTTCAGAGGCTGGCGGACGAGAAGTTCCTGACCGCGAGGCGGCTCGCCGCGTACCGCATGATGGCCGAAGTCAATACGGTTGCCAGCATCGGCGTCCGCCGAAAGCGGCGCGAAGATCCGCTGGTCCTGATTGTTGAAGATGATCGCTTTACGGCGTCGTACGCCTCTAACATTCTGAACAAGCAGTATGACGTACTTCTGGCCAGAACGGGCGAGGAGGGCATCATCTATTATATCGAAAGCGCCCCGGACATCGTCTTTCTCGATATCCACCTGCCCGGTCTCACGGGGCACCAGACCTTGAACGCGATCAAAAAGGCAGATCCGGAAGCCTTTGCGATTATGCTGAGCGTCGACACGGAGAAGACCAACGTTCTGAACGCGCACGTCAACGGCGCGCACGGGTTTCTCAAGAAGCCGTTCTCCAAAGACCGGTTGCTCGCAACCGTCCAGAAATCACCCTTCATCCGCCGCGTGAAGGCAGCGGGCCATCCTTCGCAGACAGATTTCTACAGCTAGTCTCCCGGGGGGGGGCGATTCCGGCGCGGTTATTCTCCGCCCAAATTCGACAAGCGGTTCGGATATTTTTAATAATTATGGCGTAACTTATGTATAACCATAAGTCAGGGCGAGGGTGTTATGCCAGAAGAGAGAGCAGGAACAGGAGGCGAGGACGCGGCTGCCGAGTATCTTGTTCGCGGTGGCGACAACCTGTCCGAAATCGCCCGAAGGCATGGCGTTGCGGATTGGCAGGCGCTTGTCAAACTGAACAAGGACAGGTATCCGGGGCTTGAAGAGAATCCTGGCAATATCCAGCCCGGATGGGTTCTTCGGCTGAGGGATGGCGAACCTCTCGGCAACGCGCAAAATATCATGCCTCAGGGCGATCACGCGGAGACAACTGAAACCTATACAGTTAAGGGCGGCGACAATCTGTCGACTATTGCGGCAAAAAACGGAATCAGCGACTGGCAAAGCCTTGTCGAATGGAACCGCGACCGATATCCAGGCCTCGTCGACAGGCCGGAGGAGATCAAGGCAGGTTGGGAGTTGAGACTTGAAGGTACCGCGCCGCGGGGGCATGCTGCGGCACCTCGTCCGGATTTGCGCGCAGATCTTCCGAGGCCTGCGGAACATTTCGCTGTGGCGGCCCTCCAGCAGCCACGTCCGCCGGATTCCGTCGAAACGTATACTGTCGAAGGCGGCGACAGCCTGTCGACTATTGCGGCAAAAAACGGGATTAGCGACTGGCGCGAACTTGTTGCCCTCAACAAGGACACGTATCCCGGTCTGGTTGATGATCCGGGGAATATCCAAAAAGGATGGAAACTGAAACTTCGGGAAGCTGCGGGACCAGCCGTGGGTAACGGTATGGTGGCAGAGGATCCGGGCGTTGCCGGAGGTGCAGAGGAAGAATTCCTCGCGGATGTTCGGCAAAACGTTGAGGAAGCGCTTGATGTTGCCGGTGTGGGCGCTCCAGCGGAAGGCATCTCTGGAGGTAGTGGCAACCCATTCCGTCTAAGGGGTAAGCTGGCCGAGCTGGCCGGGGCACTCGAAGGTGTCGATCCCGTGCGGGCCGCAATCGTGCTTCAAGGAGCGTCCCACCTGGGGGTGAAGGAAACCGGGGAGAACAGGGGCCCCGACGTTGATCGGTATATCACGCAAGCGGATGGGCGGATGCGCTCAGGTGTTCCCTGGTGCGCGGTTTACGGCAGTTGGTCCATCGACCAGGTTGAGCGCTTCGCGGGAATTGGCAAAGACGAGTTCGTTAAGGGAAGTATGAGAAATCATGAAGTTATGGGCTGGATTCGAAAGAACCATCCCGATGCGATCCGGTCGTTGTCGGAATATACGCCTCAGCCCGGAGACTTCGCCATTATCGATCGTGTCGATCCCGAGAAGCCGGATCACTTTACCCTTTTTGCCTATGCGAAACGCGGCGAGGGCGGAACGATCGAAGCGGTTACCATCGACGGGAACTCGGACGACAGCGTTGCGAGCACCGAGCGGACGATTGATACGACAAAGTCCGTTGGTGGCGGGAAGGGCGTTGAATATGACGAAGGCGAGAACATGTATGTTGTCGATATCAGTCGACTGCCAAATTATGACCGGTTGCAAAGCCGGTTCAACGCAAGGGCCGCGAGCTTCCAACCGGTTGCTCCGATCGATGCCGGTTATCAGCCTGATGCGGGTTCGTTCCAAAAAGTCTTCGATTTCATCGCATCGGCAAGGCAGCCGCCCCTTCCGGAAGGGATCGCCGATGCAGGTCCCGGCGCTGTCAGAACGAATACGATGACACCGCCGCTTTAGGCGATTGTTCTCGTTGCATCCAGAAAGCGCTGTCTTGCGTCCAGATTCGCTAGGAAGATCCCTGTAAACTTTGTCGTGAGGGTCGAGGAGTCGATTTTTTGCGCGCCGCGCGTGCTCATGCACTGGTGGTTGGCGTCGATCAGGACAGCAACGCCTTTCGGGGAGAGGGTCTGATCGATTGCTTCCGCGATCTCGCGGGTCATGTTTTCCTGGGATACAAGGCGCTTTGCGAAAATATCGACGACGCGCGCGAGCTTGGATATGCCGACGATCCTCTCGCCCGGCCAGTAGGCGACGTGCGCCTTGCCGATGATAGGCACGATGTGGTGCTCGCAATGGGCGACGAAATCGATGTTCTTCACGAGGACCATGTCGTCATAGCCCGTGATGTCCTCGAACGTTTTGCCCAGGATCTTTGCCGGGTCTTCATCATAGCCTGAAAAAAACTCGTCGAAAGCGCGTACGAAGCGGGCCGGAGTTTCAATCAGGCCGTCCCGCATCGGGTCCTCGCCGATATAGCGCAGCAGCGTGCGCACGGCTTCCTCGGCCTCTTCGCGCGAAGGGGTCTCGTCATTCCTGTTTACAGGCATCTTGACAGCTTCTATGGTCATGGCTTCCGTAATACTGAACTCAATGCGAAAAGCCAAGTTTATTCCGCCATGAACGACTTAAGTCTCTATAACAGCCTGACCCGTCGGAAAGAGGTCTTTACGCCGATCGATGGAAGTCATGTCCGCATGTATGCCTGCGGGCCGACCGTTTACAACTACGCCCATATCGGCAACGCGCGGATGGCGGTGGTGTTCGATCTGTTCGCGCGGTTGCTCCGTACGCTGTACCCGAAGGTGACGTACGTCTCGAACATTACGGATATCGAGGACAAAATTATCGCGGCGGCGGAGGCGTCCGGCGAGACGGTCGAAACCATCACCCGCCGCTATGCCGGTATCTACAACAGCGATATGGCCGCGCTCGGCGTTCGCGAGCCGGATTTCCAGCCGCGCGCGACCGAGACGATTCCCGAAATGCTGAACCTGATCGGGTCGTTGATTCAACAGGGGCATGCGTACGCCGCCGAGGGGCATGTCCTCTTCCACGTGCCCTCCTTTGCCAATTACGGCGGGTTGTCGGGCCGTCCACGCGACGAGCAGATCGCCGGCGCGCGGGTCGAGGTGGCCCCCTACAAGCGGGACCCCGCCGATTTCGTCCTCTGGAAGCCGAGCGCGCCGCACCAGCCGGGCTGGGACAGCCCCTGGGGACGCGGTCGCCCGGGCTGGCACATCGAGTGTTCGGCGATGAGCGAGAAGCTTCTCGGCCTGCCCTTCGACGTCCATGGTGGCGGCGCGGACCTGAAGTTTCCGCACCACGAAAACGAGATCGCCCAGAGCTGTTGCGCCCACGGAACCGAAGACGACCTGGCGTCCTTCGCAAAGATCTGGGTTCATAACGGTTTTCTCACGGTCGAGGGTGAGAAGATGTCGAAGTCGCTTGGCAATGTGATCCTTGCGCATGACGTGTTAAAGCGCATGCCCGGCGAAGCGATCCGCTACATGCTCCTGACCGCCCATTACCGCCAGCCGCTCGACTGGACCGAAGACGGGCTGCAGCAATCGAAACGTACGCTCGACCGGATGTATCAGCGCCTGCGCGAACTGAAAGGCGCTGATGTGCCGGAGAATCTGGCGGTTCCGGAAACGGTGCTGGAGGCGCTGTGCGACGACCTCAACACACCAAGGGCGCTTGCGGCGCTGAACGCACTGGTGAGGAGTGACGAAGACCCGTCGGTTCTGAAAGGCCGCATCGTCGCCGCGGGAGGTCTTCTCGGTTTGTTGCAGCAGGACCCGGACGCATGGCTCGGTTACGGGCAGGCCGACGCGGGCGACACCGTGGACGCAGAGCGGATCGGCAAGCTGCTCGAAGAGCGTCAACAGGCCCGCAAGGACCGCAACTTCGCCCGCGCCGACGAGATTCGGGACCAGCTCGCCTCAGAGGGCATTGCCATTGAGGACACGCCGCAAGGGTCGCAGTGGAAGAAGGCTTGATTGGCGCTACCGCGCGATCAACACATGAAAGTAGTGGTACGTATTGGCCGGGGGCGTGGTCGTTCCCTCGAAACAGGCGGCGCGCGCGCCGCGGACGGAGGCCGGGAGGTCGAGGGTTTCGACGGGCGTGGGGTTTCCGTAGGCTCCGGTGAAGATATTCGCGTAGCTCTTGATTGTGTCGGCTTCCTCGGGAGGCTCGCCTGACGGGTTGGTCACGCCGAGATGGTCGTTGATCGCCTTGCATATTTCCTGTCGGACGTAGGGAAGAAACAGAATGAGATCCGGCGTGGCGTCGTCGCCGATCTGTTCGGCGGTGTTGTTGCCGGAGACGACCCATACGCCATAGCCCGGGTTGCCTGTCTGCGTCGTATCGAGCCATTCGGCCGGGGGCGTCTTGTAGATCACCGCGCCGCCGTCGATATGGAAGATTTTGCAGATATCGTCGGTGCAATTCGCGTTGGCATAGCCGCCGGCGAAGTCGTTCTCGAAGCTGACGGCCGTATCGGCAAAGCCCCGCAGGCGAATCTGGCCTGTTGCCGCGCCGACGGTGTTGGCGAACTCGATGATTTCGGCGGCGGCAAGTTTGGAGCGTTCGGAGGTAAGGGCAAGATTGTTGCCCCGGTTGCTTTGCGAGACGGCGAAACCGAGCGCCGCAAACAGGGTTACGCCGATCAGAATGTAGATAAGGGCGTTTCCGCTTTCAGAGCTTCTCATCGCCCTACTATACGCCATCGGCGAAATGTTTGAAATCCCCGGCGTGAGCCGCCGGAATATGGACCGGAATGGTTTCGGCGCCAAGGGCCGCAAGGGTCAGGAACAAGGCCTTTCCGCTGCCGATTTCGACGTTGTCGAGAAGGCCGATGCCGAGGATGGGAATTTCCAGCGAGCGGCCGTTTTTTATATCCGCTTCGATCGCCTGTCTTTTGAGGCGTTCTCCCTCCGGCAGGTCTTCGGGTGCCCGGATGGAGAGGTCGGGCTGCAGCCATTCAAAGCTGAACAACGAGTCCCGCCAGCTTTTCAGGACGGGCTTGACCCGGACGCGGACGGTCACGTAATGGTGCTCGCGTCCCTCGATGACAGGGTTGTCTATGAATGTAAGGTCCATAGGCGCGGACATGGCACGACTTTCGCTGAAGGGCAATGGACTTGCACCCATTCAGTTATATTTGTAGAAAGATAAGAAAACCTTAAAGTCAGAAGAGCCATGCGAGCGGACGCGCCCGAAAAAATCCTCGTCGACCGGAATGCCGATGAAGTGAGCTGCGATGGCGGTCTGGGACCGCTCGGACATCCGGTGGTCTTTTATGCGTTCGCCGGGGCCGACACGGTTCGCTGCGGCTATTGCGACCGGATGTTTATTCGGAAGCCGGACTGACGGGTTTCCGTGGAGAGAACCTCTCTCCAGCAATTTCAAACCGCGCCTTCCGCCCTGTATTCGTGTGAATTGGTGTTCATTCGTGGTTCGAATCGTTCCGGTTTCGAGAGGACGTTTTATCGGAGAGACGGCCGGGGGCAACTGGGGACACAATAACTTATTGTGTCCCCGGTGGTGCAATGCCGAAAGTCCCCTCACCACTGCGGCTAACGCCTTGCTTCCCTGCGAGGCGGATCCTCGTTGCCTTTCCCGGGGAGTAACAACCCCTCTCGCCGACACTTGAAAACCCGCAATATAGGGCGATATAATAAGGGTGCGGTGCCGCAATCAGGTGGGCCGCAATGACATAGAAACTTGCTCAAAGGAGGAGTTTATGAATACGACCAGATTGTCCCTGTTCGACAGCCCGTTGTTCCTTGGATTCGACCAGTTCGAAAAGACGTTCGACCGTATGCGAAAGGCTGCGGCTGATGGTTACCCGCCTTACAATATCGAGCAAACCGGCGAGAACGGTCTGCGTATTACGCTTGCGGTCGCCGGGTTTTCGATGGACGATCTCGAAATCGAAATCGATAACAACCAGCTTACGATCCGGGGACGCCAGCAGGAAGACGAGGGCGAGCGGATTTACCTGCATCGCGGCATTGCTGCGCGTCAGTTCCAGCGCTCGTTCGTGCTTGCCGACGGAATCGAGATCCGTGGCGCGGTACTCGATAATGGTCTTCTGCACATCGATATGGAACGCGTTCAGCCGGAATCGCGGGCCCGCAAGATTGAGATTTCCGCGCCTGCGGGCGTGGAAAACGGCGGTTCGCATCCAAAGGCAATCGATGTCGAGGACGCGGGCGAGGCTTCTGAAAGGCGCAGGAAGTAAGCGCTTTTTACCCTTTGTTAAGGCGAAATTAGCCTCTTCAATGCAATATGGCTATTATGGGACTTATGATTATGACCGATAATGGAGTTTCCGCTCGCGAAATCCTGAAGAATCTCTCGGCCCGGGATTTCCTGAGCTTTGGTGTACAACAGATCGCCTACGTTCGTCCGGTTCGCGTGGACGAAAAAACGGCCTGGTCTGTGCACGCGGCTGATGGAACGCCTTTGACGGTGCTCGACTCGCTCGATATCGCCGAGGCCCTCATCCGTCATAACGAGCTCGAGCCGGTTACCGTTCAGTAGGGGTTACCGGACCGGCAGGAACAACAAGAAGGGCAGGCGCGAGACCTGCCCTTTTTCGTTTGATTCCTGACGCATCTTACGCCGCATGGTGCAGGATGTCCGGCGAGCTGATTACATCGCGGATTGTATTGTCGTTTTTTGCGGCTCTCAGGCGGCGACAGACGGAAGCGTCGCGGAAGAGGCGTGTGGCGCGGGAGAGGCGGCGCAGGTGATAGGGGCCATCCTCTTCGGGCGACAGAAGGAAATAAACCAGGTCGACCGGCTGGTTGTCTACAGCGTCGAAGTCCACCGGTTCCGGCAGCCGGGCGAAGATCGAGAAGGGTGCTGGAACACCGGGTAGGCGCAGGTGTGGGATCGCCACGCCGTCGCCGATACCCGAAGGAAGTTCCCGCTCGAATTTAGTCATGAGCGAGAAGATCATGTCCTGGCAGATGCTGAGGTTGGCGGCAGCCTTCCTGGACAGGAAGCGTAGAACCTGCTTTTTGTTCGCGGCTTTGAGGTCCGGGTAAATCGAATTCACAGGAATGGGGTATGTCATTGAAAGCCTCGCTTGCTATTCGTAGCGATTAAATACGCGAAATGCTTTCCCGGTTCCATAGTTTTTTTTATAAAAAGTACCAAGCAAGGCCTAAATATGACAGCCTTGCTATAATATAAAGTTCCTGTTTGGAAAAGTCCGGCCTAGGCCGTTTCCGCAAGATCGACCCAGCCGACATTGCCGTCGGGGCGGCGGTAGACGAGATTGAGGCCGCTATGTTTCGCATTACGAAACAGGAGCGCGTTCTCGCCGGCGAGATCCATACGCATGACGGCGTCCGACACGCTCAAGGTCTCGATATTCTTCGCAGTCTCCGCGATGATGGCCGGATCGTCTCCAAGCGGCACGCCGTCAGAGTCGTTTTCATCGGTCTCCGGCGATGAGGCGAGGAGGAAGTCGCGGGCCTTGAGAATTTCGGCTTCGGGCGATTGTTCCTGACGCTCGTGGTGATCGCGGAGCTTGCGCTTGTAGCGGCGAAGCTGTTTGGCGATTTTGTCGGCGGCGACGTCAAAGCTGGCGTAAGGATCGCTGGTTTCATTTTCGGCAACGACCATGATGTTCCGGCCGACGCGTATCGAAATCTGGCAGCGGAACTGTCCGTGACCGTGTCCCTCTTTCGAGAAGGATACCGTTGCGTCGATGGCGCGGTTGAAGTACTTGCTGTTGATGTCTTCGAGTTTTTCGCCCACATGCGTGCGCAGCGCGTCGCCGACATCCATCTGTTTGCCTTGTACGGTCAATTGCATGCTATTTCTACCTTGTGTTTTCAGTTCCGAAAGAAGCCGTTAGGTTTTACCGCTTCCCTATGGCTCTTGCAAGGGTAATCCGGTCTCCCTTCGGCCCCGGTTGCGGGAACGCCGGGCTTTTGAAAGAGTTTATCCCAAGGCGGAAGATAGTTGAATTTTCGAACAGTCCTTTCCGCAGGCCTCGAAATTTGCTAAACAATTCTGTTATCCATTTTTCCGCAGACAGGAGATCGCGATGGCCGACCCCGAGATGAAGGACACCAAGGACACCGGAGACACCAAGGCGCGCAAGACCAAAGTATCTGCCGAATCCGGCAGCGGCTTTGATGTTGAGAGCGCCAAGGCCTTTATGCTCAAGGAAGTGACGATCAACGCGCCGATGTGGGCTCTGGTCCTGATCGGTATTCTTGTGCTGGGTCTGCTGCTCAGTTAGTCGGCATTCCGCTTTCGTTTGCGTCGCTGTACGCTTGAGGGGATGTGCAAGGCCTCGCGATATTTGGCGACAGTCCGCCGGGCGATGTCGATTCCGTCTTTTTGAAGCATTTCCGCGATTGTGTCATCCGACAGGATCTTTTGTGGATCCTCAGCATCGACCAGCGATTTGATGCGGGCTTTGACGGCTTCAGAGGAATGGCTTATCCCCCCTTCGCCGCCGAGCGAGGAGGAAAAGAAGTACTTCAGTTCGAACAGGCCCCGCGGCGTGCCGATATATTTGTTTGTCGTCACGCGGCTGACGGTGCTTTCATGCATGTCGATCTTTTCGGCTATGTCGCGCAGCGTCATGGGGCGCAGGAATTCGATACCGTAAAGGAAAAAGCCGTTCTGTTCCTCGACGATTTCGCTGGCCACCTTCAGGATCGTCTGGGCCCGCTGGTCGAGCGCTCTGGCCAGCCAGTTGGCGTTGGAGAGCTGGTGCTCGATATATTGCCGGTCTTTCCCGTCCCGCGCGCCCGAGGCGACTTCGGCGTAGTAGCTGTTGTTAACGAGCACTTTGGGCAACGTCTCGCTGTTCAACTCCACCCGCCAGCCGCCTCCGACATGTTTGGGGAGTGGCTTCATGACGACGTCGGGGATGACCGTCTGAACGACAAAATGGTCGAACTTGCTGGCGGGCTTTGGATTGAGCTCCCGAAGTTCGGAGACCATGTCCACAAGATAGGCGTCGTTCACGCCGCACACGTCCGCCAGCTTCTTCATGTCGCGATCGGCCAGAAGATCGAGATGGTCGAGCAACGCATTCATCGGTGCATCGAGACGCCCCTGCTCGGCAAGTTGCAGGGCGAGGCATTCCTCAAGGTTGGCAGCGAAGACGCCGGTCGGGTCGAAGCCCTTGAGCGTTCGAAGGAGGTTGTTCAGCCGTTCTCCGGAACAGAAGAGTCGCTCGCGCAGCTCCTGAGTTGACGAGCGCAGATAGCCGTTTTCGTCCAGCATGTCGATCAGAAGCGTGCCGAGCATACGGTCGCGCCCATCGTCGAACGCGACATGGAGCTGGTCGAGCAAATGTTCACGCAGGGTCTGCTCGCGGGTGAGCGTGTTCTCAAGGCCCCCGTCCGGTCCTTCAAAGCTGAGGCTGCCGCCCTTGCCGTACTGCGTGGCGCCAACGTCGAAAGCGACCGTCGCTTCATTGCCGGTCCAGGCCTCGTCGAATTCGGCGGTCATTTCGTCTTTGTCTTCGCGGGGAGTTGATTCCTTTTCGTCGGAAGCGGGGTCGGAGTCCGGCTGGCGCTCGTCTTTTTCAAGCAGGGGATTTTGCGCGAGTTCACCCTCGATGTATTCGGCGAGCTCGACATTATTGAGCTGCAGCAACTTGATCGCCTGCTGCAGTTGCGGGGTCATGACGAGATTTTGGGACTGGCGGAGGTCGAGCCGCTGGGACAACTTGGTCATGAATCGATTCTATCAGAAGAACCGGGAGTTTTCAGCGCCGTTTTTGAGTCCCTAGCCGTTGCTTGCGGGCCCGATCCGGTGACGGACGTGAAGGGCGCCGACCGGCAGGTCCACGAGCTCGACCGCGATTTTTACATCGCTCATGCCCGAGCGAAGAAGATCGTCGATTTTGGCCAGTGATTCCGCGAAACGGTTTGCGGCTTCGAGCGGTTCGGTTTCGTATTGCGGGCGTTGCAGCAGAAGGGCGTATTCCGACTTGCCGGTCTGACCGATGATATCGCTCTGGCGGCGCAGACGCACAAGGTTCTGGGATAGTTTGGCGACCGCAAAATCGGCAGCGTACGGTCCGTCGTTCTCAAATATGTCTCCGTAATTGGCGACAGAGATGAACAGCAGGAAGGTGCGCTCGCCATAGCGGTCGGCGCGATCCATGGCGGAAAGGAAGAGCTGGTTGAAAGCAGACTTGGCGATCACGCCGCCTGCGCTCGGATAGTCCTCGGAGTCGTCGCCGATGCGCGTGACCAGAGAAACAAGGCGCTTTGCATTGTCGACACATTTCTCAAGGTCTTCGCCGTTGAGCGGCTTGGAAACAACGTCATTCGTTCCGGCGCGAATGGCTTCCTCCTGATTGGCTTCGGTCGCCATCAGGACAATATAGGGGTAACGACGGATCGAACGGCGGATGCCGAGGATGATCGGGCGCGGATTTGTGAGCGGCGAGGGATCGATGAAAACGGCATCGAACTCTTCTCGTCCAATGCGCTCGAGCGCTTCGTTTTTTACGGCTTCCTCGATAATGGTATGGCCCTTGGGGGCAAGCCTTGAGGCAAACATCTGGGTGGAGAGGCGGTCACGATCGACGACTAGAATTTTCATGGGGTCCCCGGAAATCGGATTGTCAAACTAGTTAAAACGGTACAACCAATGTTGTACCATCATCGTTAAGATTCGTAAAAAAAGCCAGCCCCGTAAAGCGGAAAATGCATTTTTAACCGATGAACCCTGTCCTGAAGAGATCGTCTGGCACGGAGACCGTTCTGTGGCGTTGGCCGGGACGGAGGAGAAAAGAAAGAGAGGGACCAAGGTGCAGCCGCCGTTTAAGGGATTTCGTCGCCGGGCGGTGAACGAGCAGTTTAACGAAAGCAGTCTTCTATTCGAGTCCGACGACCACGAACCCGCCATCCGGAAATATCTGAGGGCAAAAGGAGATTTGCGGTAGAACAGTGGCCTGGACAGGTTTGCGCTAACGCGCGGCGGGTACCTTCTCGCCTTCTTCCCATTCCAGCCCGAACCCGAAGGCCCGGTCCATTTCAGCGTGCCCGGGATAGTATTCGGTGTAGTTGGACAAACGCAAGCCGCCGCGTACGTTCTCGATGCCGGCCAGCGCGCACAGGGCAAGCTCGGAGCGGCTCGTGCGGAGTGTGACAATCATCGGATTTTCGCCGGGGATGCGCACGTGAATTTGCGGTCTGAGGGAGGCCCAGTGCGGCGCGCCGTCATAAATATAGACATAAAAAACAACGCGCTTGATCCGGTCCCAGTTCTTCCCGGAGATCGTCATGCATTCGTCATCGCCCTCTTCGTCGCCCTCGCGTTCGTCGCCCGAAAGCTGGATGAAGGGCGGCGCGTCGAGCGCGCCGAAGGTTCTGCCGAAAGGCTGCAGCGCCCCGCGCGTTCCGTCTGCAAGTTCATAAAGACAGCCGAGATCGAGATCGACATTTTGCAGCTTCTTCGTCCGGAGAAGACCGAACAGCGACTCTTTTTCGACCACCATCTGGTCCCAGGCGAGACCGATCGTGAAATCCGGAAAGCCGCCTTCCGGCCTGTTCACCGAAAGGCCGCACCCGCTTTCGGTCAGAAAATCGCACTGGATCGTCGCCGCATCGGGATCCTGATATCCGGCCGCGCCTTTTGAATTGCCATGGCCCGAAAAGCGGGCCCGGCTGCGCGTTGCCTCGGCGAGGGAGTCGGTGGAATTGCTCTGGCGCACCATTGTTGCGGTCCTTCTTGTGTTCACGATGCTAGTAATCTAGACCGATTTCGAGCGGAAGGCCAATCCGAACCTGATCGTCCAGCAATTCTAAACCGGGCCGATTCTGAGGTTCATTTTCTAACACGAAATCACGAGGGCACGAGGTTCACAAAAAAAGCGCGCCGCCAGGCGCTTAAATATGTTGAAACGGAACCGGTTCGGACCACCTCTTGTAGCAATTCTGAAATCGAAGGAAAGGGGCGCCGTCACCGCGCCTTTGCATTCGGGGGACGCTTCCTTTATAAAGTCCGCTCGTTCCGTTTTTCGCAAGAAGGAAGAGAAGATATGGCCTCCTACCAGTATGTTTACGTCATGAACGGTCTTTCCAAGACGTATCCCGGCGGCAAGAAGGTGCTGGAAAACGTCACGCTCAGCTTCTTTCCCGGCGCGAAGATCGGCGTGCTCGGGCCGAACGGGGCGGGGAAATCGACCTTGCTGCGGATCATGGCGGGGCAGGACAAGGAATACACGGGCGAGGCCTGGGCCGCCGAAGGCGCGCGCGTCGGCTATCTGCCGCAGGAGCCGCAACTCGACGACAGCAAGACGGTTCATGAAAACGTCGTCAAGGGTCTTGCGGAAACCAAGGCGATGGTCGACCGCTACAACCAGATCAGCGCCGAAATGGCCGACCCCGAAGCCGACATGGACAAGCTCATGGAGGAAATGGGAGATTTGCAGGAGAAGATTGATGCCGCCGACGGCTGGGAGCTGGACCGGACAGTCGAGATCGCCATGGACGCGCTGCGCTGCCCGCCGGGCGACGCGCCGGTCAAAAGCCTTTCCGGGGGCGAGCGTCGCCGCGTTGCGCTCTGCCGCCTGCTGCTCGAAAAGCCGGACCTTTTGCTGCTCGACGAACCGACGAACCACCTTGACGCTGAAAGCGTGGCGTGGCTGCAGCGCTTTCTGGCCGATTATCACGGCACGGTCGTCATGGTTACGCACGACCGCTATTTCCTCGACAATGTGACGGGCTGGATTCTCGAACTCGACCGCGGGCAGGGCATTCCGTACGAAGGCAATTATTCCGCCTATCTCGAGAAGAAGGCCAAGCGCCTTGAGCAGGAGGCCAGACAGGAGCAATCGCGCCAGAAGACGCTCGAAAGAGAACTGGAATGGATCCGCCAGTCCCCGGAGGGTCGCCGCAAGAAGTCGAAGGCGCGCGTCTCCGCCTATGACCAGCTTTTGGCCGACTCGCAAAAACAGACGAACCGCAGCACCCAGATTGTCATCCCCACCCCCCCGCGTCTTGGCGATCTTGTGATTACAGCCGAGAACCTCCGCAAGGGTTTCGGCGACCGCCTGCTTGTCGAGGACCTGTCCTTCAAGCTGCCGCCGGGCGGCATCGTCGGGGTCATCGGCCCGAACGGGGCAGGGAAAACCACGCTTTTCCGGATGATCACGGGGCAGGAACAGCCCGACGAGGGCTCGTTTGCAGTCAGCGAAACCGTCAAGCTCGGCTATGTGGACCAGAGCCGCGACTCCCTCGATGGCAGCAAGACTGTCTGGGAGGAAATCTCGGACGGGCTCGATATCCTCAAACTCGGCAAGGTTGAGGTGCAGAGCCGGGCCTATGTGGCCTCCTTCGGCTTCCGCGGTCCCGATCAGCAACAGAAAGTCGGGCTGCTCTCGGGCGGGCAGCGAAACCGTGTGCATCTGGCTAAAATGCTTAAGAGCGGCGCGAACGTCCTGCTGCTCGACGAGCCGACCAACGACCTCGATACGGAGACGCTGGCCGCGCTGGAGGAAGCGCTCGAAGTTTTCCCGGGCTGTGCGGTTGTCATCAGCCACGACCGCGCCTTCCTCGACCGTCTCGCCACGCACATTCTCGCCTTCGAAGGCAACTCGCATGTCGAGTGGTTCGAGGGGAATTACGAGGAGTACGAAAAGGACTACAAGCGCCGGATGGGCCACGACGCCGACCAGCCTCACCGGATCAAATACAAACCGCTGCGCCGCGCCGGTTGACGGCTTCGACGGGAAATAGCCACAATTCCGCCACTTCCGCGCCCCGTTAATCCGGAAATTCGTATTTTCCGGTAACGCTTGGTATTATGCTCTAAGAGGGAAATATGTGTCTGGAAATTGGCGTAAAATGTCCGAAGCATGGTATTTTTAATTAATTTTGGGAGAATGTGAGCTATCCTGAAATAAGACGGGCTATGAAGGGGCGGTGTATCCAGAGTGTACAGCATTAGTGCAAAGAAAGTAGCAGGTTATGTACTCCTGCCCGGGATTGTTCCGCGGCTGAGGGCGTTCAGCACCAGCGGGTTCGGCTATCTCGCGTTCCTTATCGCATCCCTTTACGTTATGGTCCGGATTCTTCCAGTCAGCCATCCCTACAACAATCCGCAGAACATGGGGAAATTCGGCATTCGGCACGTCATTGCCGAAGCGGCCAATCACATTACCTTCAACCGCAAGAACGCGGACCAGATTTTCATTTTCTTTGTATCGATTGCGGCGTTCCTGCTTCTGGCCGCGCAAATCGCTGTCCTGCTCTTCGGGCTTTTCTTCCAGACGGCGACGGCCGGAGGCATTCCCTATGCCGGACTTTTCGAAACGCCCGATCCGGAAAACGATATCGCGTTCCTCCTGCTCGATCAGGTTTTTGGCGTTCCTCAGTTTTTCTGCAATACGTCCGGTACCTGCACGTCGATCCAGGGCGAATTGCCGTGGCCGTTCCACAGCGCACTGCACACGATGTTCGAGTTTTACTCGCTGGCGATCCTGCTTTTTGCTGTCATCATTTTCCTCTACTATGTTCTCGTCGTCGTCGCCGAAACGGCCATGACGGGGACGCCCTTCGGGCGCCGGTTCAATCACATCTGGGCTCCGCTTCGTCTGGTTATCGCGGTCGGCGCTCTCGTCCCGCTCAATTACGGCCTGAATTCCGGCCAGTACATCGCGCTGGCCGCCGCAAAATACGGGTCGAGCGTCGCCACAAACGGCTGGCTGACCTATAACCGCACCGTTCAGGCCTCGATGGGCGGCAATTACAATCCGATCGGCGAGCGTCCAAACGGCGAATCTCTCGCTGCCTATCCGAACGCTCCGGATATCCAGCCCCTCGTCTCGTTCATGACGGTGGTGGTAACGTGCCGCCGGGCCTATGAAGAAAACGCGAACCTGCAGACTGGCGAGACCATTGAGATAGAACCGTATCTCGTCAAGCACGAAAATAATGCTGAGCGGCAACTGGTAGGCGCGGGGACTGATTTCCTTGACGCTCTGGCTTTCTACAATAACGGCGATGTCGTCATCCGGTTCGGCGAACACGACGACCTGGAGCATCTGGAGGAAAAGGGCCACGTGGAGCCCTATTGCGGCGAACTCCTGTTTCACACAACGGAGATCAACCAGCAGGAAGGCTCCTTCGAAATGCAGGAAGCCTACTGGGACATGGTTCTCGATCTCTGGGATGACGACCAGATCAACGAAATTGCCAGGGGCTTTACCTGGGCCCACGACATTCGCCAGGAAGATACGAACGGTTGCGATGCCAATATCAACCCCGGTGAAAATCCGTCCTGTGCAGACCCCACCGACGGTACCTTCAAGCCGCCGCTCTCGGAGTCTCGTCAGGAGCTCATCAACTGGTATCAAGCGCTGACCGAATTCGAGCTGGAATTCGCCTGGGAACAGATGCGCGCCAGCGACATTTTCGAAATGAGCGACGATATTATCGAGCGGGGCTGGGGCGGCGCAGGTATCTGGTACAACAAGATCGCGCAGATGAACGGTTCGTGGATTGCCGCGGTCCATATGCTTCCTTCGCCGAGCAAGCTCCCGATCGTGATGGAGAAGGTCCGGGACTCCGCGGCTGCGCATGACGGGGAGGCGACGGGAGCCGACGTTTACAGGCCGCGCCAGTCCAACGAAACGCCTTTCCAGCCGGACGGCGCCCAGTACCATATCGCCAAGACGCTGTATGAAGTTACGAAATGGTTCATGGACGACGATCCGAACCAGGCTTCGCTTGAGATAACCGACGATCCGAACATCATTTTCAAGACGATGAACGTCCTGTTCGGTACCTACAGTCTGTTCAATATCCGCAACGAGCAAAACGAATTTATCCATCCGCTTGCCCAGCTTGTCGGGATCGGAAAAGGGCTTGTCGACAGCGCGATTCGCAACCTTGCTTTCTCTGTCCTGTTCGCCGTGGGCGAAGGTGCTGCCGGATCGCTGGGTTATACCGGGTTCGGCGCTGTCTTTCAGGCGCTCAGCGGCATGATGCTTTCGATTACGATGATCGGTATGGTCGCCGGGTTTATTCTCTATTACATTCTGCCTTTCCTGCCGTTCATGTACTTTTACTTTGCTGTGGCGGGCTGGGTTAAGAGCGTTTTCGAGGCCATGGTCGGCGTTCCGCTCTGGGCGCTTGCGCATCTGCGGATTGACGGGAACGGGTTCCCGGGCGATCAGGCCGCGAATGGCTACTTCCTGATTCTCGAGATATTTATCCGGCCGATCCTGTGCGTTTTCGGACTTCTGGCGGGGATCGCCATCTTTGCCGCGCAGGCCCGCGTTCTTCACGATGTCTTCAGTCTCGTAATCGATAACCTCACCGGCTTTGACGACCGGTCCTACAATGTCGAGGGCCAGCTTGCCACCGACCGCACCGACCTTGGCGACGAAATTGACAACCTCATCGGTCTCAACACCTTCAAGCGGGATGTCGTGGACGAGTTTTTCTTTACGATCCTCTACACCATTGTCCTATGGATGATGGCGACGGCGTCCTTCAAGCTTATCGACGCTATTCCGAACAGCATTCTGCGCTGGATTGGTTCGGGTGTTTCGTCGTTCGGCGACAACCGGGACGACCCGACTGACGGTCTCGTTCGCTACGCGGCCATCGGCGGCGCGACGATCGGTAGCCAGGTCGCCGGCGGTCTGCAGCAAATGGGCAAGACGATGGGCATGGTCGGGGGCGCCGGTCTCAAGGGCCTCGGCCTTGGCAAGACGGGCGGAGGGACCGTGACGTCGCCGAATCCACCCGGTCAGGGGGCAAGGACAGTGACCGACCAATCGGGCAGGATAACGGCTACAATAAACAATCCCAGGGGAGACTAGGCCGGGTTGAAAGCGGCATATAGGGAATGAAATGAACATAACAGCGAAACGCATATTCAAATATACGGTGATGCCGGGAGTGGTCCCGATGTTTCGCGATCTCGCGCAATCGGGGTTCTCGAATGTTGCCTTTTTGATGGCGCAAATACTGAATATGGCGAAGCTTCTTCCGGCCGGTCACCCGTATTTGCGCGCCGTCAATATGGGCCGGTTCGGCATCCGGCACGTCCTCGCGGAATCCGGGCGCAATCTGACCTTCGATCGGTCGCATATCGATCAGATTGTGATCTATTTCGCGATTCTGCTTGCCTTCGTCCTGCTGGTGGTTCAATGCGCGCTGCTGCTGCTTTCCCTTCTTGTACAGCCGGCTCTTGCCGCGATGCCCGCCAACTACGGTGAATTCTTCGTCACGGACAACCCGCTTTACGACATTGCATTTATTTTGCTGGACAGCGTCTTTGGCGTGCCGGACATGTTTGAGTCCTGTGTTGAGCAAATGGTCGCCTGCAACCACAATCCGCTTGACGGCAACCCTGGCATGGATGCTTCCGGCCCGGTATATACATCGTTCCCGTCGGCATTCCATCTCGGTCTACAGCAGCTTTTCCGGCTTTACAGCATAACGCTGATGATTATTGCCGTGCTGATTTTCTGCTATTTCATCGTAACGATGATCGGGGAGACGGCGCAGGACGGTACGCCTTTCGGTCGCCGGTTCAACCATGTCTGGGCTCCTTTGCGCATGGTCGTGGCTCTTGGCCTTTTGGTCCCGATTGGAACCTTTGGTCTTAATTCCGGGCAGTACATTACCCTGTTTGCGGCCAAATGGGGTTCCGGTTTCGCGACCAACGCCTGGATTCTGTTCAACGATACCCTGACCGGCACCTATCTCGGCGATCAGGAGGATCTTATTGCCCAGCCCAAAATCCCGGATCTGGATCAACTGATCAAGTTCATGCTTGTGGCGCAGACCTGTAGGCACGCCTATGCAAATGTTCACGAGGACATGGCCATAGGCCAGACCAACGAAATCCGACCCTACCTCGTCCGGGATCCCTTGATGGCTCCGATAGCACAGCTCTGGATTGGAACGACCTGGGATCAGGGCGTCAGGTGGAGTCAAAACCGAACGATGGTCGTTCATTGGGGTTACCAAAATCCGGAGGGGGCGCCCGGTGTCAAAGGCAACGTTGCTCCTCTCTGCGGTGCCTTGAATCTTCCGATGGTCGACATGGACGAGCCGGGCGCTGTCTACCTTCAGCGTTTTTATTACACCTTTCTACAAAATCTTTATCAAGCCTTTGATAACGATGGGCGAATCATCGCCAGACGTAATGCGGCCACTATCAATGACCCCCAGCAAGCTGCGGCGGAAACCGACCGTTACCAGCGCATTGAAATGTATTATGCGCAAATGCGCATTGCTCTCGAGAATGGTGTCGCTATACAGCGCGCCTCTGCTGAAGTGGAGGCCGATGCGCTCGAACTTTACGGCTGGGCAGGGGCTTCGATATGGTACAACAAGGTCGCCCAGATGAACGGGGCTGTGACAAATGCGGTCTTCAACATTCCCCGCCCGAAATTATGGCCTCATGTGCTTGAGAAGGTGTTGAAGGAGAAGCAGCAGACCGACTCGTCCTTTACAGAGGCAACGAAATTTGATCGCCGACTCGGTGGTGACAAGGACACCGTTGATTTCTCCGAATTCGAGCACGACCTGTACGAAGCGACGAGCGACGCATATAAAATTCTTAAGGAAGACGGCGGCCGCTTGATGGACGAGCATTCGAGCACGACCGGTAACTGGCTGGTCGACATGATTAATTTTCTTCTGGGCACAGAAGGGCTGATGAATATCCGCGAAAATGTGGACGTCCACCCGCTGGCGCAGCTCTCGGCCATAGGCAAGTCGCTTATCGAAAGCACGATCCGCAATCTGGCGCTTGCAACGGGTGCCGGTATCGTAACCGTGGCGACCAGCTCGGGCGTGACCCAGGTCGCCAGCAGCCTTCTGGTCACGTTCGCGATGATCGGTCTTACGGCGGGGTTCGCCTTGCACTACGTCATTCCGTTCCTGCCGTTCCTTTACTTCTTCTTTTCCGTCGGCGGTTGGATCAAGGGGATTTTTGAAGCGATGGTCGGCGTTCCGCTATGGGCGCTCGCGCACATTCGCATCGATGGGCAGGGGCTTCCGGGGGATGCCGCCGTCAACGGGTACTTCCTGATTTTTGAAGTGTTCCTGCGGCCTATCCTCATGCTCTTCGGTCTTCTGGGCAGTATCCTGATTTTCGCGGCCGCCGTGCGCGTACTCAACGACATCTGGGACCTTGTGATCCATAACGTCGGTGGCTTCGACCTCGAGAATCAGGCCGATCCCGATCTCACGGATATTGAGTTCTATCGCAACGCGATCGATCAGTTCTTCTTCCTGATTATTTACACGATCATGGTCTACCTGCTCGGTATTTCGAGCTTCAAGATGGTCTATCTCGTGCCGAACAACATCCTGCGCTGGATGGGCGCGAGCGTTGCGACCTTCGGCGACCAAAGCCAGGATCCGACCGAAGGTCTGATGCAAACCGTCGCGATCGGCGGCGGCAGTGTTTCCAGCCAGCTTTCCGGAGCAGCCAAACAGGGTGGTGCGGCAGCCCAGGGTCTGGCCGATATGGCAACCGGTCGCAAGCCGACTTAAGGAATATGAATGCAGGTCACGAAAGGGCAAATCGCACGCTACACGCTTCTCCCCGGAATTCTGCCTCGATTTTTCGAGATGTTCGGTCCGGGGCAGGGCCTTATTGCCTCCTGGATGGCGCTGATTTACGGTTCCGTCCGGCTTCTTCCCCCGGCGCACCCGTATCTTCGACCCTCCAGCCGCGGCAAGTTCGGCGTTCGCCATGTGATTGGCGAAGCGGGTCGGAACCTGATCTGGGACCTGAAGCATGTAGACCAGATTATCGTCTATTTTACGTTGCTTGCCGGGTTTCTCATGCTTCTCTTGCAGTTCCTGTTCTTTGCCGGGGCACTCTTCATTCTTCCTGCCTTCGCGATCGAGAATTACATCGGGATTGATATTCCGACGTCGCCGCTGGAAATTTTCGTGACGGACAACCCGCAGCAGGACATCGCTTTCATCCTTCTGGATCTTGTCTTCGGCGTCCCGGATTCGGGTGGCGGGGCATCCAGCTTTTTCGGTTCGTGCATCGGGACGGGAGGCACGGGTTGTACCGATACTCAAGGCAACGTTTTGCCCCATGACGGATCGGCGTTTCCGTTTCCTTTCCATGAAGCGCTTCGGGAAGTCTGGGCTCTTTACAGCTACGGACTGTTCCTCGTTGGCTGCCTGATCATTATTTATCTCGTCATTACGACGGCGGGCGAAATGGCCGCGAGCGGTACGCCGTTCGGGCGCCGCTTTAACCGGGTCTGGGCGCCCATCCGGTTGATGTTTTTCTTTTTCCTGATCGTTCCGATCGTCCACAATCTGAACATTGCGCAAATGGCAACGCTGCACATCGCGAAGTTCGGGTCGAGCATGGCGACGAATGCGTGGATAGTTTTCAATGAGGCGCTGGTAACGGGGAACACGACTATCCTTTCGGGGAATACGGGCACTATGGGAGAACGATGGATTGTGGACCCCAACGTCCCCGAACCGGGAACGTCTTTCCAGTTTCTCCATACGGCCATGACCTGTAAGTATGCCGAACGCCTACTTCATAACCGGTATATCCAGCCGTATCTGGTTAAAGGCTCGCCAAATCCGGAAGCGCGATATTTTGCCAAGTACCCGGCAGATGATCACGTGACAGACGGAATAGAGCCGGCTGGAGCAACGCGTATAAATCTCGACGAGGCGCTAGCATTTTTCGACAATGGTGACATCGTCATTCGTTTCGGGGAATACAACCCGGATCTATACACAGATCATGCCGGCTATGTTTATCCTTGGTGCGGAGAACTTGTCCTGAGAAATCCGGGGCTCGCCTCTACGGACTATGGCGTTCCAGAAAAGACCGGAATCTGGATTGCGTTCATGGTCGGGTGGGATCTTCTTCAGCAAGTCTGGGCAACCGGAGGCCTTGCGCCTACCCTTCACGGTTCGGGATCCAATATTGCACGGAATTTCCTGTTGAGAGAAGGAAACGAGGTTTTGGCGTCGGATGATCTGCGCCAGATGATCGAGGTCTACAGGACGATCGCAAGCGGCTACATTGCCACTGCTGTAAGAAATCACAGAACAAGGCCAGAGTTCGTTGTGCCGGACGTCCTGATCGAAAAAGGATGGGCGGGGGCCGCAATATGGTACAGCCGGATCGCTCAGCTCAACGGCCAACTCATCGACGCGTCCAGTGCGGTGCCAGCTCCGAAGCTCTGGCCCTCGGCGCTTGAGCAGATCATGGAAGCGCGTCGCGCGAACAATATGAACAACACAGGCACGGATCGTTTCGACCCGAACCTTGCAGACGGGAAACGGGTCCAGTTCGAGCGGGAGGAAGAAGTCGATGTGGCACGGGCGGAACGGTTTACGCACAATCTGTGGCTGGATGAAGTGAGTGAGGTTATCGCGGACGGACGCCCAAGTCGGTCTCACACTGTCATCCATAACCCGCTCATCGACTCCATTAATGCCATTTTCGGCACGCAAGGCCTGTTCGATATGCGCGAAAATGCGGACGTCCATCCGCTGGCCCAGCTGACGGGGGCCGGGAAGATGCTTGTCGACAAGGCGTTTGTCGCTTTCGGCTTTTCGGCTGGCATGTCTCTGGGCGGAGGATTATGGGGAATCCTGAGTGGCAACCCGAGTCCGATGATTGCTTCCATGGCGTCCATTGCCAAGTATGTCGGGGTGGCGGGCCTGCTGTCCGGTATTATCCTGTATTACGTCGTGCCGTTCATGCCGTTCATCTATTTCTTCTTTGCCGTCATGGGCTGGGTCAAGGCGATTTTTGAGGCCATGGTCGGGGTGCCGCTCTGGGCGCTCGCGCACCTGCGAATTGACGGGGACGGTTTGCCGGGGCCCACGGGGATGAACGGCTATTTCCTGCTCTTTGAAATCTTTGTACGACCGGTCCTGATCGTGTTCGGGCTGGTGGCGTCTGTATCGGTGCTTGGCGCGGTCGTTTCCGTTCTGAACGAGATTTTCGAGCTTGTTGTGGTTAACCTTACAGGGAGGGACCCGAATGACGTTCAGGCCGACGATCCGACCCAGCTGGAGTTTTACCGCAACGCCGTCGACCAGTTTTTCTACACGATCATCTATGTCATCATCGTTTATATGATGGCGCTCTCCTGCTTCAAGCTGATCGACCTCGTGCCGGGCAACATCATGCGCTGGCTCGGCGCAAGCATCGCGGTCTTCGGCGATGCCGAGAAGAACGCGGCCGGTCAGATCACCCGCCTGACCTCGATGGGAACGACGAGCGCGGGCATGCAGGTGAACGAAGGACTGAGCGGTCTCCAGCAAGGGGCCTTCATGGGCCACTTCTTCGGCGGGAAATGATGCACGCCGATAAGGAAGAAAGGCTCTTCGACAGGGCGAATGGAATTGCGGCAATTCCAGGCCGGCTTTCGTGAACGAAATCCGTGCAAACGCCGTCTCCTTCGGGGACACAACAAGTTATTGTGTCCCCATTGCCCACGGCAATCGCTTGATCGCCGGTCCCACCCCCTTTTCAAGAGGTGGAGAGGTGTGGCGGCTCCTTTCTCCGCTCATCCGGGGGCGTCGTCAATTCCAATGGAAACGTCGAAGAGCCGAAAGAAAAAGGCCGGGTTACCGGCCATTTTTCATTCGCCGGCCTGCGAGCGCAAATGCTCGAGCAGAACCTCGACCCGTCCGCCGCCTCGCTGGATGATCGAGGAAAAGTCCGAACGTTGCGTGATCGACATGCTGACGCCTTCGACGATGACGTCGACAATGCGGTAGCGTCCGTCCTTGTAGCGCACAAGCCAGTCGACCCGGACTTCCGGATCACCCTGCGGCACGATATGGGATGTGACGAGAACGTCGCGTTTTCCTTCGGGCCGGTAGCTGCGGACCTCAAAGTTCTGGCCTTCATAATCCTCGAATCGACGGGAATAGACATTGACGATCATGTCGTTAAAGAGCTTCGAATACTCATCCCGCTGTTGCGGCGTAGCCACCCGCCAGTAGGTGCCCAAAGCGAAGCGTCCAACGGTATTCATGTCGAAACTGTCTTCGAGGAGCTTCCGGAATTCGGTCTTCCGCTCCTTCTGGCTCATTGAGGCGTCGGATAGAAAACCTATGGCGCGCTTTCCAAGGCTATCGATGAAGTTCCGTGCTCCAGCAGCTTCTTCGTTCGAAACTCCGGCTTCGCTTGAGACCGTTATTGCAAGGGATGAAGCCGGAACGGTTGCCCTTTCCGCAGCGACGAAGGCATCGGAATCTGTCACCGCAAAGAACGTAAGAAGGAGGGAAATCGCCGTGCCGCAGGCGAACTTTTTTCTGAATTTCATAAAACTCACTTTCTAATACCGAACAATCGGGACAGTGATATCTGTGTCCTGTCCCGCAAATCAAGCCTATTCGAAATCGTCATAGTCCGGAATTTCAGGGACGAAGGACTGATTGTCCGCCTGATCGCGCGTCAGCGATTCGCGGTGCTGGTAATGGGCACTGCGTAACGTTGCGTAATAATCGAGCGAATTTTCCCTCAGGTCCTCAAGCGTGTCCAGAAGCTCCGCACGCTTGTCGATGCCCGTCATGACGAGACGGCCGTAATACAGTTCCTCCTGTTCCGTGTTGAACAGGTAAAGGCGAAGCGGGTCCGCGTAGGCGTCGATCGCCATGCCCGTATGATCCCGCAGGGAATTCGGACCCAGGACCGGAAGGACGACGTACGGACCGTGGGGAACGCCCCAGACCGCAAGGGTCTGGCCGAAATCCTCCTGTTCGTATTCAAGCCGGGCCGCGCTCGCGACGTCGACAAGACCGAGAACGCCGAACGTCACGTTGACGAGGCCGCGCGTGACGTCGCTCGCAAACCCCTCAATGTCGCCCTGAAGAAGCTGGTTCGCCGCGTTGACCGGTGTGCGCAGCGTCCGGAGCACGTTCGTGACGCCTTTGCGGGCCGGTCTGGGTACGACCGCCACGTACCCTTCGGCGACCGGTTTGGCAACCGCTTTGTCGAGTACGTCGTTGAATTCAAAAACAGCCCGGTTTACCGGTTCGAACGGGTCGTTATATCCAGTTTGGGCCGTCGTCGCCGCGCAGGCAGAGAGCCCGAGACACAGCGTCCCGAGTGTCAGGTATCTCAGCGTGTCTCTCATGCGTGAGGAAATCGCCTTGCCTTTAAATTCGTCCGTCATTGCCTCCCACTCCTTATCGGCAATTATTATGCAGTCCCAAGTAAAGCAGTTTGTCGTTACCAGTTGGTTAAAAGAACATCCTGTCTTTTCAACCTGCTTGAAAACCGGCGATCACTATGCGCTTCCCGGTCCGGGCGGTCAACTGGCGACCGGCACCTTGCGCGTATCTATCCATCCTCAAGATTGAGCATCACCCCGAGGCCGAGAAGAAACGCCATCATCGGTGCCGACCAGGCGGCCAGAATGACGGGAATCTGGCCGGACGCGCCCAGAGCTTGCAGGTAGCTGGACACGAAAAAAATCACGAAGCCGAGCAGGATCCCACCCGATACCATGTAAAGGCTGGCGCGGTAGCGCGGCGGGCGCAGCGAGACGCAGGCCGCGAGAAGAACCATCGCTGCAAAGAGCAACGGCTGCGCAAGCAGGGTATGGTAGTGAATCCTGAGCCGGGTCGCATCAAATCCGGTCGATTCAAGAACGGACATAAATCCAGGCAGTTGCCAAAATGACATGCTTGCCGGTGAGGAGAAACTCTCTTCGATCTCCTGCCGCGTAAGTGCCGTCGGGAGGCTGTATTCCTTGATAAGCAGCGTGTCTGCGCGCGGTGCGCTGAGGTGCGCCCCGAAAAAGCGCCATTCACCGTTACGAAGGGTGGCCCGTTCCGCGTCGATTCGCTGTCGGAAGATATTTTTGTCATCGAAGAACAGCGCCATCGTATCGACGAGTTCCCAGCCCGGCATATCAATTGTTTCGGCATGCATGATGACATAGCCGCTGCCCGTCTCCTGCCGCAGCCATAGCCCCTCCTGGAAAAAGGTCACCAGCTTCTGCTGGCGCGTCAGATGCTGTTGCTCCATCTCCTCGAACTTGCCGACGAACAGGCTGCCGAGCGGGTTGACGATCGTTACGGCAACGATGCCGACCAGCAGTGCTGCGCCGGTGATCGGGGCGAGAAACTGCCAGACCGACATCCCGGCGGCGCGCACGACGACAAGCTCATAGCTTCGGTTGAGTTGCCAAAAGGTGTACATCGCGCTGAACAGAACTGCGAACGGAAAAACGACCTGTCCGACTTCCGGGAGTTTAAAGAGTCCCATCTGCAAGACGACCGGCAGCGCGACGTCGGGAAATTTCGATGCCCGGCGGATCAGCTCGACGGTATCGAACAGATAGACGATGCCAAGCAGGGCGGCGAGCAGAACCAGCAGGTTCAGCGTGAACCGGCCTCCGAGATAGCGGCTCAGAACCTCGGGGATGGTCATTGCGTGCTCTCCTGCCCGTAGAGAAGATTGCGCCGGAAGGATTCGCTGTGGCGACCGAGCAGAAAAGCGCAGATGACGATTGGTGCGAGCACCAGAAGATACATCAGCGGCAGGCCCCAGACTGCCTGCCGCGACAGGTTATAAAACGCAAGAAACAGGCCTTGGAGGACAACAACCAGGAGCGAGGCGGCAAGAATACGCCGTGCCATGCCGCGCCGGTCGACCGGGCCGATTAGCAAGGATACCAGACCGACCAGCGCAAAGGCGAGGGCAAGCAGGGGTGAAACGATCCGTTTGTTCGTCTCGACGATGAATTCGTGTCGTGCCTCGACGTCTCTCGGGTTCGAGAGGTTTGGGCGCAGGAGTTCGAGCAGTGTGCGCTCGTCCGGTTCGCGCCAGCGCTGGCGCACCGGCGCGCTTTCCGGAATATCGATTGTGTAGCGGTCGAAATCGAGTCGGTTAATGCTCCCGGTCTCCCCGTCGAAATCCTGTCGGGATCCTTCGAAGACAATGACCTGCGCATCGCCTTCATCGTTGGATACGACCGCTCCGCGCTCCGCGATGATGGTCACAGGGTTGCGGTTTTCCTCGCGGGAATCGTGGATCATCAACCCTTGGAGCTCTCCCTCGGGAGTACGCTCGGAAACATAGATGGTGAGGTTGTCGCCGACGGGATTGAAGATGCCTTCGCGGAACAAAAAGGCGGAGTACTGTGCCTTGATGATCTGGCGCATCTCCTGCATCTGTGCAAGCGAAACCGGAGCAAGCCAGAATGTTACGACCCAGAGCAGAACGGTCAGGGCCGTGGCCAGCCGGAGCGCAGGTCGTGCCATCGCCATTGGCGAGAGACCGGCACCCCGCATGACGATTAACTCGCTGTCCATCGTCATTCGGTTATAGACGAAGACCACCGCCACCATCAGGGCAATCGGCAAAATGATCTCAAAAAACCGGGGTAGAGCCAGAAAGGTCAATATCCAAAACGAGAAGGACGAGGCCCCCGAGTTCATGACGAGTTCAAGAAACCGGAGCGATTGCGTGAGAAAAACAACCCCCGCCAGCGTCACCGCCACGAAGAACAGCACGATAATCAGATTTTTCAATATGTAGCGGTCGAAAACCATTCGGACCCTTGTCGTGACGGGGCTGGCCAAGTCGTCGGCACAGCAATATATTATCCCGACACCGACAGTCGACGACAAGATTCATAACAGCAAACGAAAAAGGTTTCCATGTCCATCCCGTTCACTTTTCTCAAAGAGCCGCGCCCTGAGGCCGATACCCTCGTGATCCCCGTCTACGAGGACCAGCTTGAAAGTCCGGGCGTTGCGGCGTTTCAGTCTGAAAACGGCAAGGTTCTGAGCCGGGCCATGGAAAATCACGCGAAATTCAAGGGCAGACCGGGGCAGACCTATATCGTGCCGCTTCATCTCGAAACGGGTTATGCGCGGGTCGTGCTTCTCGGGCTCGGGCAGAAAAACAAAATTGACGCGATTGTATGTGAAAAGGCTGGCGGCGCCCTGTGTCTTGCGCTCAGGCCGACGAGCGCGGGGCATGTGACGCTGCTGGCCGAGGATGAATTCCACGGCGAGGGCATCGGTGCGCCTGCCGTTGCCGCTCATATCTGTAACGGTCTCAAATTGAGGAATTACCGGTTCGACAAGTACAAGACAAAAAAGAAAGACGACGAAGACGATCAGCCGACGCTGAAACAGGTCGACGTCGTGACTGGCCACCATGCCCCGGCGCAGGCTGCGTTCGCGGAACTCGACAACGTCGCGCAAGGAACCCTTCTTGCGCGGGATCTGACGAACGAGCCGCCGAACAAGCTCAATCCGGAAACCTTCGCCGAATGGATCCGGGACGAACTCAAACCCCTCGGCGTCGAGGTCGGCGTTTTCGACGAGAAGAAGCTCGAAAAGCTTGGTATGGGGGCGTTTTGCGCCGTCGGGCAGGCCTCGGCCGTGCCACCGCGCATGGTCGTCATGCGCTGGAAGGGCGAGAATCCCGGGAAAAAGCCGCCGGTGGCTTTTGTCGGAAAGGGGCTGACCTACGATTCCGGGGGCCTGAACCTCAAGCAGGCGAAGGGTCTAGAACTGATGCGACTCGACATGGGCGGGGCCGGGACGGTTGTCGGTCTGATGAAGACGCTTGCGCTCCGCAAGAGCAAGGCGGACGTGATCGGCATCGCGGGGCTTGCGGAAAACATGATTTCCGGCAATTCCTACCGGCCTTCCGACATCCTCACCAGCATGTCCGGCAAGACGATCGAGGTGCTCAATACCGACGCCGAAGGGCGTCTCGTTCTGGCCGATTGTCTGACCTACGCGCAAAAGACGTTCAAGCCGGAGGTTGTCATCGACCTTGCGACGCTGACCGGCACGATGCTCGGTACCGATTATTGCGCGACGTTCGCCAACGACGACGAACTCTGGAGCCGGCTCGAGGCCGCGAGCAGACAGACCGGCGAGAAAGTCTGGCGCATGCCGCTTGACGAACTCTGGCGCAAGGATATCGAAAGTTCGGTCGCCGACATCAAAAATCTCGGCTCCGCCTCCGGCTTCGCGGCAACGTGCACCGCGGCGGCTTTCCTTGAGGCTTTCGTCGAAAAGGACGTCAAATGGGCGCACCTCGATATCGCCGGATCCGCATGGCTTTTGTCTGATCGTCCGACCTGCCCGAAAGGGCCGAGCGGGTACGGCGTACGTCTGCTGAACCGGTTCGTTGCCGATCATTACGAGTGACCGGCGATCCATGGAAATTCGCTTCTACCATCTCACCCGCCGCCCGCTTGAATTCGCGCTGCCCGAGATTCTGGGCAAAGCGCTCGGAAGGGGGCATCGCGTCGTTGTACGCGCGTTGGACGAGAAAGACGTCGAGTATCTGAACGAAAAACTCTGGACGGCCGATCCGGCCTCCTTCCTGCCGCACGGCAGCGCGCGGGACGGGAACGGCGAAGCCCAGCCCGTCTGGCTGACGGCAGGCGAGGACAACCCGAACGGCGCGGACGTCCTGATCGTCACGGGTCTTGCGTCCGATGCCGGAATGGATGCGTACGCGCTGTGCCTGCACATGTTCGACGGCAACAGCGAGGACGCCGTCCGGGAGGCCCGCGACCGCTGGAAAGCATACAAGGCCGCCGGGCATGACATGACGTACTGGCAACAGCTCGAGCGCGGCTGGGAAAAGAAAAGCTAATCCCTGTCGCTTTCCGCGGAAGGTGCGGGATCTTCGGCGTCCGGCAATGGCTCCGGCTCGTCCGACAGCGTTCTAAGCCACGCGATCAGTGCTGCACGGTCCTCGGCGTCTCGTACGCCGATAAAGTCCATGGTTCCGCCCGGAACGAGATAATCCGGGTCCCAAAGGTACGCGTTGAGATCGTCGTACGTCCAGACCTCGCCGCTTTGGGCGCGGAGCGCGCCGGAATAGTCGAAGCCTTCGACCGAGGCTTTTCCCCGTCCGACGATATCCCACAGGTTCGGGCCTTCGAGGAGGTTGGCCCCGCCTTTCTCGAACGTATGGCAAACTGCGCAGGCCCGGGCGATCCTCTCGCCGCGTTTTACGTCAGCATGCGCGAGACGGTGGCTGATTGCCTGCGGATGCGATGGCGCGGGTTCACGCAGCGAGGGGCTGTAGACAAGCCCCGCCAGAACCCCGGCCAGAACGGCCAGTCCGAGAGCGGCAATGACTGCGAAGGAAAAGCGGATCATGAGATTGTAATACAATGCTGTCCTTGCGGAGGCAATCACAGCGATGTACGGACCTCTTCTGCCCAGCCAGATATTGGCAGGCGGATACCTTTAGACTTTCAAAAAAACATTACAGGTTCCTCGACCTTTCCAGTGGAACCGGCTCGCCCGTTGCTGCGACGAAGCTCCGGAGGAGCGGAGGAAAAAGTCGCCCCACGTCTCCCCCCTTTTCAAGGGGGAGGGACCGGCTATCAGGCGATTACCGTGGGTTCACGGCCCGCAATTCGTGTGAATTCGTGCTTTGAAACATCCCGGTTTCAAGCGCGCGCTTCATCGGAGAGACTGCCGAGGGCGATGGGGACACAATAAGTTATTGTGTCCCCAAACGTGAGGGCGTTTGCACAATTCACATATAATCGATTTCGTTAAGGAAAGATGTCGTTCTGACGGGGACAAGGCGTTTTTCCCGAGTCTAGCGTCAGCTATTCAACGCGCCGAAGATTTCTCGCGGAATATCTGTTAGCTAAAATGCTCGCAACCCGTCATGTTCCGTCTGTTGTTTGTACCTTGAGGGCAACAGAGAGTCTCTGCTTTAAACCCTTGGCGAAAATCGCATTCGTGTACTATCGTCTTGGGGACGTCATCTTGTGAAAGACCAGATCCATGACCCAAAGAATCGCTTTCCAGGGGGCGCCCGGCGCCTATGGGGACATGTCCTGCCGGGCGGCTTATCCGGACATGGAAACGTTGCCGAGCGAATCGTTCGAAGCGGCGTTTCTTGCTGTGAGCGAGGGGCGGGCGGAACTGGCGATGATTCCGGTCGACAATACGCTCGCCGGGCGCGTTGCCGACGTCCATCATTTGCTGCCTGACAGCGGTCTGTATATCATCGGCGAGCATTTCCAGCCGGTGCATCACGCCCTGCTTGGCGTGCCGGGGGCGACGAAGGACGGACTGAAGCACGTTTACAGCCACGTCCACGCGCTTCCCCAATGCCGCAGGATCATCCGCGAACTGGGTCTGAAGCCGCACGTCCGCGCCGACACCGCCGGGGCGGCTGCGGAAGTCGCTGAGAAAAGAGACCCGTCGATTGCCGCCATCGCCTCGCCGCTTGCCGCCGGGATCTACGGGCTCGACATTCTCGAGAACGACGTGCAGGACGCCGATCACAACACCACCCGTTTCCTTGTTCTGTCGCGCGAGCGCGAAGTGCCGGTCGAGCAGGAGAACGTCATTACGACGATGTTTTTCCGTGTACGCAACATTCCGGCGGCGCTCTACAAGGCGCTGGGTGGCTTTGCAACGAATGGCATCAATCTTACCAAGCTGGAATCCTATGTCGACGAGAACTTCCAGGCCGCACAGTTCTACTGCGACCTCGAAGGCCACCCTGACAGCCGCGCCCTCCAGCTCGCGATCGAGGAGCTTTCGTTCTTTGCCGCCGAGGTGAAGATGCTCGGCACCTATCCCGCCCATCCGTTTCGCCGAAGATGAAAGGTCTTTTCTTTTTGGACTTCACAGAAAGCGGAGTTCGTCTATTGTGGGGACGGGCGCTAACGAAACGATCAATGTTGGAGAGAGATTTCTATGTCGACGACTTACGCAGAACTGGCCGCCCGGCTTCTCCGCGACGCCGCCGTTTTCTTTCGGACCGTCGGGGAGCAGAATCCCGCGCTTAAAACCCAGATGATCGAGAATGCCGAAGTGTTCGAGCAGGTCGCTTCGCTCGTCGAGCAAAATCCGACCGGGGCGCTGCAGGAAGGCGGGGGGCAACAGGAGTAGGCGGATCAGCCGCCCAGCAAGAAGGTAAGCGCAAAAGCGCCGACGCCGCCGACAATCGCGAGAAGGATGAAAAGGACGAGGCTGTAGTCTCTTTTCTCTTTCGCCTCGAAAACGCGCAGAGTCATGTCAATCTTCCGTCCGGTTTTCTCTTCTTCGTACTTCTTCTTGACTTCCACTTTCTTGTACTGTCCGCTCTGAAACAATTTTTCTGCTTCGCGCAGGGCGGCGTCCATGTCCTCGGTCGTCGAATGCTTTTCCCACTGGTTCTTCCTGCCCTTTCCGTTCGGAAGCTCGTAGAGGTATATGCTGTATTCGATCGGCGAATCGGCAGATTGTTTTTCGGCGGCCATAAACAGATACCTTTTATTGTCGGTTTCGAATAAATTTACGCGGTCGATGCGTAAGAAGACTTGAAAAACGTAAACAAAATCCTAACGTTCCACGTCCAGTCTAGCGGTTTTGCACCTAAAAGCAAAGACCCGGTCGCGCGTCCGTAGCCGCTTGTTTCCGTCGCGCGAAATCGTTAATATTCACACGAGACGTCCCGCCCTCTTCCAGGTTCTGACCGCGATGGCCACCCGCAGAAAAATTCCCCGGCGCAAGAGCACCCGGCTTACCGGTTTCCTTCCGGAGCCGATGCAGGCCTTTCTCGCACGTCGGATCGTCGATGCCGTTGCGCTGTCGTTCGGAGCGGCGGCGCTGGCGACCTTTGCGGCCCTTGCATCCTATAGTCCGCTCGATCCGTCCTGGAACAGCGCTGGCGCAAGCGGCGACGCGATCCGGAACTGGGTCGGCGCGCCGGGGGCGCATATGGCTGATATTCTGCTGCAAGGGCTTGGTGCGGGCAGCATCGTTTTCGGAATCGTTTTGGCGATCTGGTCGTTCCGCCTGCTGCGTCGTCGTCCGATCCGGCCTTTCTGGTTGCGCTTTTCGTCCGCCATCGCTGCCGGACTGCTCTTCTCGGTATCCTTTGCCCGCGTTCCCTCCGGCGACTGGCTCGTCCATCCCTATATGGGTGGAAGCGGAGGGGCGTTAATTCTCGACCGGGCTGCCGCAATTCTCCATCCGCTCCTTCAGGGATGGGAGCATCTGGTTGTTGCCCTTCTTGCCGGGGTGGCCGGTTTTGTCGCATTAATCGTCGCTTCGGCTGTCGAGGCGTCCGAGTGGAAGAGGGCGGGCGGGCTAATTTTGCGCGTTCTCGCTTTTCTGCTGGGTGCAGCGCTTGATGTGTTTTACCGGTTCACGGACTGGGTACGTCACTACAGCGATCCGTCCTGGCTTCCACCGGATCGTGAAAAGCCGCGCGCAGCGACCGAACCAAAAGTCCGAATCGCGCCCCGCATCGCCGGGAGCGAGCCCGATCCGATGCCCGTACCGGCGGTCGAGCAGCCGCAGAGCGTACCGCGCCAACCCGTCATTCATACCCCCGCCGCCGCGAAATCCGCAGGCAAGAGCGCCGGCGGGCAGGATCGTTTCCGTTTTTCCGAGGAAAGCGAATGGGAATTGCCGCCTGTCGACCTGATGCAGGACGTCCCCGCGGACAACCCGGACTACATGCCAGATCCTGCCTTGCTGCGCAGGAACGCGGAAATGCTCGCGAACGTGCTGCGTGATTTCTCGATTCAGGGCGATATCGTCAATATTCACCCCGGCCCGGTCGTCACGCTGTACGAACTCGAACCCGCGCCCGGCGTAAAGACCTCGCGCGTTATTTCGCTCAGCGACGATATCGCTCGCTCGATGTCCGCTGTGTCGGTCCGCTGCGCCGTCATTCCGGGCCGCAACGTCATAGGGATCGAATTGCCGAACCGCGTTCGTCAGACGGTTTTCTTGCGCGAGCTGTTGGAGATCAAAGACGTTCAGAAGGCTGGCGCAAAGCTCCCGCTCATTCTCGGCAAGGACATCGGCGGCCAGCCGATCGTCGCCGATCTCACCAAGATGCCCCACCTTCTCGTGGCCGGGACGACCGGGTCTGGCAAGTCGGTGGCGATCAATACGATGATCCTCTCGCTTCTGTACCGCCTGCCGCCGGAGAAATGCCGTTTCATCATGATCGATCCGAAGATGCTCGAGTTGTCGGTCTATGACGACATTCCACACCTGCTCTCGCCTGTAGTGACGGAACCCGGAAAGGCCGTCGTTTCCCTGAAGTGGACCGTGCAGGAGATGGAGGAGCGCTATCGCGCTATGTCCAAGCTCGGTGTGCGCAACATCGAGGGCTACAACGCTCGCCTGCGCGAAGCCCGCAAGAAAGGCGAGGTCATTACCCGCCGCGTCCAAACCGGCTTCGATCCCGAAACCGGCAAGCCCGTGTACGAGGAACAGCCGCTCGACCTGACCGAACTTCCGTACATTGTGGTCATTGTAGACGAGTTCGCCGACCTGATGCTCGTTGCCGGAAAGGACGTCGAAGCTGCGATCCAGCGTCTTGCACAAATGGCCCGGGCTGCCGGAATCCATCTGATCATGGCCACGCAGCGTCCATCCGTCGACGTTATCACCGGCGTTATCAAAGCAAATTTTCCAACGCGGATTTCTTTCGCCGTGACCTCGAAGATCGACTCCCGAACCATTCTTGGCGAGGGCGGGGCTGAGCAGCTTCTCGGCATGGGCGATATGCTCTACATGGCGGCGGGCGGGCGTATCAAGCGCGTGCACGGGCCGTTCGTCTCGGATTACGACGTCGAAAATGTTTGCACCTACCTCAAGGCCCAGGGCGAACCAAACTATATTGAGGACGTCACCGAGGGGGGCGATTTCGAGGGTAGCGAAGTAATGGGCGCTTTGTTCGGTGAGGGCGGTGACGGCGTCGATGAGCTCTATGATCAGGCGGTCGCCATCGTTGCCCGCGAGCGTAAGGCTTCGACCAGCTTTATCCAGCGCTGCCTCCAGATCGGCTATAACCGCGCGGCGCGAATCATCGAGGAAATGGAAAAGCAGGGCGTGGTTTCGAAGGCGACCGCTACTGGCAAGCGGGAGGTTCTGATCAGCGATTTTAGCGACGCGTAAAGCCTGTATATCATGCTGATATAAAAGCGAAATATCTAGAACGCTTGCTTTCGAGAGCCGATTTCTGTATAGTTTGCTTATCCATAATAAAAATTACAGAAGGTGTGGAGATTACCATAAATGGGCATTGCCAGCTTTTTCAATGTAAGGCAGTTTACGCGGCCGGAAATTGAAGCCTTGTGCGCGGACTTTGCTGGCCGCGCTACAGAGTGGGACGGTCGTCTGACCGAGATTCGGAACGCTGTTTCAGCGCACAGCGCACATGTTGCGAGCCGGAGAACCGACCTGATCAATGCGGAAAGCGAGCATGCGCCGAAAGGTCGTCTGAGAACAATTTCTGAAGGCTTCCGGGTCGCCTTTGCGAGACATCAGGTTGAACTGGAGCCGCATATCAGGAAACGCCGGAATGCCAACGACAGGATCAATCGAATAGCTATGGAGGCTCCTCCCGCCAACCGGGCCAATATGACCGGCGGGCAGGCTGACCGGCTGGACGATGCACTCAATGCTCTTCGGAAGGGTGATATGAGCGGGGCGCTTCTCGCTGTGCGACGGGACGGGTTTTTCGCCCTGACCCCGAAAGCTCGCGCCGGTCGCAAGGCTCTGATCGCGATGGAGCGATATATCCGCGCGAACGAACAAGACCTTAAGGCAGCAATCAGGGAGAAGAAGCAGGCATGGCGGGAGTTGGAAGCCGACCTGAAGCCGACAGCGAAGACGGTGGCCCAGTTTCTGAAGAAACCGGAAGTCGCCGCTTTTCTGAGTGATCCCGCGAACGGTCTTGATGATACGAACCCAACGGTTAAACTTCTCAAAGACTGCATCGCCTCCGGAAACAAGCCGAACCGATACGCTATCCGCAATCGTCTCATGCAGGCGATAGCAGCTGATTCTGGTTTCAGGCTTGACTTCAGCCAGATTGAAGCCGGTGTTGATGCCTTCGTCAAACCCTCCGAGGACAAGCTCAGAACCGCAAGATCCGAAGTCAGTCTCGCGGAGGATCGCCTCGCTGCCTGTGAGCGCTATCTTGAAACGGCTGGCGCGCTTAAGCGCTACGATCTGCGAGACAGCCGGATCGAAACCGGACAGGACACTGTGGAAGATGCATTGAGGGCCTCGCTGGCGCGGAACGGAGAAAGTTCATTGTGGACGCGTCGGCATGCGATGCTCGCCCAGAATGTCAAAGATCGATGGACCGATCTCGGTACAGTCGACCAGGATATTGCCTTGCTGAAAAAGGATAGTTTCGATCCGGACGATATTGCCCTGCGGGACGTCCGGGCCGGGGAAGGCGGGCTGGTCAATCGCAGTTTATATCGTCTCGGCGATGAATTTGCCGGCACGGCTGGCGCGGCGGCCGTTCTTGCCGATGAGGGCCTCGGAAAAGTCAACGCTGCGCTGGACAGGACGAGAAAGTCGGTCGCGAAGATAGGGCAGCAAACCGCGGATTTTGTAAGGGAGCGTGTTCCTTCGTGGATGCCGTTTACTCCGACGTTCGGCGCTTAGACGGGGCGGGCGAGCGCTGTAATGCCAAAACCGCAATTCGGCAGAAATTTCGCTTCATTCCGCCACATTTTCCGGTTAACTGAAGAGCCATGAGATATTTTTTGCTGGCTTTGGCGCTGCTTGGCACGACGCCGGTCGCTTTCGCGCAGATCGATCCGTCACCGGAACGGCTGGTCGCCCAGGCCGAAGCGTACCTGCGCAATCTAGACACGATCCAGTCCCGTTTTGTTCAGATCGGTAATGACGGGTCGCGGCTCGAGGGCGTGTTTTACCTCGATCGACCGGGCAGGCTCCGCTTCGAGTACGACTCGCTCGACGATTTTATTGTCGCTGACGGGACTTTCATTTATTTCTACGATTCGGAACTGGGCGAGCAATCGAACGCACCCATCGGCCAGACGCTGGCAGACTTTATTTTGCGCGACGACCCCCGCCTGTCAGGAGATGTCACCGTCCAGAACGTATGGCGCGAGGCCGGGGCCGTGTATGTCACCCTTGTCCAGACTTCGGATCCCGGTGCCGGAAGTTTGCGCCTTGTGTTTCAGGAACAGCCTTTCGTTTTGCGCATGTGGCGGGTTGTCGATTCGCAAGGGTACATTACGGACATGTACCTGACCGATTTGCATCAGGGTGTTGAGCTGCCGCGCAGCCTGTTCGTCTACCGGGACCCGGAGCGCGACGTGCAAAGGCTGAATCCATGAAGGCGAATTCGCCTGTCGACCATCTTGTTCGTGCGCTCGCCGCGCTGCCCGGACTGGGGCCACGATCCGCCCGGCGGATCGCGCTGCACCTTCTGACGCACAAGGACGAGCAAATGCTGCCGCTGGCCCGCGCGATTGAACAGGTGGCCGATGCCATTAAGGTTTGCTCCGAATGCGGCAATCTCGATGTCCTTAGCCCGTGCGCTATTTGCTGCGATCCATCGCGGGACCAAAGCACGCTTTGCATTGTCGCCCATGTCGCGGACCTTTGGGCGATCGAGCGAACCCATGCTTTCAAAGGCCGCTACCATATTCTGGGAGGCGTTCTGTCCGCCCTCGACGGAATCGGACCGCACGACCTTGATATCGCCGGCCTCCAGCGTCGTATCGAGGAAGGCGGCATCGGCGAGTTGATCGTTGCGCTTGGCGCAACGGTGGACGGCCAGTCCACCGCCCATTATATCAGCGATACCTTTGCGGGGCGCGAGATTAAAATTACACGACTCGCTCACGGACTGCCTGTCGGCGGCGAGCTTGACTATCTCGATGACGGCACCATTACGACGGCCCTGCGGGCGCGAGCGGGATTCTAGCAACGATCACGCGCATGGAAAGAGGACGTAGTTCCTGCGGGAACGCGGCCAGGACTGCGCCCAGCCAGCACCGAGTACGGTCCAGCAGCAGAGCCAGAAGGCCAGCAATGGCGGAGACGGGGAAAACTGCCAGTCTGCAAGCGCCATCGTCCCGACGAGCGCGAGAGAAAGCCACGCGAACCCCCGATTCCGCCGCCGGTTTATCAGCGCGTGTACGAAAGCCGTCGCGCAAAGGCCAGCGCACCCATAGACAAGAAAGGCCCCTGCCATGCCGTGTTCTGCAAGACGTTGCGCGAACGCGCTATCTGTGTGAACAGGTAAGGCGATGGCCAGATTGCTGGCCGCGATGAGGATTCCTGCAATCCCGACGGTCATGACCGCGCGCGCTTGCCGGGATTCAAGGGCGTAACCCTGAGAAAGCCAGAACAGCATTCCACAAAGCATGACGGAGGCGGCGCCTGATGAATCGGCTTTGCCGAGAGCCAGAAGAAAATACACGGAACCGAGCATAAGGACCGCGAGAAATGCCGGATGCGCGACGAACGCAAGATTTCCCTCTTTCTTGCCGAAATCGGCCCGCCGCAACTGCGCGAGGAGAGCGAACGGCAACTGGTGCGAACTCCGTGTCTCGCTGCTGTGTGTGACGGCGGTCAATTTCCCGAGTTGCACAAGCCGCACAAGCAGAAAGAAGCCCCAGACCAGAAGGGACAAGCCCGCCACAAACGGTTGCGGCCAGAAAAAAAATACCGATCCGAATGTCATGGTGAACGCAAAAAGAAAAGCCAGCAAACCAGCCGTTACCGGGGTTCGTTCGGTTGCCATAGGCTCAAGTCCTCTGCGGTTCTGTAAGAGATGGTCCTGAAGGCGCTGTCGAATATAACCGGCCTTGCGGGTGCAGGGCTTCGTCCGGAGGCCTGCGTCGCGGGTGCGGGGATAACAGCGGATCTCTGCGGGGGCGCCGGATTGTCGCTTCCGCTTCCTTTCACGATGATGAGACCGACGCCGCTGAAAACGGCGGCATACCCGATAGCGAAGAGCCAAAGAAAAATAAGGCCCCTCGCAAATTGCATGGCGACGGCAGAGCGCATCGGCACCTCGGTAACTGACTATTTTGCGAATCAGCTACTATAATACTCTTTGTAGTGGGAATAGTAATAGGCCGTATCGCCATATCCGTATTTTACGTGGCGGCGCACATCGACATTGGTCAGGACGAACGCCATCTTTTCGTGCCCGATATCGACGAATTGCTTCAGTCCGGTGGCAACAACCTCGCGCGGCGTCTCGTTCCAGCTCACGGCGTAGAGCGTGCAGTCCGAACGTTTAGCCAGCAGTTTCGAGTCCGCAACGGCGAGACAGGCCGGCGAGTCGAGGATGACGAGATCGTAGGTTTGGCGAAGAACGGAAAGGAGCGTTTCCATCTCGGCTTTACCGAGCAGGTCTATAGCGCTGCCGGGAACCGCCCGGCCGAAGATCACATGGGCCCCGGATTGCGGATCGGAATGGATCACGTCCTCCAGCTTTGCCTGCCCGGTCAGGTATTCGACGATTGAAATTGAATTGTCCTGTCCAAAGGCCGCATGCAGACGCGGGCGGCGCAGATCGCAGTCGATAATAATCGCCTTCTCACCGGATTTCGCCGCAAGCTTGCCGAGCCAGGCCGAAAGAGTGGTCTTCCCCTCGCCGGGGAAAGACGACGTGATGGCGACGACCTTTGGCCGTTCGCCCCTCGACCGCAGATTGATGGCCATCCGCAGCGCCCGCATCGCTTCGGCGAGGCTCGAGGATGGTTTGTCGATAATCTCACTGGCAACGCGCTCTTGATTCTTGCCGCGGATCGCCGGGACGAGACCGAAACAGGGATAGCCGGTGAAGGATTCGATCTGCGTTGCGGACCGGAAAGCATTGTCGAGCTTTTCGAGCAGCAGAGACAGCGCGAATCCTACGAACAGCGATACGACAAGAGAGAGCAGCAGAAAGAGCGGCCTGTTTGGATAGGACGGGTAAAGTGGTACGGACGCGTATGAAATGACGCGCGCTTCGGCTTCCTGCAGTTGTTCTTTCTTGTCCGATCGTTTGTAGGTGTCAAGAAACGTATCGAAAATCATTCGCGTGGCTTCTGCCTCGCGTTCAAGCTCGCGCAGCCGGATCATCGCCTGATTCTCGCCCTGTTGGCGGAATTCGAGCTCGTCGATGCTGGCCAAAAGTGCGTCCACGCGTGCCTTGGCCACTTCGACCTCTGTCTTGATGCCGCGGGCGATGCGGTGGAGCTCGGTGTCGATTTTAGTGGCGATCTGGTCCTGCTCGGCCTTCAGGGCGATCAAGCGGGGATGTCTATCGCCGTAACGGGTTGACAGGTCGGCATACTGGTTGTCTATTTCCGCTTCGCGGCGCCGCAATTCCTGAATCATTGGCGAGGACGTTGCCTCGACCGAGGCTTCAAGCAACTGCGTGTCTGATGCCCAGTCGCCGATATTTACCATGCGCGCCTGCGCTTCGGCGAGTTTCGCTTTGGCAAATACGAGCTGTGAACTGAGTTCGGTGAGTTGCTGTGCCGTAAGCTCCGAGCGGATGCCTTTCAGGAGACCGTGCTCCGCGCGATATTCCTCTACCGCGGCCTCGGAGGTCCTCACCTGATTTCGCAGCGTCTCAAGCCGCGCATCAAGCCAGCGATTAACCTTCTGCATGGCTTCAAACTTCGTTTCCAGGCGCTCTTCGATGTACATGTCGACCACGGCATTGGCCACGAGCGAGGCTTTACGAGGGTCTTTTGACTCGAAGAAAACCTGGATAACATAGGAGCCGGGTACCGGACGAACGGTCAGCCGCCTGAGGAAATTGTCAACGGTTGTGCTGATCTCCACATCCGCCACTTCAACGGGCTTTGGCGCGATTTCTTCGACATTGAGTGAACGAAACAGGCTTGCCTTATCCTTCGTCATCGCGGTTACAGCGTCGGTTCCGGGCCATTCGCGTCCCTCGCGCCGTGCCCGGGGGCTGAATTCAGGGTCGTCCACCAGGTTCAGTCGGTCGATGATCTTCCTTGCGAGAATACGGGATTTGAGCACTTCGACTTCACCGAGGATCAGGCTGGTGTCGATCGACATGTCCTTTAGCAGCGCATCAAGTTCCGGCTGCGTATAGCCGACAGACTCGATCATCACAAGCGCGCGGGCGGTGAATCGTTCTTCGGTCTTTAGAAGGAAGATTGTGGCAAGGCTGACGAAAATTGTCATGATGGCGAGAATGAGAAACCGTCGACGCCAGAGCAACAGGACCAGTCGCCGGACATCGATGTCTCCTTCCGCCATTGCATCGGAAACGCCATGAGCCGCCCGCCGGGCTGCGGCTGCCCGCCGGTCGCTCAATTCTTCGTTTCTGTTCGCTTCGTCCGCCACGGGTTTCTAGAAAATTCTCTCCCTGATATAGATGATGTCGCCCGGAAGGACATTGGCATGCACCTCGGATACGATGACCTCCGGGGAACCTTGCTGGGGTCTCAGAATTTCGACCTGACCGTTTTCGGCGCGGTACGTGAAACCACCGGCAATCGCAACTGCGTTAAGAATGCTCATGCCTTCGAGCCACGGATAACTCCCCGGCGCGCCGACTTCGCCGAGAATGTAAAAGGGCCGGTAGGAAATGACATCCATCGATACGCGGGGGTCGACAAGAAAGCCGTCCTGCAACGCTTCGACCGCTTTTTCTTCCGCCATCCGTAACGTGAGACCGCCAATCCGGACTTCGCCAGCCAGCGGCAGAGTGATTGTCTGGTTTCCATCCACCTTGTATTCGCCGCTCAAATCTTCTTCACCAAATACAGTAATCCGGACCGTGTCGCCGGGCCCAATACGGTAAACCGACTCGAAGTCCGGTTGGTTCGCGCTGTTTGATGGCACCAGAAAGTCGCTGCCGCCCGTGCATCCGGCAGGCACGGTCGACAGAACGGCGACCAGCAGGATGGCGAGCATCCTGAAACAGCGTGAGAAAAAAGTCGGCATTAAATTCTGAACAAAAACAAAGAAAGAGGGCGGACCAGAGGTAATTATCCGCCGTCTATATTACCGTCTAACGGTACTGGAAAACAACCGTTTAACGAAAAAAGAGCGATTGGGGGCCCGGAAACAGGCGTTCATTTCAGAGAAAACCCTTCGCCCAGGTAAACGCGGCGAACGTCCTCGTGGGAAACGATATCATCCGGCACTCCTTCCATCAGTACCCGGCCATCGTGGAGAATGTAGGCCCGGTCAACGATTTCCAGGCAGTCGCGTACGTTGTGATCGGTGATCAGGACGCCAATACCGCGATCCTTCAAATGCGCGATCAGCATGCGGATGTCGCTGACCGCGATCGGATCGATTCCGGCAAGCGGCTCGTCAAGCAGCATGAATTCCGGGCGGCTGGCGAGTGCACGGGCAATCTCGACGCGGCGGCGTTCTCCGCCCGATAGCGCCAGTGCTGGCGTCCGGCGCAAGTGCCCGACCGAGAATTCCGCAAGCAAATCTTCAAGAAGCAGTTCCTGATCTTCGCGCGTCAGGTCCTGCGCCTGCAGGACGGCCCGGATATTGTCCTCGACCGACAAGCCCCGGAAGATCGATGACTCCTGAGGCAGATAGCCGATTCCCATCCGCGCGCGACGATACATCGGCAGGCCTGTAATGTCCTGCCCGTCAAGCATGATATAGCCGCTGTCCGCGGAAATCAGGCCGGTCATGATATAAAAGCTGGTGGTTTTGCCTGCACCGTTGGGTCCAAGCAAGGCGACAGCCTCGCCGCGCTGGACCGAGATGCTTACGTCCCGGAGCACCGGACGCTTCTTGTAGCTCTTGGAAAGATGCTCGGCCGTCAGGCCTTTAGGAACAGTGCGAAGACGCGGTTTTGGCATGCGATTTTTTTTCTGTTATTCACGGCATAGCCGGTTTTGCCAACGCCAAGCGTACACCAAGCGCGACAAGAAATCCACCGCACAGGCGGTCAATCCATTTGGAGAACCGCAGAAACGCGCTTTTCAGCCGCCTGTCGGTCAGGAACAGTGCCACGGCAACAAACCAGCAGGGCACGATGACAACCGCGCTTGCTCCGTAAAGCGCCTGCAAAGCCAGAGCTGTGTCGGGTCCAATCACCTGCGTATACAACGCGAGAAAGAACATTGTCGCCTTGGGATTAAGAAGGTTGGTCAGGAAGCCGCTCCGAAGCGCCCTGATAGCTGACATCGGTGGACCGGGGCTCCGCGTCATCTCGCTAATTCCAGAATCATGCTCGAATCCCTTGCTTCGCAGCGACTTGTACCCGATGTAAAGCAGGTAGGCGGCGCCTGCGAATTTGAGGATCGAAAATAGCAGGACGGATTGCGAGATCACAGCCGCAATGCCGACGATGCAGTACAGTACGTGCACGAGAACAGCTATCCCCAACCCGATTGCGGTGAAAACCCCTGCCTTTCGGCCATACATTACCGAGTTGCGGACGGTCATGACGAAATCAGGACCCGGAGAAACCGACGCCAGGAACACGACCGAAGCAATCAGTAACCACTGCGCCAGGAATTCCATTCGCTTTTCCTCCGAGACTCCAAAATGAAGCGATACGCCGGACAAGCGAACATAGCGCGATATTCCGAAAATTCAAGGAATGGTGCTGGCCTGCAAAGACGTCGGTTCGCATTTCTGCCGTTGGCGTTCACTCGTCCTGAATAGACAAATTGCTATTATCCTCCAGGATCATTTCGAGAGCGACGCAGAACGGCGGGAAAACAAGGGCTTTGTTAATCTCAAGCGATAGGGGAATGCCCTGTTCAATACAATGTTCGATCAAAATTTCCTTAAGAAAAACTTCTTCAATCGTAAACGCCATTGGCCTGGAGTTATTCTGGCCGACGCACATGAAGACAAGGGTGCCCTCGTTCAACAGGGAAAAGTTCGATCGTGCCAACGCTTCCATAATCCTCTGCCGCGACTCCTCTGATGACAGAGGAATCATGCTTGCTTTCAGGACCTCAAGGATCAGGCAGTCGTCGGTCAACACGTTGTCCTTGTATCCGTATGCCTTAAGTATCGTCTTGATTTCGCTCAGTGAAAAAATAATTTGACGTTTTTCGGTAGGCATGGTTCACCAGAAATCAGCAGGGTGTACTCGGAGGGATTGTCAAGACGCTGGCCGACTTCACGAACGGACAACGGTCGCGATTATAACGCGCGGACAGCAGAATAGCCAATAGCGTATTGCGGAATGGCCGCTTCAATGCTGACATTCCGGGACATATTTCTGCGGGAACGGTAATCCCGTTCCTCTTGGGGTGGAAGCCCACGCATTGAGGCCATACGAAACCCCCTTATCGCCGGGAAGACTACGGATCACTCGTTCCGCCGGTACTGCCCGGATAGAACACGCCTCGCACGCGTCCGCCGTCACCTGCCGTAGCTCCGCCGAGCAAACGGCTTACGTTGGTGGTCAGGTTGACCTGGCCGCGACTGCCCTGAAGGACGTTTTGGCCGCGCTCGATCCGGACATTCCCTTCGATTTCTGCAATGTTATCCGCCGCACGGTAAATTCCCCGGTCGCCGTGCAAAGTCTCGGTGGGTGTGATAATGCGGACGTTGCCGCTTGCTTCGACGGACTCAAGCGTACGCTTTCCGTCTTTGTCGGTGAACTTAACGGAAACGGTATCGGCCTTCAGCGTATCCTCTCCGCGGACGACCAGCGCGTTGCCAATTGCCAGAAGCCTGCCGTTTGTGACGTGATACTCGAACCGGTCGCGCGCTGTGACGATCTGCCCAGGTGAAACCAGTCGGAGATCGCCGCCGGTCATCAAGGCGATTCCATTGTCGACGTCATAGACGGCGCGTGCGCCTGTAGCTGTGCTTTCAGGGTTTGAAATGCGTACGCTCCCTTCTGCCGTCATGCGCCAGATGTTGAAATTTCCGTCAGGTCCGTCACGATAATCAGCGGTAAGAGTGTCCGCTGAGATAGCCGTCTCGCCTTGTTTCGCGAGCGCCTGACCGGTTGCAATGAAGGTCCGGTCGTTTCGCCGCCATTCAAGCGCCTTATCGGCCGTAATCTCAATCCTTTCCGCTGAGTCCTGCGCCAGTGAGTCCGTGCCCGGAGCCAAAACCAGCATCGCCGCCGCCACTGTCAGAAATTTGCGCGCAACCATCTACAACCCCGAAATCCTGCTGTTCAGCACAAGTCGGGCGGGTCCGTCGAAAAGAAGCGTGTTTTGCGCGAGGTCCGCGCGCACACTCTCTGCTTCGATGCTCCCTTTCGGCCCCCGGCCCTTGACCGCAACGTCCGACCACGCCTGCTGCGCCAGCATATCCACGTGGAGACGCTCGGTCGTCATTTCGTAAAGTCCGTCATAAAAGAGAAAAACGTTTCCATCAAGTTCGAGCTTGTGGGCTTCCTGACGGTACGTGCCATTATTTGCCTTTGCCGCAACCCAGTGCCCGGAATTCAGCGTAATATCGGCAACAGGTTCGTTAAGGTTGATGATGTCCGTGTTCTCGCCACTCTGGGCCGCGCGGGTTGCCGTGATCGTATAGGGCTGTTGGCGGTTGTCCCGTCCCTCGAAACGCGGGTTGACGAGTTCGTTTTTGATGTCTTTCTCAGTGACATCCTGTGTCGCTTGCATGACCGGCATCATTTTGCGATCGAGCTCCGGCCACGCCAGAAGAACGGCGAATATGCCGAGGGCGGCAAGCGGAAGCAGCACCCGCATCGTCTTCACAAAGCGCGAATAGGCTCCGCTCGCAGGTCCCGCCGGATTTTCGCGGAACAACCGCTCCAGACCTGGCGTTTTCTGTGCGTGAGAAGGACTGTCCATTCCTTTGATACTAGGCGATTCCGGCCTGCAGGCAATCCTGCAGACGAATCATGCCGGCGAGTTCGCCGTTTTCGACGACGATCAGGCTGGTGAGATATCTGCCCGGTGTTTTCGTCATGATGTTAAGCGCTTCGACGGCCAGCGCCGTTGCCTCGATCGTGCGGGGACTGGCGCTCATAATTCCTGTCACCGGCTTCTGCAGCAAGTCGGGGCTCATATGGCGTTTGAGGTCGCCGTCGGTGATAATCCCTCTCATATCCCGGCCATTCTCGACGACGATTACCGCACCGAGATTTTTGTCGGTCAGTTCGATGAGTGCCGCATCCATTTTTGCACCGATGTCGATGAGCGGCAGTTTTTCCAGCGGATGCATGATATCCCGTACGGCTTTCAATTTTTGCCCCAGCTTGCCGCCCGGATGAAAGACCTTGAACTGCTCGGCTGTCAGGCCCATCTTCTCGACCAGTGCGACCGCCAGCGCGTCCCCGAGCGCCATCATCATGGTTGTCGAGGTCGTGGGTGCGAGCCCGTTCGGGCAGGCTTCCGGCATCTTCGGCGTTACAAGAACGATATCCGAGTGTTGCGCCAGTGTGCTCCCGGGGTTGCTGGTCATGCCGATCAGCGTAATGCCGAAACGGCGCGTGTAATGGACCAGATCTGATTGTTCGGGCGTTTCGCCGGAATTGGAGAGAAGCAGGACGATGTCCGCCGCGCTAATCATGCCAAGGTCTCCGTGGCTCGCCTCACCCGGGTGAACGAAGAAGGATGGCGTTCCTGTCGAGGCCAGCGTTGCCGCGATCTTGCGCGCTACATGTCCGCTTTTGCCGATCCCGGCGATGATCAATCGTCCGGGGCGACCGGGCTGGGTCTTCATTGCGTGAATGGCTTCGACCGCAGCCGTAAAATCCCCGTTCAGCGAGCTGGCAAGAGCCTCAAGTCCACGAATTTCGTCCCGGATCACCCGTACTCCGGTGGCGATGATATCCTGATCGGCAAAGGCTTTGGGGGCGGCGGTCATCGCTTTGCTCCCGCTTCAACAATGATCGAAAATGTCGGTATCCTGCCAGCCGAGCAGATCGAGGCCAGCGCGGGCCGGAAGAAAATCGAAGCATTTGCGTGCCAGATCGGCTCTTCCCTCGCGCTCAAGCATTTCGTCGAGCTGCCCTTTCAGCGCGTGCAGGTGGAGCACATCGTTGGCAGCGTACGTGAGCTGTTCTTCCGAAAGGTTTTCAGCTCCCCAGTCCGAGGATTGCTGTTGCTTGGAGATTTCGACGCCGAGCAGTTCCTTACAGCATTCGCGCAGGCCATGCTTGTCAGTATAGGTCCGCACCAGACGCGACGCCGTTCGCGTGCAATAGACGGGCTGGCAACTGATGCCCAGGTATGCGCGCAGGATGGCGATGTCGAAGCGCGCGAAATGGAAGATTTTTAAAATGTCGCGGTCGCCGAGGATTTTTGTGAGATTAGGCGCTTCATATCCGCCGCGGGGAATTTGCACAAGGTGCGCGTCTCCATCGCCTGAGGAAAGCTGAACGAGGCAAAGCCGATCTCGCGCAGGGCGGAGCCCCATCGTCTCGGTATCGACAGCGACCGCGCCGCCGAAATCCAGATCGTCAGGAATATCGCCGCGATAAAGATGAACGGTCATGTCGGGAAACTTTTGATTGGTGCCCAGAAGAGGACTCGAACCTCCACGACCATACGGTCACAAGTACCTGAAACTTGCGCGTCTACCAATTCCGCCACCTGGGCAAGGTTTCTCTTCAGGTCTTCAAACAGGACCCCTTATCTAACGCAGCTTGGCTCGCCTGTCAAACGATTCCAGGAGGCGGCTACGGCGAGAGGGAAACTTTCAAATAGCAGGCGAAGTCCCTGTTCCCTGCCGTCAGTCCCAGAACGGGAGGACCGCACATTGCAGAGATGCCGACGACATCATCTCGGGCTTCGAGGCGCATGAGGTCATCTCCCGCGAACGAATCCATCACAATCGACTGGCGTGTGGCCGTAGGCAGGCCGTCTTCCGGCTGGATAACCGCGCCATTTTGTGCGCCGGTGAAGGCGCAGTTGAGGGCGTGCCGCAGGTATTCTCCCGACGCACCGGCGATACGGTCGTACTGCCGGGTGCGATTGGCGCGGGCGCGATCGAGTTCGTCCTCCGTTCTTTCTTTTTCGTCAGCGCATTCTTTCGCGCGTTTTGCTGCCAGAAACTCGCTATCCTGACCCGGTCCGCTGGCGCATTGCTGTCCGAGATAAGCCAGATACATCAGTTTCGCTGTGATCTCTCGCTGGGTCTCGTAGAAGCGGGTGCAATTCGCTTTTTCTCCTCGGTTTCCAAAGATGTCCGAGAGGTTGGGGGACCACTTTTCAGGTGCTGCCGCAATGAGCGTTGTACCTAAAACGGCGCCGAGAATCGAAACTCCGAGAATTGTTGACACATTCGAATGCGGCATGGTCGGATTAGTCCCTGTATAAGTATTATGAAAAAACTCGAACGAGTTATAGAATTTGAAGGCTCGTGCGTCAACAGATATTTGAGTCGGGAACGAAGGCGGCCCTTCAGTTGAATTCACGATTCCACATTTTCGATCCGATCGGGTTATACTGTTCGCTGGACCGTATTTGAAATACAGTGAAGGTTATACGATGTCTGACGATCATGACGACCTGAGCATGCCGAGCGCCGACGACAGCTTCGACGCGCCGATGATGAAGGACTTTCGGGACGAGATTAACCGCGTCAAGAAAGGCGATTCCGTTAACCTAACCAAGAAAGACCCGACCTTGCGGCAGCTGGTGATCGGTCTTGGTTGGGATGTCAGGAGTTTCGAGAACGAGAAGGTCGACATGGACGCGAGTTGTTTCGTCGTGGGCCGGGACGGGAAGACGCGCGTCGACAGTGATTTTGTGTTTTACAATAACCTAAAGGGCGTCGAGGGTGCTGTGCGGCATACGGGCGACAACCGTACCGGTGCCGGGGATGGCGATGACGAGACGATTTTTGTTGATTTGAACGGTTTACCCTTCGAGGTCGACAAGGTGATCTTCGTGGTTTCCATTTATCACGGCAATCTGCAGGGCCAGGATTTTTCGCAGGTTCGAAACGTGTTCCTGCGCATCGGCAATCAGGAAAGCGGTGAGGAAATCTGTCGATACGAGCTGGACGATCTCGTCGGAGGCGAGGCGAAACAGACAACCGCCATTACCGTCGGTTCGATCAACCGTGAAGGCCCGCAGTGGGTATTCTATGCGATTGGCGATACACATTCGAAGGGGCTTGGCTCGGTAGCGTCGACTTACGGGATAATCGTACAGGGTGAATAGGGACCTGATTCGCGTTAGAAGCTGCCGCCCTTCTTCATTCCGAGAACCTGTTGCATTCTGGCCTTCGGCGCCTTGCGCCCGCCCTTTCCGCTGCCGCCTTTTTCTTCGTCGTCCCGCATATGTTCTTTCAACAACTCGTCGAAATCCGGAATCTGGTCCACGAGCAGCGAGGTGACGCAGGCGGCGAAGAACTTGCAGCATTTCGTCTCCCAGTCATAAATGCTGCCGGCCTGATCTTTGCCCCGAATACGCAATGAAACCACTGTCCACTTCCCAAGTTCCTTTGGAATGGCCCGCAAATGGAGGACTTGCTCGATTGCCTTTCCGTTGCGGGGTTCATCAAAGACGATCTGAATTTCTGCCTCTGCCTCTTCCCCTTCGATGCCCATGCGGACCTCGGCGCTGCACGTTTCGCCGCGGACGGAGTCATGGCAGGACCACGGGTATGTCTCGTACGGCGCCATTTCGTACCCGACATTAAGAAGATCCATCAATTCTTTCAGCGTAACCCGCATATAGTTTCGTTTAGCCTGACTATTTTTTGATTAAAGCGACGCAGGGACACGTGGCAATTGTATCGGTAAATCTACAGTGAAATTTTACCCGGTGCATGGTTTTTCAATGGTTTTGCATTTGTTCAAAGCAATTTTCCCTGATCAAGCTGCTTTTCCCGGTCCGCTGATTGCCCGGAGAGGCTGGCGCGATCCGAGGATTTTCCGGAGGCCAGAGCTCCGGCGCGTCCATCACGAAACTTGATATCGAGCGCCATCCCGGCGCTGACGGCGTGCGCACTGGTGATCGGTTTGCCGCAAACGTCGAACACAACCGTGTAGCCCCGGCCCAAAACATTTTCGTAAGAAAGATTTTCAAGGGAGCGTGCGAGATAGGCAAGGTTCGTTCGGCGTTCCTCAAAGGATCGGGCCCAGACACGTTGCAAGGTCTGGCCGCGTTCGAGGAGTCGCTCTTGAAGCCGCTCGATAATGCCGCGAGGCTCGCGAAGAAGCGCGCCAGCTTTAGCAAGCAGCCTGCCGTCTTCGTTCAGTCTGTTTCGGAATCCGTTATCCAGCCGGTCAGCGAGGCGGACGAGGCCTTGTGTCTTCTGTTGCAGAACGTAGCCCGGGTCGCGAAGGCGGACAGAGGCTGTTCGCAGCCGGGCGCGGCGATCATTTACCAGAATTTGTGCCTGCCGCTCGAGATTGCCGCCGAGATGATCGACTTTCTGGCTGTGAATCTCGAGAAGGCGCGCGGGGTCTCCCAGCCGTGCGCCCAGCGTTTCAAGTCGTCCCTTTCGCTCGGACAGGAGCCTTGAGGCGACCCGCAACAATGTGTCGGCCTCGGCCCGGACGGTCGCCAGAAGGTCGAGGCGCCGCGGAACAGCCATTTCTGCGGCGCCTGTCGGTGTCGGGGCGCGCAGGTCGCTGGCGTAGTCGACGAGCGTGGTGTCGGTTTCATGGCCGACGGCGGTTATGATCGGGATCGTACAGTCCGCAACTGCGCGGACGACGTTTTCTTCGTTGAATGGCATGAGATCTTCAAGCGAACCGCCGCCGCGCGCGAGAATGAGGATGCCCGGTCGTACGGATTCTGGCAGGCCGCAAAAGCCGCGCAGGGCGCGTTCGATTTCGGCGGCGGCGGTGTCGCCCTGTACGCGCACCGGCCAGAGCATGACATGGCGCGGGAAGCGGTCGTTCAGCCGGTGCATGATGTCGCGGATGACGGCTCCGGTCGGCGACGTTATGACCCCGATCCGCTCGGGGAGGAAGGGCAGTTTCTTTTTGCGTTCCGGCGCGAACAGTCCCTCGGCGGCAAGACGTCGCTTGCGGTCTTCGAGCATCTTGAGCAGGGCGCCTTCGCCGGCGAGTTCCATGCTTTCGATGATGAGCTGGTAATTCGAGCGGGCCGGGTAGGTGGAAATCCGGCCCGTACAAATGACCTCCAGTCCCTCCTCTGGTTTTATGGACAGGCGGGCGACGTTGCTCTTCCAGCACACGGCGTCGATACAGGCGTTGTCGTCCTTGATGACCGAATACATGTGGCCGGAGGAGTGAATCTTGATCCGGGACAGCTCTCCGCGAACACGGACGTGGCTGTACGCGCCTTCAAGCGTCTTTTTCAGCGAAAACGCCAGTTCGGAGACGGAAAATTCCGGGACGTTCGACGTTCGGTCTGGTGCCGTGGACATGGACGCACCATAACAACTCGCGCCTCGAAAATAAAGCGCCCCGGTTCCTTCCGCTGTCCCGTCCCGGGAGGCGGGCCGTCAGAGAGCATTCTGAGAAGGCTCGCTTCCTTCGCCATGCGGAAGCCTCGCAAACCGCGGGGCGGAGAAAATCGGACGCTTAATGAAAGTCGAGCCGACCATCGCCGGGTCGGATGTACCGGACGTAAAGCGGTGCCCGTGACATCTTGCAAGCGCCTCCGACTGGCGGTCGAGTTCCGGAAGCACCTTTCTGTAGAGTGTTGTCATGAAGGCCAAAAAAGGGTCGACGTCTCTGTCGACGTCTCTAGCGTTCGCGTGACCTCCGGCTTCGAGGTTTTTCCTCGACAGGCCAAAGATGCCCGCCTCGAGGTCGGCGACCCGCCGGGGCACTTCCGACACATGACGCAGGTTGAGAGGGAGACCGTTTTTATCCGGGGCGTGCTCAAGGACTGCAATCGCGACCAAAACGGATGAGGCCATCTGCCGAACCGGGTCGGTCAGGGCGTCGGAAAGTACTTCCGGGTATCGTGATTCGTCTGCAAGCCTGAAGTGGTGGGCCAGACTGACGTTGCTGTTTCGCTTCAGCACGTCCCATTGTTCGGGGGTCAGGTTGTGTTCGCGATGATAGGTCTGCATCGCTTTGACGTTTTCTTCGGCGTACATAACCGAGAGGTTGCCGAACACGCAGCGCAGTGTCTGCAGCAAATCGACTTCCTGGTCTGCGGGGGGTGTGCGCGCTGAACGAAAAGGGGCACGGATTTCGGGCGCCATGTGGTTCTCCTCCATGTTCGTGGTGACCGGAAAGTTCCCAGCCATCGGGATATCTCCGGCTCACGCCCTCTGCCGCCAGTTTTCTTGCTTTTTTGGCTTGTAGTTTTCAGAAAAACATATCTCTCTTCCGCGCCGTGTCAATGAAAAGAGGGGAGCGGACGCTGGCCGCTCCCCTTCGGGGGGTCGTTGTGTAAGGCGTCCCTACGGGGTCTGCGTTCCACCCGGGTTCATCTGCTGCTCGATCTGACGAATCTGTTCGAGATGCTGCTGAAGGGTCGGGAGTGTCTCGGACGCATACTGGCGAAGCTCGGCGTTGTCGCCTCCGCCTGAGTAAGCCTGATAGAGCTCGATGGCTTTTTCGTGTGCCTTGGTCTGTTGCCGGACGTATGTCTTGTTGAACTCCTCGCCCGAGGCTTGCTGAAGTTCATCCAACTCCTTCTGTTTCTCTTCGCCCAGCGATTCAGGGACCTGCACGTTCAGACCCGCCTGATTGACGGTCGAGCGCAGGCGGTCCTGCGCGGCGGTATGGTCCTGGATCATCGTGCGGGCGAATTCCTGGATGTCCGGGTTGTCCGAGTTTGTTGCGGCGAGTTCGCTGGTCCGGATTTCGAATAGGTTCCCGATGCCGGCCTTTTCGACGAATGGCTCGGTCTTCGTTTGCGAAACGCCCTTTTGGCCCGGCCAGTTCTGGTCCTGCCCGGCATGGGCAGGCGGCGCGGTGGCAAAAAGCGCAATCACGGCCAGCATGGGCAGAATTGGGGATAGTTTCATGTCGTTCCTCCTGGTGAATGGTGTCTCCAACCCGGATTAATGAAGAGGAGGGCATATTGTTCCTTCGCATCCGAAAGAGTTCATTTTGAAGAGCCCTTCTGGTCCCCGTCCTGCAAGCGGTGTATTCTTGGTAGTCGTCGAATCGCCTTTTTTCCCGGAGCCCGCCCATGCCCCATCTCCAGCACGATGCACTGCACGAACAGTTGCTCGCCGACGAAGCCGAATGCGTGGAGGGTCTTCTGGCTGGTCTTCCGTGGGACGGCGAGAGGAGCGCAAGGGTGCATGAAGGCGCAGTGGATCTGATCCGCGCCGTACGCGCAAAGCCGCGGAAGGCTGGAGAACTTGAGGTGTATCTTCAGGAATACGGTCTCTCGACAAAGGAAGGTCAGGCGCTCATGGGGCTTGCGGAGGCCCTGTTGCGTACGCCCGATGCGGCGACGGCTGATGCGCTGATCCGGGACAGGCTGGGTCAGATCGACTGGAAGGACGAGCGCAAAAAACGCAGTTTCGTCGTACAGGCTTCACGGCTTGGGCTGGCACTCTCCCGGGGCACGCTTGACAGCGTTCTGGGGCGTCTTGGCGAGCCGGTCGTTCAGGCGGTCATGAAACGAGCAATGCGCGTCATGGGCACGCAGTTTGTGCTGGGGCGTACGCCGGAAGAAGCAATCAAAAACGCCCGGCGTCTGACGAAAAAGGGCTATCGCATGTCGTACGACATGCTCGGCGAGGGCGCGCGTACGGCGGCGGATGCCAAGCGCTACTTCGATTCGTATTGCGGGGCAACCGGAGACATTGGCCGTAACGCCATGGACCCCGTCAACCGCCCGACGATTTCCGTCAAACTCTCGGCGCTCCATCCGCGTTTCGAATTTTCGCAGGACGATCGCTGCGCGCCGCTGCTGATTGAGAGGCTGTCCTATATCTGTCACCGCGCCGCCGAGCAGAATATCGGCGTCACCATTGACGCCGAGGAGAGCTACCGGCTCGAATTGACTCTACAGGTGCTTGAAGGTGTGGTCGCCGATCCCTCGCTTGTTGGCTGGGACCGGTTTGGTATGGCCGTTCAGGCCTACCACAAGCGGGCGATTCCCCTGATAGAGCGCCTGATCGGGCTGTCGAGGCAGTACCGGCGTTTTATCGATGTGCGGCTCGTGAAGGGCGCTTACTGGGATACGGAAATCAAGCGGGCACAGGTTCTGGGGCTTGACGAGTACCCGGTCTATACCCGCAAGGCGAACACGGACCTGTCCTACCTCGCCTGCGCCCACCGGTTGCTTGAGAGTCGCGGGTTTCTGTATCCGATGTTTGCGACGCACAACGCGCATACGGTTATGGCCGTACTGGAACTCGCGGGGGATGACCGCTCACGTTTCGAGTTTCAACGCCTGCATGGCATGGGTGAAACCCTTCACGATCTGGTGATGGAGCGTTTCGAGGTCCCGGCGAGTGTTTACGCTCCGGTGGGTGCGCATGAGGATTTGCTCGCCTATCTCGTTCGCCGCCTTCTGGAGAACGGCGCCAACAGTTCGTTCGTCAATCGCCTGTTCGACGACCGGTTCAGTGCGGACGAGCTGGCACGCGATCCTGTCGAGGATGCCCGCGCCCACGAACAGCATCGTCACCCGAAAATTCCGCTGCCGCGGTTCATGTATGGTATGCACCGGATCAACTCCCGGGGTATCGAGCTTGCCGACGGGGTCGCTGTAAAAGAACTTATGCAAGCAGTATCGAAAGCAAGAAAGCCCAGCGAAGCCGCGCCGTTGATTGCCGGTCGGGCTTACCGGGAAGGTGTGCCGCAGCCTGTCCGGAATCCTGCTCGATGGCGCGAAAATATCGGTGGCGTCTGGTATGCAGGAAGCAGCCACATCGAGCAGGCCTTCAGGCGGTCGAAAATGGGTTTTCGCGAGTGGCGACGGACGAGCGCCGAGGAGCGGGCGGCCGCTCTCGAGAAATTCGCGGACCTGCTTGAAGAGAATCGCGCCCTGTTCATCGGGCTGTGCGTACGCGAGGGCGGCAAGACGATTCCCGATTCACTTGCTGAAGTTCGTGAGGCCGCCGATTTTTGCCGTTACTACGCTGCGCTGGGGCGCAAGGACTTTTCGCGGGCCGGGACGATTCTTCCGGGGCCGACCGGCGAGAAGAATGTATATACGCTCCATGGCCGCGGAACGTTCGTGTGCATCTCTCCGTGGAATTTCCCGCTCGCGATCTTTACGGGTCAGATCGGCGCGGCTCTGATGGCGGGAAATGCGGTGATCGCCAAGCCCGCAGAGCAGACCTCCCTTGTCGCCATGGCCGCTGTGCAACTCATGCACCGCGCAGGCGTTCCCAAGGACGTTTTGCATCTTCTGCCCGGAGACGGACGAGTCGGCGCGGCGATTGTCGCTCATCCGCGGGTGGCCGGTGTCGCGTTCACCGGCTCCACGGAGGTCGCCCGCGCCATTAATCTTGCGCTCGCCGAAAAGGGCGGGCCGATTGTGCCGCTGATCGCGGAAACCGGCGGTCAGAACGCCATGATCGTCGACAGTTCGGCGCTTATCGAGCGCGTGATCGACGACGTGCTCGTCTCCGCGTTCGGCTCGGCGGGACAACGTTGCTCGGCGTTACGGATTCTCCTCGTGCAAAGGGAGATCGCGGACAGGACCATCGAGATGCTCAAAGGCGCGATGCGTGAGCTTCGGCTCGGCGATCCGATGCACATTTCCACCGATGTCGGTCCGGTGATCGACGAGGAGGCCTATGCCGGGTTGATGGCGCATTTCCGTAACCTCGAAGGTTTCGGCGAACTGATCGCCCGAGCCCCGCTCCCCGAGGACCTACAGGCGCAAGGGCACTACTTCGCCCCCTGCGCCTGGGAGCTCAAGGACCTCGAAGGTTTGCGGCACGAGGTGTTCGGGCCGGTGCTGCATGTCATGCGCTATGACCGTCGGCATCTCGACGAAATGATTGACGAGATTAACGCGAAAGGTTATGGCCTCACCTTCGGCATGCATACGCGGATCGACTCGGCCTGGAAACATGCGACGACGCGCATGCGCGCCGGGAACTGCTATATCAACCGGTCGATGACCGGCGCTGTCGTCGGCGTCCAGCCCTTCGGCGGGCATGGTCTGTCGGGAACCGGACCGAAGGCGGGCGGCCCCCATTATCTGCACCGCTTCGCCACCGAGCGGGTCATTAGCATCGACACCACGGCGAGCGGGGGGAATGCCAGTCTGGTGAGTCTGGAGGAATGAAGGAATGAACGACTGTTTGCTGGTGTTTGCCGTGGCTGACGAGTGCGGCGTGGCGTTCGGTGATTACACGGTCCTCAACACCGGCGTTGGAAAGCTCAATGCCGCCTATGCCCTGATGAAGGCGCTCGGAGAGCGCAGGCCGTCGCTGGTCGTTAATCTCGGCACGGCGGGCAGCGCGGTGCACCCCGCCGGGACGGTCGTGCATTGTACGTCCTTCGTGCAACGGGACATGGATGTCAGCCCGCTCGGGTTCGAGCGCGGCGTCACGCCGTTTTCAAATGAGGGCGTTCGGCTGGAGTACGGGCTGGAGGCGCCCGGACTGCCGCACGCCGTGTGCGGCACGGGCGACAGTTTCGAAACCGCGCATACGGGGGAAGAATACTGCATTGTCGACATGGAGGCGTACGCTCTCGCCGTGATCTGCAAGCGGGAAAACATCCCCTTTCTGTGCCTGAAATATATCTCGGACGGCGCGGATGGCCGGGCCTCGCAGGACTGGTGCGAAGCGCTGGAAAAAGCGTCGGTCGCGCTTCGAGGAGCGCTGGATGCGTGGCTGGCGGATCGTTGAGGGCTTCCATTTCGCCGTCATCCGTTTATAACGTCCTTTCAGGATTTTGCGAGAAGGAAGGCAGGGCATGGACGTATTGTTGATTGGATCGGGAGGGCGCGAGCATGCGCTGGCGTGGCGGCTTGCGGCGTCGGAGTTTTGCGAGGCGCTTTATTGCGCGCCGGGGAACGCGGGGGTCGCCGAATGCGCGGAAATCGTGCCGATTGCGCTTGAGGACATCGACGGTCTGACCCGCTTTGCCGCGGAAAAGAATGTCGACCTTGTGGTCGTCGGACCGGAAGCGCCGCTCGTAGCCGGGGTCGCGGACCGGATGCGCGAGAAGGGCATTGCCGTTTTCGGTCCCTCCGCATCGGCGGCGCGCCTTGAAGGCTCCAAGAGTTTTACCAAAGAGCTTTGCACGAAGTACAATATCCCGACCGCCCGTTACGGCCGGTTCACGGATGCCGCGGCAGCGCGCAAATACATCGAAGACGCTGATTTCCGCATGGTCGTCAAGGCCGACGGTCTCGCGGCCGGCAAGGGCGTCATCATTCCCGAATCCCGGGAAGAGGCGATCGCCGCCGCCGAGGACATGCTCTCCGGCTCGTTCGGCGAGGCGGGCGCGTCCGTCGTCGTCGAGGAGTTTCTCGACGGCGAGGAAGTCAGCTATTTTGCGCTTGCCGACGGCGATTTCGTCCTGCCCCTCTCCAGCGCGCAGGACCACAAGCGTGCGTACGATGGTGACAAGGGCCCCAATACCGGCGGTATGGGGGCGTACTCCCCCGCGCGTCCCGGCATTTTCCCGCCCGAGCTCGAGCGCGAGGTGATGGAGACGATCATCCTGCCGACGGTCCGGGGCATGAAAGAAGAGGGCTGTCCGTTTACGGGCGTCCTGTACGCGGGCCTGATGATCGTGGACGGCAAGCCGTATCTGATCGAGTACAATTGCCGATTTGGCGACCCGGAATGCCAGCCTCTGATGATGCGGATGCAGGGCGATTTGCTGGAAGTTTTGCTCGCTGCCGCGCAAGGACGCTTGCGTGACGTCGAAGGGAAAGTGAGCTGGAGCGACGAGGCGGCGCTGTGCGTCGTCATGGCGGCGAACGGTTATCCGGGCGCGTACGCCAAGGGTACGCCAATCGGAGATCTCTCGGCAGCCGACTCGGTTCCCGGCGTCAAGATTTTCCACGCGGGCACGGCGCTCGGGCCGGATCGCGGGCTTGTCAGCAACGGCGGACGCGTCCTCGGCGTTACGGCGAGGGCCGAAACCGTCGAGCAAGCGCAGAAACAGGCCTACGAAGCCGTCGACAAAATCGATTGGCAGGACGGGTTTTGCCGCCGGGATATCGGCTGGCGCGCTTCATAGGGCTTCAAGATCTCTCCCAAATGTGACTTGCCGGGCGGGCCTTCGCTATAATGGGGGCAGGTGATATCCTGTTAACCATTGGCGTGCATAATGATACCCTGTATTGGATCCATGGCTTTCACAAGCCTTGCCGGAAACGTCTCATGCGCTCTCTTTTGATTGCAGTTTTTCTGTCCGTTCTCTCGACTTGTCCCGCGCTTGCACAGGACGCGGAACCCGTGCAGGAGCCGGTCGACTACCGCCTTCAAATTTACGGAAAACCGGAGATCGTGCAGGAACTCATGGCGCTTGAATCGGAAAGCCAGCACGCGGCTGTAATCGAACGTGTCCGGGCCATCGAAAACGGCGAGGACATGAAAGAGGCGCTGCTCTGGCTGCGTACCCGCGTGATGGCCGACGACACGCCCGACCCGCGTTACGCGCTCCTTTACGCCGAGAGTCTGCAGCGCATTATCGGCGACCAGGCGGAAGACCAGCAGCCTTTGATGGAAACGGCGGCGATGGTCTATCTGTACGGGCATCTGACCATGGCGGTAGACGCGCAGCGGTGCCTGAATCGCGAGGCGAGCTGGTCGATCATCTCTCCGCTGATCTCCCCGTTCGACAGTCTCGTGCTCTTCTACAAGGATTTGTCGGAAGAAAAACGTCGAGACATTCTTGCGGTGGCGATGCGCCTCGAGGATCGCGTTTCGGGACGCGAGCCTAATGCCTGGATATGCGTCAACGACCGCGAGGCTGGGCCTGAGATCCGGAAAGCCGGGGACGGGGGCTTCGAGGACGAGCTTTTTTCTCTTGTGCAGGAATTCGAACTCCAGCCCCAGTACATTTCCGAACGCATCTGGTCGGAGCGCCGGGACGCGCGGCGGCGGGCGTTTGCGCGGCAGTTTCGTTAATTCCCGCATTGTATCTGCCGGGCTTGTGCGCTAAAACGCCCGCATGCTCAATGTCGACTCCCTCACCTACATGATCGGCGGACGCACGATCCTCGAAAATGTCTCCCTCACGCTGATGGATGGCTGGAAGGTCGGTGTCGTCGGCGCGAACGGCGCGGGCAAGTCGACGCTGTTCAAGCTTTTGTCCGGCGAGCTGCACGCCGATGGCGGCGAGGTGAGCGTCCCCGCGAGCCAGAAGATTGGCATGGTTAGGCAGGATATTCCCGAGAGCGATGCGTCCCTGATCGACATCGTCATCGGTGCGGACGAGGAACTCAGCGCTGCGCTGCATGCGAGCGAACACGAAACCGACGCATACAAGATCGCCGATATTCACGAGAAGCTCCTTCGGCTCAACGCCTATACGGCCGAGGCGCGGGCGTCCGTTCTGCTGACCGGGCTTGGCTTCAGGGACGAGGACTTGCGCAGGCCTTTCAGTTCGTTCAGCGGCGGCTGGCGGATGCGCGTGGCGCTGGCCGCGGCGCTGTTCGTGGAGCCCGACATTTTGCTTCTGGACGAGCCGACGAACCATCTCGATCTCGAGGCGATCATGTGGCTCGAGGACTATCTAGCGCGTTATCCGCATACGCTCCTGATCATTTCGCACGACCGCGAGCTGCTGAACAAATGCGCGGACCATATCGTACACGTCGAGCGCAAGGGCACGACGCTCTATACCGGCAATTACGATGATTTCGAGCGGGAGCGGTCGCTGAAGCTCGGTCTCCAGCAGAAGATGTTCGAAAAGCAGCAAGCCAAGCGCGCGCATATGCAGGCCTTCGTCGACCGTTTCCGCGCCAAGGCCAGTAAGGCCCGTCAGGCCCAGAGCCGCATCAAGGCGCTTGAGCGCATGGACCTTGTGGATGCCGTGATCGCCGACCGCGCGATGAAATTTGTTTTTCCTCAGCCCGAGGAACTCGCCCCGCCGGTCATTTCCATCGACAAGGCCGATGTCGGCTACGCGCCGGGCAAGCCGGTTTTGAAAGGCGTGAACGAGCGCATCGATATGGACGACCGCATCGCGCTTCTGGGCGCGAACGGTAACGGCAAATCGACGCTTGTGAAGCTGGTCGCGGGCAAGCTTTCGGCCATGAGCGGCGAGGTAAAGCGCTCCGGCAAGCTCCGCATCGGCTATTTCTCGCAGCACCAGACCGAAGAGCTGGACGTGGGTTCAACCCCTTTTCGCGAAATGGCGAAACTGTTCGAGGCGCGCGACGGGGCGTTCAAGGAGGCGGCCGTGCGCGCGAAACTCGGCGCGTTCGGCTTCTCCAAGGAACTTGCCGATAACCGTATCGGCACGCTGAGCGGGGGCGAGAAAGCGCGGCTGCTCTTCGCGCTGCTTTCCTTTGACGCTCCGCACCTCTTGCTGCTCGACGAGCCGACCAACCACCTTGACATCGATGCCCGTGAAGCGCTCGTGCAGGCGCTCAACGCCTATAACGGCGCGGTATTGATCGTCAGCCACGACCCCGGCATGCTCGAGCGCGTGGCCGAGCGGCTCTGGCTCGTCAAAGACGGCGAAGTGCACCCGTTCGATGGCGACCTCGAAGACTACCGCAAATTCATCCTCGAGAGCCGCCGCGCTGAGCGCCGCGCGGGAAAAGCGGGGAAGAGCGACAGCCCCGCGCCTGCGCCTAAAACTACAGGCAGTGGCGTATCCAAAAACGCGCTCAAGAAAATCGAGCGCATGGAAAAGGACATCGCAAAACTCTCCGCCGAAAGGGAATCGCTCGAAGCCCGCATGGCCGACAGCGCGCTCTACACCCAAAGCGCCGACCAAATCGCCGCCACGCAGGAGCAATGGCAAACCCTAAGCGATAAACTCGCCGCACTGGAAGAAGAGTGGTTAGAGGCACAGGAAGCGGCGGAGGCTTCTTAAGCCGACCCTTCATTATTACCCCGGATAAGGGTTTTCGTCCTTTCCGGTGTGACGGATTGGGTATGGGGGGCTTGCTCGAATTGCCGTATTGGCCGATACTCGCGCGTATGGAAAAAGATGAACACATACAGACGCTCGAACTGGCGGACAGTCTTTTCCCTCAAGTTCTGGCGGGAGAAAAGACGCGGACGCTGCGCTGGAGGGAAGGGGAAATCCGGCCCGGCTATTTGCTGTACACTTCTTTCGACAATCCGGCGTGGAAGGCGCTCGTTTGGGTGACCGGATGCCGGGACGCGCCCATGAACGAGATGGCGCCTTTATACGACATGTCGCCGGAGGATCTGCACAAATCCATGCAGCGCCATTATCCAGACATTGAAATCGACAGTCCCGTCACGCTGGTCGAGCATCTGACGCCCCGTCAGACGGCGGAAGAGCACGGCGTTCCCGAATCCCTGCGCGGCGAAATCCTGATGTCGGCGGAGGAGTTGAACTCGGAGGCGAGCGCTTCCCGATGACCGTGCCGATCCTCTATCTCATCCACGGCTATATCGGCGCTGGAAAGACGACTTTTGCCAAAAAGCTCGAAGCCGAGACGAACGCGCTGCGCTTTACGGAAGACGAGTGGATCGTCAGGCTATACGGCCATAACCCGGATTCGTCCGTCTTCAACGACCTTGAAGCCAGAGTAAAAGCCCTCATCACCGATCTGGCTGTCAATCTGCTCAAAAACGGTCAGAGCGTTATTCTGGATTTCGGTTTCTGGAAACGAAGCGAACGTGACTTCTGGCGCAAAACGGCAAAGGAGCTCGGGGCCGATGTCCGCCTTTACAACGTTTCCGCTCCTGCCGATGAAATGAAGCGAAGAACCGTTGCGCGGACGGAGAACGGTAAAGGGGAGGAGCTATTTATCGACGAAAATGCTTTCGACACGCTTCTTGAGAATTTTGAGCCACTCCAGCCTGATGAAGAAGGCTGGGAAATTTCTACAGGTAGATAACCCGTCAAGGCTCCGCCCTGTACTTGAACGGCAGGAGGTCGGCGGCGGGCACCTTGATCAGTTCGTCCGCCTTCTCGTCATAGACGATCACGTCCGCGCCCGGGCAATAATCGGTGATGAACTCCCGGCACCGGCCGCAGGGCGGGATGACTTTATGTTCCGCCCTTTCAACAGTGAAGTGCCCGATTGGGGGGTGGGCGGGCCAATGCGGCGGAAAAGACTTCTTGCGGGGTGTTGAATCCCAGTATTTTCCTCG
>RZZS01000151.1 GCA_009929775.1 Alphaproteobacteria bacterium
ACAAAATCGACGAGCTCCTGCCGTGGAACTTCAGGAAATCCCGATCCTGAAGCTTATCGCTCCCGAAAATACAAGAGGGGGGTCACCGGACGGTTACGAAAAACATTTCCTCTTGCGGACCTCTTTGTGACATCAGAGGCACAAGGCGAACAGATAGAGCGATTTGTTCGATTGCTCTTTCATGCAAGATTTATAACGCCTACCGTCGACGAGTACGGAATGTATTTCGCGCACGCCGCCGCGTTGAGGTCAGCGGACCCTTCGCGTCAAGTCGGAGCTGTCATTATGTCCCCAAAAGGCGAGCTTTTGACTGCAGGGTGCAACGAAGTACCTGAGGCGGGTGGTGGCGCTCATTGGGAAGGTCAAGAAACAAAAGACCATAGGGATTTTATAACTCAGGAGATTGATCCGAACGTATCACAGAAATATGAACTCCTGAGGGAATTGTTTGCGCAGTTGAAACATGCCGGCTGGCTGAATCCCGACGTGGAAAGAAAAAATGAAGAAGATCTGATCCATGACGCCCTTTACAACCCAAGCAGCAACCTGTTGCAGGGTACACGCATTGACAGCCTGCTTGAATTTGGGCGAGTAGTACATGCTGAAATGCAGGCCATAACAGAATCTGCCAAGAGAGGCGTACGCATTGAAAGCATGGTACTATACTGTACGACCTATCCTTGCCATATGTGTGCACGCCACATCATATCGGCTGGTTTGCGCCGGGTCGTTTTTATCGAACCTTACCCAAAAAGTTTAGCCCAAGATCTATATGAAGGCGTTATAAGGGTCGATGGTTGCTCTGGAAATCGAGACGCTGACTTTGTCCACTTCGAACCCTTCATCGGACTGTCGCCTCGCCAGTACCAAAAGTTGTTCAGAATGGTCGACGGAAGCAGAAAGGATGAAGCGGGCCAAATCGTCTCTTTCGATGCTGTTGAAGAATATCCACGTATCGAAAAGCCGGAGTTTGATTATGAGGATAAGGAGGATAGTTATATATCAAGCCTGCTAGAACTAATTGGTATCACCGAGAGCCCTCCATAAAGGGGATTCACACGTGAATCGCTCTATGGTATTTTTGAAAAAACGGAAGGGGAATCAACATGAGCGAAACGAGTAAGGGCTGGATACAACAACAAATTCAGTTATCTCAAGAAAGGCTGCAAACCGTTTCACCAGATCGGAGAGAAGCAATGGCTTCTTTTATCGCACGCTCAAGCACAACGGCTACGGTTGTAAAACCTTCCCGAAGACTCTCAAAATAGAAGTATGTTTTCTGCTGAGTCGAAGCGGTCACCCTATTTGTCTGTTTTAAATTGTGCAGTCGAATTCAACCTTGAATCGACTACAAAACCCCCTTCGTGCTCGGCAGATCCTCGCCGTCCTTGCGGATTGCCTGACGCAAGGCGCGGGCGAAGCCTTTGAAGCAAGCTTCGATCATATGATGGGTGTTCTCGCCCTTCACGCTCATATGGCAGGTCGCCTGCAGATTTTCGCACAGCGAACGGAAGACATGTTCGGTCATCTCGACCGGAAATTCGCCGACCGTACGATCCGGGAAATCGCCTTCGAATTCGAGATAAAACCGCCCGCTCAAATCCAGCGCGACCGTACAGAGCGATTCGTCCATCGGCATGGTAAAACCGTAACGCCCGATCCCGGCCTTGTCGCCAAGCGCTTCCCGCAAGGCCTGCCCCAGCGCGATGGCGCAATCCTCCACCGTGTGGTGCGGGTCGATCTCGAGATCCCCCTCGCAGTTCAGAACCAGCGAAAACCCGCCATGCCGGGCGACCTGCTCGAGCATATGGTCGTAAAAACCGATCCCGGTCGAAATGCTCACCGGCGCGATCACGTCCAGATCAACAGAAACGTCAATCGCCGTTTCCTTTGTGGTCCGGGCGACTTTGGCCGCGCGATGGCGCGCGGACGAGTCAAAACGCTCGCCGCGCAGGACGGCCAGAAGCCTGGTCATCTCGTCTTCCGAGCCGATGGCGATGCGAATGCAGTTATCGAGCCCCGGATTATAGGACTGGTCGCGCACAATGATGCCGCTCTCGCGCAAGCGCGTGTTCGCGTCCTTCGCGTCCCGGAAGCGGGCAAGGATGAAATTCGCGTCGCTCGGGTAAATCTCGACGACGTCCTCGCAGGCCGAAAGCGCCTGAACGAACCGCTCCCGCCGCTCCAGAATTTCCTTTTGCCGCCCGCGCAGACGTTCCACGTTTTTCGGCGCAAGAATTTTCGTCATCGCCTCGGATACCGGCACCGGCACCGGATAAACCGCCAGAACCTTGCGCAAAATCTCGATCACATCGCCCCGGGCGATGGCAAGGCCGCACCGTATGCCCGCACAGGCGTACTCTTTGGACAGCGTACGATAGATAAGCAGGTTCGGGAAGATTTCGATTTTCGCCGCAAACGAGGGCGCGCCCGCGAACTCGTTGTACGTCTCGTCCACCGCGACGAGCGCCTTTCCCTCGAAATGGCGGCATAACTCCTCAATGTCGTCGGCCTTCATCAGATTGGCGGTCGGGTTGTTTGGCGAGCAAATAAAGACGATTTTCGTGTTCGCATCCGCCGCCGCCTTGATCC
>RZZS01000152.1 GCA_009929775.1 Alphaproteobacteria bacterium
CCGGTCCTGGTCGCGCTGGCGACGGATCAGCCATTGGAGGCGCGTTTCCGCGACCACGATCTTTCCGGAGATTGGGCGGGCTACCGGGAATGTCACATCAAGCCCGACCTGCTGCTGATCTACCGCAAGTCCGACTCCGACACTCTCCGCCGCAGCGTGACGAGCGCTCTGTTGATCGAAACAGGCGCCGATCTCGCGCAAGACGACCTGTTTGGAACGCCCATGACCGCGGAGCTTCTGGCGAGCACCTTCTCGATGCAGCCGCGTCGTCTTCGCTGTTTCACTGTGGCGGAGCGTTCGCGGCCTCGTGCTGGGTTCGACATGAGCACCCCCCTCCTCTAGACTTATCGTAACGACAATTCATGCGGCAACGGGCGTCCATCCCGGTCAACCTCCCGGCGAGCCTACCCTCCTCCGCGTCATGCTGAAGACTGCTTGCGATGGAATTCTTCGAAACGGCTTGCTGTAACCTGAGCGCCGAACAACTGCAGCAGATGATCACGGGACCGCAACTGAGCGCTTGGTGCGCTTCGATCGATCGCGTGCTCGAATGGGAGGGCGAACGAGGAGAGATGTATTGCCTCTGGGGGCAGTTCCAGGTCAACCGAGAGCACATCCGCGACGGGCTGCGCTTCACGTTGCCGCACTGCCCCAACGCCTTGGCCTGGACGCTGACGTCCGAGAACGACGCCGAGAGCGGACGTCCTGCCGAAGTGCTCGTTCACTGCACCATCAATCGCGCCGTGCACGAACCCGACTTCATCGAGTCCATCGAGACCTTCGTCGAGGACTGGCGCCTCGGACTGGAGAAACGTGGGCGATAGAGGCGGCAGTCACCGACGACGAGATGGGTGAGGTGTTCATGCAGGAGTACGGGGATAAGGATGCGCGGTTGCGCGTCACCTTCGACAACGGGACCGAGAGCAACATGCTCATGATGAGGCCGGAAGGCGAATCACCGCCCGAATCCCGGTCCGCTGTCCGTGGTCCCGCGGGAAAGGTTTCTCGTCCCCCTGCATGTGATTGAGGCGGCGGTCGAGAAGATCCGGGAGGAGGCCATCACTCAGTTCATCGACGACACGGCAACCACAAGGCTCGTGGATCGATCTAGCTGAGTTGAAACCGTGCAGTTGGTCGTGCTTCGCAGATCCGCCAGCCCATTGGGAGCGGATGCTTCTTCGGTCGCGAGGGTGGACCGAAAGGTAGGACCATGTCAGAATAAGCAGGAAAGCGTTACTGTAAACAATAGCTTAAAAATAAAATTGGCGGAGAGAGAGGGATTCGAACCCTCGATAGGGGATTAGCCTATACTCCCTTAGCAGGGGAGCGCCTTCAGCCACTCGGCCATCTCTCCAAAGCATGCGTAGTTTATCCTGACTACGCGTCCTTGGCTACATAACTCAGTCGAGGCGAGTGCCTGGCGGAACCGCTCCGGCGATCGGACCACCCTCGGCTTGCTCACGTTTGATACGCTCGTAAATCTCTTCACGATGCACGGCGACGTCGCGAGGTGCATTAACCCCGATCCGTACCTGGTTTCCTTTCACACCGAGGACAGTCACTGTGACTTCGTCACCGATCATGAGGGTTTCGCCAACCCGGCGAGTCAGAATCAACATCGCTTAATCTCCCTTCCGTTCCCTTTTCCGATTGGATGATAGTACCCGAGCCGTCAACCAGACGTCACGCGAATCGGTTGTCTCGAAGGCACAGCCATACGTCAGTCTGGTATGAGAAACTTAGTCTCATTGCAGAATTTTAGCACTTGCCCGCAAGAAGCCGAAAGTTTCGCACACCGACTTGGATAATTGTTCTCTAAAACCCGATTCCAAGAGGCCCTACTCGGATTCGAGTCGACCGACGGTCGACGCGCATCGCGATTACGGGCCGGGTGATTCGTGTACACCGAGCCCGAACGCCTCATGCAGGGATCGCACCCCGAGCTCAAGATACTTCTCGTCGACCACGACCGAGATCTTGATCTCGGAGGTGGAGATCATGCGGATATTGATCCCTTCTTTGGCCAGTGTCGAGAACATGAGACTCGCGATCCCCGCGTGGCTGCGCATCCCGACCCCCACCAGCGAGATCTTTACGATCCGGCTGTCTCCGAGCACTTGGCGTGCTCCCAACTCCTTCGCCGTGCGATCCAGGATCTCCAGCGCGCGCGGAAAATCGTTGCGGTGCACGGTGAAGGTGAAGTCGGTCGTCGCCTCTTGGGCGGCGACGTTTTGGATGATCATGTCGACTTCGATGTCGGCGTCCGCGATCGGCCCGAGGATCCGGTAGGCCACACCGGGCTGGTCCGGTACACCGAGCACGGTCAGTTTGGCCTCGTCGCGACTGAAGGCGATTCCGGAGATCTTGGCGTCTTCCACGATGTCTTCCTCGAACGTAATGAGCGTGCCCTCGCCTTCTTCGAAACTGGAGAGCACACGCAGGGGCACCTTATATTTGCCGGCAAACTCGACCGAGCGGATCTGCAGTACCTTGGAGCCGAGACTGGCCATCTCGAGCATCTCCTCGAAGGTGATGCGATCGAGCTTGCGCGCCTTGGGCTCGACGCGCGGGTCGGTGGTGTAGACG
>RZZS01000078.1 GCA_009929775.1 Alphaproteobacteria bacterium
GTTTGCACCGGCGGACGTTGTCCCGAGATCGGTAAAGCCGATGAAGTTGCCGGAGATTGTCGTGTTGGCGCTGCCGGTCGCGAGGATACCGTGCGAGCCTGTGCCGCTGACAACGTTATCGCGAACGCGTGCATCGTCCGAGTCCGTAACTCGCACGCCGTTGCCGCTGACGTCCCGTACGGTGTTGTAGCGGACCATCGCTTTTTCGCTGCCTGTGACGACGATGCCGTGCAGGCCGCCATTGACGACGTTGCCCATGGACGGGCCGTCCGGTCCGAAGACATTGTTCACGTGGACGCCGACGGTCGCGTAGTCGCTATCCTCGACGAGGATGCCGGTGCCGCCGGTGCCGACGCTGACGCGGTTGCGCCAGATGTCGACGTCGCTGCCCGCCACGCCGTCATACCGGACGCCGTCGCTGTCCCGGACGACGATGCCGAAATTGGCGGCGTCGACGACATCGTTGTTATAGACCCAGAGATTGCCCGCATTGACGCCCTCGATCCCGGTCTCGGCGCCTTCGATCCGGTTGCCCGTGACGCGGGAGTTCAGGCTGTTGGAAAGGGAAACGCCGGTATCCTGCTTGGTAAGAACGTTGTTGGCCAGCGTCACGCCGTCCGCGTTTTCGACGAGAATACCCTGGTCGCCGCCATTCACCGCAAAGCCGTCGATGGTGACGTTGTCGGACGTGACGTGGAATCCGGGCGAGTTCGGTATGATCAGGGATTCCGCTCCGCGCGTGCCGCTACCAGCCACCCCGGCGTTCGCGCCGAGCAGGTTGACCGCCCGGTCGACCGCGACGGATTCGTTATAGGTGCCTGCGGCAACATTGACGATCGCTCCGCCAGCCATGAAACCATCCGCGAATTGAATCGCCTGATTAATCAGAGCGTTGTCGGAAAGGACGTTGACCGTGTGCGCGACGCCGTCGATCCTGGAGGATGCCGCGATGGAAACAGGCCCGCCGACGCTGTCCCGTGAAAAGATCGTGCCGTTGAGGTTGAGGGTTTCAACGTCGATATCGAAGGGCGCGTCGATCAGTCCGAAACCGAGGAAGCTGTCGCCCGCCACTGTATCGTTAAGGGTCAGGCGGCCCGTGCCCAGTGTAAAGTCGTGCGAGATATTGATCGTTTCAGCCGACAGGCTGAGATCGTTCGACGTAATACCGTATGTCGTCGATCCTCCAAAAAGCTTGCAGAGCATTCCGCAAGGCTGGACCCATGTGCTCACGTCGACGTCGGTCGTCGTGCTGATCGAATTCGAGGCCCAAAGGTCGACGTTACTGGTGCGCAGGGTGTTGGCCAGCGCCTGCTGGTCGATCGTCAAAAGGGCAAGATTGCCGAAAATCGCGTCCAGAAGAAGCTGCGCCGCCGTTGCTGCGGGATTGTAGTTACCGATATTGATGTTTTCGGGATCGATCAGGAAGGTCCCGACTTTTCCGAGAGTGGAAATGGTGCTCGCAAGACCGTTAAAGGCGACGGCTTTTCCGGCGGACAGCTCGATTTTGCCGCCATCGCCGCCATTCACGCCCGCATTGGCGGAGGTCGTGCCGCTGAGTACAGCAGCGTTATCGCCCCAGACGAAGATCGTGCCGCCGTTCCCGTTACCGACGGCGTCAGCGGTTAGAGTGGCTGTTTCGGTCACAACGGTGTTTTCGCCCGCGACATCGATCGCGCCGCCTCCGTCCTTTCCTCTCGCGTCCAGCGTCCCGGAAACCGACACTTTGCCCTTGTCTCCGCCGCTGAGGACGATTTTGCCGCCCTTTACCTCGACCGAGGAGACGTCGACGATGCCGTCCATGTTGATGACGTTGTCGACGGCTTCTTTTGCGGCGCGGGCCGTCATGATGACGGTGCCGCCTTCGGCGCGCACTTCGCCCGTGTTTTCGATCAGGGCGTCGGCAAGCTCGTCGCTCACCGCGATTTCAACCAGTTCGTCGCCATAGAGGTCGAGCGTGACCTTGCTGCCCGAAGCGAAAGCGACTTTGCCGAGCTTGGCCTGAATCAGACCGTTGTTGCGGATGATCGGCGAGACGAAGGCGGCGAGGCCCGCGTCGGCGACGTTGATCATCGCGCCGCGCTCGATGGCGATTTCCGCGCCTTCGGCCACGTCGATATTGAGGACGCCGTCGCCGTCGAGAAAGTCCTCGTCCGCGACGTTACCCGCGATGGCCGCAAACCCGGCCGTATCGACGACCGATCCCGCCCCGAACAGGAAACCGTTCACGTCGAGAACATAGACCTCCCCCGTCGAGGTCAGTTTCCCGAGAATGTGCATCGGTCCCGCCTCGACGCCCCTGGCGACCGTCAGGCGCGCGCGCAGATCGACATGGCCGAGCTGCCCGATATCCTCCTGCGTCAGGTTGTCGATGATCGTGTCGCCCTCATAGCGCACATAGCCGAGGCTGCTTTCGGTCGGCGCCGTGTTCTCGAATTCCCAGACATCGTGCTGGCCGACATCCTTGGCGTGCGCCATCGTCGGCGCGGCGGCGATAAAGGCGAGACCGGCAGCGGCGAGCGCCGTCGTTGTCAGGAATCTGGAAAAACGATTGTCATTCGCAAGTGGAGAACGCATTTGGGTGGCGAGGCGGGCGATCGGGGTTTTCATGGTTTCCTCTTGTCTGTTATGTGTTTGTCTCAAATCGGACGACGGTTTTTACAAAGTGTCGGCAGGGCATTTCAACCTCGCCGTTCGTCATCACGCAGATGTACGTACTGTCGCGCTCCGGAACAGGCCGGTTCCGGCCTGTCTCCAGCCAATCCAGCCGGTTCCGGAGCCATATACGCTCTGGCCGCTGGCCGCTTTTAGTAAGTTACTGTACGTCTGCCACTTTTTTGTCGAATGCGCAAGAGGCATTAGGTAAAATCTGAATGTTTTTTTGCAGAGTATCAGGTTATGAAAAACAAAAGTGCAATCGAAGTCCCGCTCATCCCGGGCGGGCGCACAGAGCGAAGCGACGAGTGACCTCATAACGCCCGCGCCCCGCCCGGGAGGCCCCTCGTCGCTCCGCTCGCTCGGGGTGACAGCCGCCTTTGTGCGACCTGTGGTGAAAAATGACTCTGTTGCCCCCCTGGCACGGTTCCAGAATCCAATTGCCGCAACGGAACGTTCGTGATAGAGCTACGCCCTGTTTCGAGAGTAAAAAATGGCGGAAAACAAATACATCTTCTTTCGCAACGACCAGAGACAGGAATATTTCGAGTTCGACCCGCAAAACCCGGACTGTCTCGACGGGGCGGGGTATAAATATTTCGGACGCGTTCTCAACCTCCTCGCGCCGCGGATCGAGGGCAGGGGCCTTGTGATTTACGTGACGGCCTGGACCGTCCACGAACTCCCCTCCTACGGCCCGAATGTCATTTCCTGCATTCTTCAGGACGAGTGGGGGCGCGCGCCGCATTACCGCGACAAGGTCGGCATGGTCTTTAAAACCTGCGGCAAAAGCCCGGTCGTCCCCGAAGCCTTCGGTTACGGCGGATGGGTCGACACTATCACAAACGTACTGGCGCAGGCGAAATCCGCCAGCCGCGACGGGAAGGGGCGGCTGAAGACGGCGCTCGCGACTATGGCCGGCAAGCGCATCGCCCCGGTTCATGAAATCCCGCTCGGCTACTTCGCCCGCGAAGACATCGATTTCATCCCGATAGAGGACCGTCCCAACGACCTTTATTTCGCGGGAAGCATGCAGCATCTTGTCGGCAAGGGCGCGAAACTGAAACGTCCGAAGGAACTCGCCCGCCGCCGGATGGAGAACGCGCTGAAAGACCTCGCGGCCAAAGAGCCGGACGTGAACATCCTGTCCAGCGTCACGGGAAGTTTCGGGGAAAGCATCAAAACCGACAACGCTTCCTACCTTCTGAACATGATGAACACGAAAATCTGCCCCATTCCGCGCGGCGCCAATCTGGAGACCTTCCGTTTCTACGAGGCGATCCGCTACGGCTGCATCCCCGTCGGGGAAGCCCTCCCCAGGGCGTGGTACTACGACGACGCTCCGGTCATCCGGCTCAAGGACTGGTCGGAACTGGGAGAACGCGTTATGCCGGTATTAAAGGACGCCGACCGTCTCAAGGACATGCACCGGGCGGTTCTTGACTGGTGGAAATGCAGGTGCTCGGAAGGCGCTCTTGTGGAGTTCATACGCACGAAGCTCAAAGATGGTTTTGAGGGTGAGGTTTCGAAGTGAAAAAACTGGGCAGTCTTTTCAGGTCGGGTTTTTACTTGCTGGTTGCCGTTCTCCCCGGTTTCCTGAAGCGGGCTGTCTACAATCGTTTTTTAGGGCATCTCTAAAACCCCCGAAATCTGGCACGTGTGAGCCTCTGAGGTGTGTTTTTATGGCGAGGCGCGAGTTTCGCCGCATTTTATCTATCCCAAAACATATCTGAATTGCTCTACCATCGCGGCATTGGAGAAATTGCCGTTCGCTCGGACTCTGGCTTTTTGAGCCAGTTCCTGAGCATTTTTCCGATTGTTCAAGATTGCGGCAATTGCCTTGGCTAACGCCGTATCGTCCCCCGGTGCGGTCAGATAGCCGGTTTCACCGCTTATCACGATCTCCCGCGCGCCGCCGGCATCGCTCGCGATGACCGGTGTTTTACAGAGCATGGCCTCGACGATCACGAGTCCGAACGGCTCCGGCGAGGTCGAGCAATGGGCGACGATATCGCATGCCGCCATGATTTTTGGAATATCGTCCCGGTGCCCGGCGAAGGTAACCCTGTCTTCGACGCCGAGATCGCGGGCGAGCGTTTTGAGCTTCGTCTCATACTCTTCTTCGCCGAACAGGGCGCCGCCGACGATGACACCCCTTGCGCCCTCGATGCGCGCCAGCGCCTTGAGGAAAACGTCCTGTCCCTTCCACGGGCTTATCCGGCCGAAGATGCCGATCAACGGCTTTCCGTCCGGTGAAAAGGATTTCCTGTGGCTTTCGATCGTTTTTCGATCACGCAGGGCTTCGTCGAAAGCCGCGACGTCGCTGCCCGGATAGATCAGGTGGACGTTCTTTTTCCTTCCCCCGGCTTCCTGCCATGCAAGGAGCGAAGCCTGTGAGTTCAGGACCACATGATCGGGGCTATAGCGGAATATCCGGGTCAGCAGAAAAATCAGCGAGCGGCTGAAATGATCCCGTGAAAGGATGTCGTTCATGAACCAGACGATCGGTCGCCGGTGAAGCGGTTTGCCGAGCGCGGCGAGGAGGAAGGACTTTTGCGACATGCACACGACCGTCCCGTAACCGGCGCATTTGGCGGCCACCTTGCGGATCATCGAAGCGGTTGCCGGTACCGCCCCGGCAGCGGCGGCGAATCCCTGTTCGCGTCGAAACCCGGCCATTCTGTCCGGCATAGTGATCACCGAGGCGACGATCCTCTTGTCGGCCAGCAGGGTTTCCAGCGGCCCAGGCTGAAAATGCACAACTTCGGCGCGTTCGCCCAACGCTTCGCAGAGTCGGATCATCTTAAACTCTGCGCCGCCGGGTGCATCGACATGGGTCAAAAACAGTACTTTGTTCATGTGAGTGGCGGGCCTCCCGCCCGAAATTTGTCCCCAAGGGGCCGGAAGAAATGGGTTCCCGAGAGCAAAAACACTGAATTCACATGCGTCATACAGTAGATGAGCCCGAGAAGACAGAGGAAACAGACGAACAGGCCGTTTTCCGTCCGCGCCTGAAAGCTTCGGGCGCCGTTATAGACGAGCGCGGCCAGAAGAAGGGCCATATAGACATACCCGCTCTTGCCGAACCGCAGATTGAACCACGCCCACGCGTAATGGGCGTGGCCCTCGTTTTTGAGATACCCGTGCGTTCGCGCAACGTCATAAAGGCCGCCGAAACCAAGGCCGAGCCATTCGACGTTCGGACCCCCGCGTTCGAGCTTCGCCTGAATGGCGTCCCATTCCGCCTGCCGTTCGCCGATCGATCCTTTGCGCTCGCTCAGGTCGATTTCCATCAGCCCCGTGACTCGTTGATAGGTTTTTGATTCCGGGGAGACCATGCTCACCGCCGCGGCGAGCACGACGACGGTCGCCAGCCCCGCCAGAACGCCCTGGGCCGGGTTCCGGATCGTCATGATAAGCACGTAGCCAGCCGTCGCCACGGCCACAAACGCCATGGTTGTGCGGTTGATGTCCCCGAGCGTCAGGGAAATCATGATCAGGGCCGCGACGCCGACCCATTTCGGAAACGGCCGGAGCGTAAAGAGCGCGGCGAACAGAAGCGGGATATAAATTTTGTTCTCTCCGATATCCGGCCCGGTCGGGTTGCCGATGGCCTGCCCGGCATATCCGAACACGCTCGACCCGATGGCGAGCAGGGTGCAGGCGGTCAGGAGGAATCGGAAATCGACCGGTTTGTATTCCGTCACCGACTGCATGCGCAGGATATTGAGGCCGATCATCAGAGGGGGGACGAGGTCGTTGAAAATCACGAACGGCGCGTTGCCGAGCATGATCCCCACGAACAGGCCGTGCGCGCACATGACGAAAAAGACGAGCGCGAAGAGCGACATCGGGTTGACGGTCACGCGGATGTTAAAGACCTTGCGCGCCGAGACGAGGTAATCGAGCGCCAGGAGACCGTAGAACACCCATTGCCGGTTCTGGGACTGGACGAAGCCCCACTGGCCCATCCCGAACTCGAACACGACCTTGACGATAAAGGCGGCGAGGAACAGGTAGATGATAATCCGCTCGAACAGATTGCGCTCGTAAAACGCGGCGACGAACGCCACCGCCCGCCGCGTCAGTCCGGGCGCGGGGCGGAAGGGTTCGGCGGGCATGGTCGCGTCATGCATGGGCCGTGCGTCCCTCGGTGTTTTCCATGGTCGTCATAGCGGCATTGTTCGTTGTACGGTTCGGCTGGCACCCTATACGACACTTCGCGCGGTTTTTCCACACAAGAATCCCAATCGGTTTCATCGTCATCCCGAACGAGCGAAGCGAGGAGGGATGACGCGCGATCCTTTCGAAGGGCGTCGGCTTCGGTTATGCCTCCGGGCTATACCGCGAAATCCACCGCCATCATGACGCTCAGGGCCATGACGTTGAGGATCGAGAGGCCGAAGACTTTTTTCGCCCAGCGGCGTTCGTTCCGGGGGTCCGGGCGCTCCAGCGCGGCGGTCAGCCACCACGCGCCGAAGGCCAGCACGACGGCAAGCGTCATCGCGCCGGTGTATCCCGCAAGGGTCAGCATCATGGCCGAGAGCGTGTAGGCGGCGATATAGAGCGCGATCCGGACGCGCGTCGCCTCCATGCCGCGCAAGGTCGGCAGGACGGGAATGGCGGCGGCTTCGTAGTCGTCCTTGCGGAAGATCGCAATCGCGAACCAGTGCGGCATCTGCCACAGGCAAAAGATCGCGAGCAGCAGCGCCGCGCCGGGGTCGAACGTCCCGGTTACCGCGCAATACCCGGCCACGGGCGGCGCCGCGCCGGACAGGCTCCCCACGAGGGCGCTGTGCACGGAACGGCGTTTCATGCCGACCGTGTAGACCGCCACGTAAATGAAGAAACCGGCGAGCGTCACGGCGACGGCGAGCGGGTTCGTGAAAAACCACAAAAGCGCCGTGCCCGCGATGCCGAGCGCGCCCGCGTAGACAAGCGCGCCGTCCATCGGGATCAGGCGGCGGACCATCACGCGTCCGCGCGTGCGGGCCATCAGCGCGTCGATATCGCGGTCGATGCAGTTGTTCAGGACGCAGGCCGAGGCGATGACGAGCGCGATCCCGCCAAGCGCGGCGAACAGCGTCACGAAATCCACGTCTCCGCGAAACGCCAGCAACGCCCCGCCCGCCGCCGCCACGAGGTTGCCGAAGACGATCCCGGGTTTGGCGACGTCGATATAGGGCTTTACGGCCCGGGCCGTTGCGGGCCTGCTGAGCTTATGCGGGTCGTGTGTTCGCATTCCCTTTTCCGGCACTTCACATCATTCTCATGTGCAAATGCCACATGATCCACATCGATCCGCCGATGACGAGCGCCATGATGATCGCGGCGAAACCGATGGCGATCACGTTCCAGCGCTGGGCCGAGGACGTATCGAGGTGGAGGAAATAATGCAGTTGCACGAAAAGCTGGAGCGTCGCCGCGATCATCACACCCGCGATCGTCGCCGCCTTCGACAGCGTGCCCGCCATGACAAGCCAGAACGGAATGACGGTGAGGACGATACAGAGCGCGAAGCCGGTCAGATAGGTGCGCACCGTGCCGTGGCTTGCACCGGTTCCGTGGTCGTGATGCGTGTCGTGATGAGCCATGTCAGAGCGCTCCCAGAAGGTAAACGATCGAGAAAACGAAAATCCACACCACGTCGAGGAAGTGCCAGAACATCCCGAGCCGCACGAGCCGCGAGCGCACCGCCGGGTTCAGCCCCTTGCGGAGCACCTGGACGACCATCACGGCGATCCAGACCAGCCCCGCGCTGACGTGCGCGCCGTGGGTGCCGACGAGGCCGAAAAAGGCCGACCAGTAGGCGCTCACCGTCGGGCCCGCGCCGTGGACGATCAGGTGATGAAACTCGTACGCTTCGAGCGCGATGAAGCCGCCGCCGAGCAAAAACGTGATGACGAGTCCGGTCAGAACCGTCTTCGCCTGTCCCGCATGCATGGCGAGCAGCGAAAGGCCGAAGGAAAGGCTCGAGAACAGGAGGAGCATGGTCGACACGAAAATCAGATCGAGGTCGATCATCTCCGCGCCCGTCGGCCCGCCCGCAAAGCTCTCGCTCAGCACCGCGTAGGTCGCGAAGAGCGCGGAGAACAGGACCAGGTCGCTGACGATATAGAGCCAGAACCCGAAGGCCGAAACATCGGCGTGGTCGTGATCGTGCTCGTCGGCGTAGACGGGCGCGTCAGGCTTCAGGACGTTGGTCAATATGCTGGCCATGGCTTCTACCCCTTGTTCCGTGCCGCGAGGGCGGCTTGCGCCTTGCGCAAATGGTCCGTTTCGACCTTTTCAATCTCGGCCGCCGTGATCGTGAAGGTCGTGTGCTCGTCGAAAGAGCGGATGACGACAAGCGCCGCGATGCCGAGCAGGCTCGCCACCACAAGCCACCAGATATGCCATGTCAGCGCGAAGCACAGAACGAAGGCAATCCCGCCCGCGAACAGCCCGACCGGCGTGTTGCGCGGCATGACGATGTCGTGATAGCGGTCCGGCTTTTTCCAGGCGACGCCCCGGTCCTTCATGTCGATCCACGCGTCCAGATTATGGATGTGCGGGATGCGCGCGAAGTTGTAGACCGGCGGCGGCGAGGAGGTCGACCACTCGAGCGTGCGCCCGTCCCACGGGTCGCCTGTCTCGTCCGCGAGTTCCTCGCGCTTCCGGATGCTGTAAGCGAGCTGGGCGATCAGGAAAAACGTCCCGAGCGCGATAATCCCCGTTCCGATCGCGGCGATCATGAGGTACGGCTCCCACGCCGGATCGGTGTAGTGCTGGAGGCGGCGCGGCATGCCCATCGTCCCGAGCTTGTAGAGCGGCATGAAAGCGACGAAGAAGCCGATGAACCAGCACCAGAACGCGGCCTTGCCGAGCCCTTCGTGCAGACGGAAGCCGAAGGCTTTCGGGAACCAGTAGCTGTAGCCCGCGAGCAGCCCGAACAGCGCTCCGGGGATCAGCATGTTGTGGAAGTGCGCGACGAGGAACACCGAATTGTGAATCACATAGTTCGCAGGCGGCACCGAAAGCAGAATGCCGGTCGTCCCGCCGATCACGAAAGCGATCAGGAAACCGATGGTCCAGAGCATCGGCACGGTGAACTCGACGCGGCCCTTGTACATCGTGAACAGCCAGTTGAAGATCTTCACGCCCGTCGGAATGCCGATCAGCATCGTGGCGATTCCGAAGAACGCGTTCACCGACGGCCCCGCGCCCATCGTGAAGAAATGGTGCAGCCAGACGGTAAAGGACAGAAACGCAATCGCCGCCGTCGCCCAGACGAGCGAGGTGTAGCCGAACAGCTTCTTCCGCGAGAAATTGGCGACCACTTCCGAGAAAATCCCGAACGCGGGGAGAATGACGATGTACACTTCCGGGTGGCCCCAGATCCAGAAAAGGTTGATGAACATCATCATGTTGCCGCCGCCGTCATTCGTATAGAAATGCGTGTCGACGTAGCGGTCGAGGCTGGTGAGGGCGAGGGCGATCGTCAGGACCGGGAAGGCGAAAATAATGATGACGCTCGTAAACAGGGCGTTCCACGTAAAGAGCGGCATTTTCATGAAATTCATGCCGGGCGCGCGCATCTTCATAATCGTCGCAATGAAATTGATCCCGGTCATCAGCGTTCCGGCGCCGGAGACCTGAAACGCCCAGACCCAGTAATCGACACCGACGCCGGGGCTGAATTCGCTGTCGGTCAGCGGCGGGTAGCCCGACCATCCGGCGGTCGAGAACTCCCCGATGGCAAGCGAGACCATCACAAGCGCCGCGCCCGCGCTCGTCAGCCAGAACGACACGGCGTTGAGCAGCGGAAAGGCCACGTCCCGCGCGCCGATCTGCAAGGGCACGATCAGATTCATAAGGCCCGAGAGGAACGGCATCGCCACGAAAATGATCATGATCATCCCGTGGGCGCTGTAGATCTGGTTGAAGTGGTCGGGGGTGAGGTAGCCGACGCTCTCGGGATTTTCGATCCCGGGTTCGGCGAGCGCCATCGCCTGATGCGTGCGCAGCATGATCGCGTCCGCGAAGCCGCGCAGCAGCATGATCATGGCCACGACGACATACATGATGCCGATCTTCTTATGATCGACGGTCGTCAGCCATTCCTTCCAGAGATACGGCCATTTTTTGAAGTACGTTATCAGGCCCGCGACCAGAAGGCCGCCAAGGACCATGCCCGCAACCGCGCCGCCGACGATCATGTCGTGCGGGATCAAATCATGAAGGGTCAGTCTGCCGAACATCTTCGTCTTCCGCTTTCTTCAGGTCTCTAGTGGTGCGCGTGAGGATCGTCTTTTTCGTCGCCGAGCGGGTTTTGTTTGTCGTGCGCCTCGAATTCGTATTCGCCGCCATGGCCGTGGCGACCGTGTCCGCCGCCGGGACCGTCGAACTGAGTCAGGACATGCTCGAACAGCCCGTCGTCGACCGATGAAAACACCGTTTGCGGATATCCCATCGTGGGCTCGGACAGCGCTTCAAAGCGTTCGACGGTCAGCGCTTCATTCGCCCCACGTACTTCGGCGATCCAGTCATCGAACGCCGCCTGCGTTACGGACGAAACCGGGAAATGCATATGGCTGTATCCTTCGCCGCTCAGATTGTTGTTCTGCCCGCGCATCTCGCCCGTTTCGGTCGCCATCAGGTGCAAAACCGACCGGTGACGCGGCATCGCGTAAATCTGCGAACCGAGTTGCGGGATGAAGAACGAGGTCATCACCGTGTCCGAGGTTATATCGAATCGTAATGGAACGCCTTCGGGAATCACAAGTTTATTGACCGATGCGACTCCCTGCTCCGGGTAGATAAACAGCCATTTCCAGTCGAGCGAGACCACCTGAATGTTCAGATGCTCTTCCGCCGCGGCGAGCGGTTTGAACGGATCGAGTTTGAACGTCTTGTAGAACGTCAGCATGGCGAGACAGATGACGATGAAGACCGGGAACAGCCAGGTGACGAGTTCTATCTTCAGTGAAAAATCCCATTTCGGAAGGTATTCGGCCTTTTTGTTCGTCGCGCGGTAATAGAGCGGGATGACGATCGTCATCAGCAGGACGGGCACGAGAATAAGCGTCATCAGTCCGAACGCGATGATCAAAGCCCACATCTCGGCTTCCCCGACCGGCCCTTTCGAGTTGAACAGAACGGCGTCCGAACAGCCCCCGAGAAAACCCGCGCCGCCCAGAGACGCAAGACGAACGGCAAGGGAACTCATTTTGCTTTTCATGTGTTGTAGCCTGCCAGCGGAAATTCGTACTGAAACGGGTCTAATGTTGGTCAAAGTGTCCGTGCTGTCAAGAAAACATGCGGGCGTGCAGGGCAATCGCCTGATAGCCGGTCCCTCTCCCGGGTTGTGTAAGGACCGGAGATGGGGATTGCCCTAGCGCCTTGCGTGCATGGCGGGAGATTAATTATTTTAAACCACCAAGGCACGAAGGCACCAAGTTCTCCTTTATCCTCAATATCTTGGTGTCCTGGTGCC
>RZZS01000153.1 GCA_009929775.1 Alphaproteobacteria bacterium
ATGTAGAACAAAATTACGCGCTGGCGGCATGACAAACGGCAACAGGAATCCACCTAAGCAAAGCCGCCAACCTGTCCAAACAACCCGGACCACTTCTCAACCCGGCAGTGTCCTGATAACTGCGGGCCTGAGTACCATCGATGATAAATTGCCACCGCGCACGCGTGTGGCTATGTTGTGAGGAAGACCAATAGTACGAACCTGTTGTACCACTAGTATCGAAGCCGCCAATATCCTCGTGGTGTTTCTGGAGCACATCCAATTCGTCTTGTGCCGGCAAATACCAGTCGTTATGCCCGTGAGCATCGAGCCCGGCACAATATTCTGCGGCTTTGTAAGGTGCCGGTGAGCCTGAACTATGTAGAGCCGCTAGAAGCGTGGTATTTGATTCACCTGTTTGACAAGAAGAAGCGGTTCCTGGTGTTACATCAGAACAATACTCCATCACAGTTGCGTAGTTGGGTGAGCCATCATTCCATGTATACGTTTCCGGGGCATCTATCGGCGTCGTGTACATCGCCACGCCGCCGTCCGGCGACGTGCCCGCGTAGATCGTTCCATCGGCGCATCTGTCGCCGGGCGCCGGTGAAACGCCGCATCCGCAATCGCCATCCAGGCATTCCGTTGCGTGAAAACCGTGCCATCCGGTCGCGGTGCATCCCTGAAAGAGCGCATAGTCCGCGTTGTATACGATTTCCCCAACAGACCCGTCCGGGTTTGTGCAGTCCTGTGCATGTGTGCTCTGGAGGGGAAAGGCGGTGCTGAAGAGTGCTAGCGTGAGGGAAGCAAGCAGGGCGCGTGTGTTCATCCGTGAAACTCCTGTTTCTCTTTTTCCTGTTTACCATGCTTACCCGAAAAAGTCGTTAATGAAGGTGGCTTTCCATTCCCGTTGCCCCATACGCTAATTCCGCTAATGTGATCGCATGTCTGAGCGCACCGTGCACACCAAGGGCAAAACCTACCGGCTTGCCCCGGACCAGACCGGCGAGCCCGCCGAGGCGGTCTTCGGCGATGAGGCCGTGAAACGGCTCGGTCTTGAAGGGGCGACGATCTACACCATGCCGGACGGACGGCGCGTCGTCGCGATGCCAGGGCCAGCGGAAGGCTAGGCCGTTCCGGGGCTTCCCCAATCGATCAGAACACCCATTGCCGAGGCGTGCCGCCTCGAATCCCGATCCCGTTTCGGGGCCTTGCCCCCGCCGTCAAGGCCAAGGCGAGCGAAAACCGCCGGGCCGTGTAGTCGCCTTTCGGCTCCGGCCCGCACCACCCGGCGGTTTTCGGCCTTGACGGCCTCCCCCGCTCATTGCCGCTCCGGCTAGTCCGGGTTGCATGTGCAACCCGTATCTACAAAGGAGAAAGAGCAATGTTTTTCAATCCGGTATCAAACCACGAATACGCGCCCTACAACACGCAGGCCCTTGCAACCGCCGCCGAGGGGAACGGCTGGCGTTCGCCCGAGTTCGCGGGCTTTCACCAGTGGATCAAGGCGGGCCGCGTCGTGAAGAAAGGCGAGAAGGGAACGCCGGTCGTTTTCTTCGTCGAGAAGAAGGTCAAGGACGGCGACCCGGTCAAGGTCCGCAAGGTGAAATTCGTTTTCAACATCGAGCAGACCGAAGAGCTGCAACGCGAAGAAGCCGAGTAAGGGAGGGACGAACCATGACCATCGAAACCCACGAAATCGAATGGCGGGGACTCCGGATCGAGGTCCGCTTTAATCCGAACTGGTCGCGGGCACATGAAGAGATTTATGGATACGCCCTTGCCCACCTTGAGCTGAGGACCATCGAACTGCGGGGCTTCCCTCTTCCGGTGACGGAAACCGGCTACCGCTCGCAGTTCACCCCCGCGCACCTGATCGAGCGGGAAGGCGGTCCCGTGTCTTTCGCCCTGGGCTGGCTGGAGGCGGAAGCGTTTTACCGGCCCCGCGAGTGGGACGAACGCCGGATGAAGGTCGCGCAGCTTTCCCTTTTCGATTGACCGGCCCGGATCACCCACCTAGAAAGGATTCGCGGGGCAGCGGAGAAGCCGCCCCGCGCGTCACCGGAAAGGCAAGCCATGGAGCGGGAGGCAAAGGGAACGGTCATGATCCGGACGATCTTCGGCGAGGTCTCCGAGGACTACTTTCCGGCCCTCTCCCGCGAGGAAATGATCGAGAACGAGGAGTGGCGGGTCGCCGTGGGAGCCGAGGGCGGGCCGTTCCGCCATACCGACGACGAACGGCTCATGCCCTTCTAGCCCCATGCCGCCCCGTCGCGGTGCCCGCGCCGCCCCGGCACCCCGCCCAGGCGCGGGGCGGAAGCATGAGGCCCTAGTCTCCGCCGGAGAGCAGTTCCTTGATCCCGCCCCAGATGATCTGAGCCCCCGCCTGCGCGACCGGTTTCGCCGCCCTTCGGGTCCCCTTGACCACGAAGATCGTGGCCTTGGCGAGTCCCGCGCCCACGTCCTCCCAAGACGGCGGCGGCGCGTTCCTGTCCGCCGCGCGCGCGGCTTCCATTTGCCGCAGCAGCGCTTCGCCCTGCTTGCGGCGCTCTTCTCTCGCGATCCTTTCC
>RZZS01000079.1 GCA_009929775.1 Alphaproteobacteria bacterium
CCCCAGCGGCCCGCCCCCGCTGCCACTCTTCGCCACCCCCGCGAACCAGAGAGCCGCGCTATGACAAACATACCGCCGGAATTTTGGGGAGACTATAGATCAAAAATCCCCTTGCAATGTTGCGACGCTTGTGCATTATTGCTCGTTTATGGCTTCTTTCTTCGCTCTGGCGCGATGGCGACCGGCGAAGGCCCACAGGACAGTCGGAGTTTTCGGACATCCTGCTGCCCGGTAGTTCACACACCACACACACCCTGCCGGGCAATAGGACAGCCGGGGCGCCCCCTGCCCCGGCTGTTCCCCTTTCGGACAAAACATCCCGAAGCCTTCAGCGCATCGTCGTCAATGCAATGCGAAATCGGGGACACAAAACTTTTTTGTGTCCCCGATGATGGTATATCCCCGGCGATGTTATGCTGCCTGTTGCTGGAGAGTTTGGGATTTGGCGGTGGCGAAAGCCCATTCAAGCCAGGGGAGAAGTTTTTCCAGATCGGACGATTCGACCGTTGCGCCGCACCAGATGCGCAGACCCGCGGGCGCGTCGCGATAGGAGGCGATATCGTATGCCGCGCCGTCCTTGTCGATCAGCTTGGTCATGCTTTTGATGAAAGCGGCCTTCTCGTCGCCGCCTAAGGATTCGAACCATTCATCGACGACTTTCAGGCACACAGACGTTGTCGAGGCGATCTTCTCGCTCGCCGGAAGCAGTGCCGCCCAGTCCGTACGAACGACCCAGTCCTTCAGCACGGAAAAGTTCCTGTTCGTCCGCGCAATCGTGCCTTCAAGCCCGCCGACGCTCTCGACCCAATCTAACGCGTCGAGACAATCCGCGACCGCCAGCATCGAGGGCGTATTGATCGTCGCACCCTTGAAGATCTCCGCGTTGATGGCGTCGCCCTTCTTGATACGAAAAAGCTTGGGCAGCGGCCATTTCGGCTTGTAATTGCAGATCCGGTCCACAGCGCGCGGCGACAGAACGAGCATGCCGTGCGCAGCCTCGCTTCCGAGCGCCTTCTGCCACGACCAGGTGACGATGTCCAGCTTCTCCCAGGGTAGGTCCATCGCAAAGACAGCCGACGTCGCATCGCAAATCGTCAGACCCTTGCGATCCGCGGCAATCCACTCCCCGTCCGGCACGCGCACGCCCGAAGTCGTCCCGTTCCATACGAACACGACGTCATGGTCGGAATTGACCTGTGAGAGGTCAGGAATATGGCCGTAGGCCGACTTGAAGACGCGCAGATTGTCAGGCTTGAGCTGACCCTCGACATCCTTGCACCAGTCGCCCGAGAAGGCTTCCCAGACCAGCACGTCCGTGCCGTTCGGATTTGAGCCGATAACGTTCCACAGCGCGAGTTCAAACGCACCGGTGTCCGAACCGGGCACAATCCCGACAAGATAATCGTCCGGAATGCCGAGAAGGGCTTTCTGCCGGTTGACGGCATCCTCGATCTGGGCCTTTGCAGGGGCTGCGCGGTGAGATCGGCCGGCCATCACATTCTTCAGGGAATCGACACTCCAGCCCGGACGCTTGGCGCAAGGGCCCGAGCTGAAACAGGGATTGGTCGGTTTGATGGCTGGCTTTTCCATTGTATTGCCCCTTGCTAAAAATGTGGTTATCGTCTTCCAGCGATAGAGAACTTCGCGCAAAGTGTCCAGACCTTTCAACGCCCCTAACACCCGAGTCGTTCAATGAGTTACGTCCTGACCCTCGTATCGTCTCCCGGCGGGCGACCGCTATCGGAAGGCCACCTGAAAGCCGCCGGTCGCTTTCTCGAGCAACAGGGGCTCAGGCAGACTTGCGCCCCCGTCTGGCTGCACCCGGAGAAAGCTGCCGACATCGGTTTTTCGGAGCGACCGTCACATGCCCACATGCGGTGCCTGCAGACCCTCCTGAACGACGAACGAATCGACGTCTTCGTCTCAACAGTCGAATATCGCCGCAAGAAGCTGCTGATCTGCGACATGGACGCTACCATCGTGGTCGGAGAAACTCTTGACGAACTCGCCGGAGAAGCGGGACTGGGCGAAGAAATTGCCGCCATTACCGAAAAAGCCATGAACGGGGAGATCGACTTCGCAAGCGCCCTGCGCGCCCGGGTGAAGCTGCTCGAAGGCCTGCCCGAATCCGCGCTGTTTCGAACACTTGAGCGCACGCAGCTCAGCCCCGGAGCCGAACTGCTGGTACGCACCATGCGCCGCTCCGGTGCGCTGACCGTTCTGGTCACCGGCGGCTTTACGTGGTTTTCCTCGTCGATCGCAAGGAAAGCCGGCTTCGCCGTCAATGTCGCCAACGTCCTTGAAATCGAGAAGGGCGTGCTCACAGGCAAGGTCCGGGAGCCGATCCTCGACAGGAACGCCAAGCTCAAAGCCCTCTACGAATACTGTCAGGAAGCCCGGATTCGTCCTTCGCAGGCCGTGGCAATCGGCGATGGCGCCAACGACCTTCCGATGCTGAAGGAAGCCGGGCTCGGGATCGGCTATCACCCCAAACCACTCGTCGCCGAGGCGCTCGACAATCTCATCCTGCACGGCGACCTGACAGCGGCGCTCTACGCGCAAGGCTTCACCGAGGCCCATATACGCGAAGCGCTGGCAAAGTGATCCCCGCCAGCGCTTCGAGATTTGAAGCGAATCCGGGTTCAGGGTTTCAAGACCCCGGCGATCTTGGAACCTGGGCAACGGGGAGGGGACGTGATGTTTCGGTCACAGGATCCGCATCGGGGGTCGCAGCTGGTGTCGGCTCCGACCCCAAAAGACCCTGGACTGCCTGAGTAAACCTTACTTGAAGGTCGTTCACCAGCCCCATAAATCCCGACTCCCGGGAAGGTTGCGGCAGACTGCCTGTATCAGACAACCCGGCCCTTTCGGTAAAGGTCACGCGGATACCGTCACTCAGATCCGCCGCCCTGTCCACAGTCCGCGCCGGACCATCGACCGGAGGGGCTGACTCCGTCGGAACCGATGGCTCATGGTGCGCCAGCCACTGCTCGAAGTCGGACACAAGCCCTGTAAGCCCCTGATCCCTTGCATCGTCGATTGGCGTCTGTCCAGTGTCGTTCGGAATAGTCGGATCCGCACCAGCATCCAGCAACACCTTTGCAGCCGGAACGTTGCCCAGAGCCACCGCAATTTTCAGTGGCGTCGACCCCACGTCATTCTGGTGATCAATTCCCGCAACATGTTCCTCGAGGAGAGCTGGCAAATCGTCAGCGTTTCCGTGGAGAAGCGCGTTGTGCAACATTTCTCCAGATGTCCTGATTTCCTCCCGGGTGGGTCCCGCGGGGTCCACCGCAGGAGCTGCCTCGACAGGAGCTGCCTCGACAGGAGCCGCTTCGACGGGAGCCGCTTCGACGGGAGCCGCCTCGACAGGCGCCGCCTCGACAGGGGCCGCTTCGACAGGCGCCTCTTCGACAGGCGCCGCCTCGACAGGCGCCGCCTCGACAGGGGCCGCCTCGACAGGGGCCGCTTCGACAGGCGCCGCTTCGACAGGCGCCGCTTCGACAGGGGCCGCTTCGACAGGCGCCGCCTCGACAGGGGCCGCCTCGACAGGGGCCGCTTCGACAGGCGCCGCCTCGACAGGGGCCGCCTCGACAGGGGCCGCTTCGACAGGCGCCGCCTCGACAGGGGCCGCCTCAGCTGGCGGCGAAACCTGAATTCTGCATTCCGCCTTGTCCGAGACCTTAAAATGCTTCGGGTTATAGATAATCTCCATAGCCACGTTTCTTCCGTCCGGTGACATAGCCGTTTGCAGGTTCTCGATTGCGCCGACCAGCCCAAGCATCGTTGCGCTGCCGTTATCGGACGCGTACCGTTCGAGCGCATCAAGTGTTTCCCTGTTGAACTCGCCGTCCACCGCTATCCCGAGATCCTTTTGAACGGTCTCAGCCAGTTTTTTTAGCGCGCCGCCGGTGTTCTTACCCAGCAAGCCATCCACGCTTCGGGGCGTGTCCGAAAGCAGACCGGCCTCGACAAGGCCGCGTTGAATGGCTTTCACGTCTTCAGGCGCCTGAACTTTCAGGATGCGCCCGCCTCTACGGGTCGTTTCATATTCAAAGCATTCCGGTCTGAACTCAAACGGGCGGACTTCGCGTGTCATGGTCTGGTCCCTCTATTACAGAGTCCGGCTTTGCCACCGGACGTTTAAAGTTTTTGGTTCAGTAACTATAGGGAAAGTTTAGGCACTCGCATTTCTATAATGCAAATCTTATCGATAACACATTGACGCAACTAAATAACTTTCCAAAATGCGAAAGGTCGGGCGCGGGAAAGGTCGGCGGTCGATTTCAAAAACTGGTCACGAATGCCTGAAAGCATTACACTCGATACTGAGGCGCGGTTTCCTGCCACCTGCCTGCCGTCCGGTAACGCTTTTTTATAGAATTGCGCCTAGAGTTTACGAAGCAGTTTCTTAACCACAAGGATTCAGTACGGTTATGAGCAAGCAGTGGGGATATGTCGTTTCGCATACGGAACTTGAGGAATTGCTCCACAAGTACTGTAACGACTTTACCGCCAACGCGCGCCAGGAGAGGTACGCGCCGATCACCGGACGTGACCGGGAAATCGACGAATGTATTCTAATCCTGCTGCAGCGCGGTCGGAAAAACGTCGTGCTGCTCGCACCCGCCGGTGTTGGTAAGACCGCCCTCGCCGTCGGTCTGGCCCAGCGCGTGGTCCGCGGCGACGTGCCCGGGTATCTTGCCGACGCCCGCGTCATTGAAATCGACTTGCCGCGCATGGCCGCCGGGACGAACAGCCCGGCGGAAATGCAGGAGCGCTTCATTCCGCTCTGTAAAGGCATCGCCGAGCGCTATCACGACCCGGACGAGCCGCGCATCATCCTGTTCATCGACGAAATCCATACCATCATGCCGAGCTGCCGCGGATCGGCCTATGCCGGTCTCTCGGACGTCATGAAACCGTATCTGACGGTCGGCGACATTCACGTGATGGGCGCGACGACGCTCGACGAATACCGCGAGTATGTCGCGCTCGACCCCGCCCTCGACCGCCGCTTCCAGCGCGTCTTCCTGAACCCGCCGAACCGGCACGAAACGTACAACATCCTCAAAGGGCTGCGCACCCACTACGAGAAACACCACAAGGTCGACGTTTCGAATTATTCGCTGATGATGATCGTACACCTTACAAACGAACATATGCGCCGCCGGAGCCAGCCGGACAAGGCAATCATCACCATGGACGCCGCCATGGCGCACCACGTCTCGCTGCACGGCACGGGCGGTGTCGTCGGCCTCGATTCGATCTACCATATGGTCGGCCGCGAAACCGGCCTGAACAAAAAAGCCCTCCACGACGACCGCCTCGTCCACCGCATCAAGGAAGAGGTCGAAGAACTCGAGGGCAACGTCATGACCTACGACATCTAACCCGCCTCACCAGGGACACAAAAACTTTTTGTGTCCTCGATGCGACCAACCGGAGAACAATGGGGACACAATAAATTATTGTGTCCCCATTGTTTTGGAGCACCAGAAGCGGTACATTTGCAGGAATGTCTCCGGCTTCTTGTGCTCGAAGCGATTCCAGTTTGCGAGATTCGTTCCCGCCTCGTCCTGCGGAAAGGCTTTATGGTAGCGGGCCCTGACGCGAGGCTCCATTTCAAACCTGATAAACCGAAGCCCCAGCCTCTCAAGCATCCCCTCAATTTCCGGAATCGTATGGCGATGCTCCTGAACGTGGAACAGCATGTCCCGGCATTCTGACATCGAATAAAAGTCGGACGACCGCGTAACGCGCCTGTAGTCGGACCGCTTAAGAAGATCCGGTGCATCCTCGCGAAAACGACGGATCTCCTCCCGGCTGTCGCCATAACCCCTGGCCTGAATGACGGCGCACGAGCGCACGATGAACTGCCGGGCGTACTCGCTGTAGAGCGCAATCCGCATCAGACCTCCCGACGAAAGCAGGCCCTCAAGGACGGCCCAACCGGCCTCAGGATCGGCCATGTGATGGAGAACGCCCGTGCACAGGATGAAATCGAACCGATCTTCCAACCCGCCAAGCCTCATGATGTCGGCCTGTGCAAAGCGCAGGTTTCCGATCCCCCTCTCCTTCGCATTGCGAAGGCCGTAGGAGAGACTAGCCCGGCTGAGATCGACCGCCAGCACCTCGGCTTTCGGAAACGCCAGCGCATATTCCAAGGCCTGCAAGCCCGTACCGCAGCCAGCAATCAGGAACTTCGCCCCGTCCTTCTTCAGTGAATCGATCGCCCCGCCCGGCAAAAAGGCCTCAAGCGCATCGAGCGAGAGGCTTGACGCAAGCGAGCTCCAGCGCGGATAGGGAAACGCTTCATACTGCGCCTGCACGGCAGTCGAAACACCGGAATCGATCGGCGTGAGAGCCGGAATTTCGTGGCGAAGCTCCCGCTCCACCAGAAAGTCCGAAATCTGTTCTGCCGCGAGACCCGCATATCCGAGTTTCCGAAGCCGGTCCGCGACGGCGGCAGCATTGTCAAGTGTGTGAAGCGGCTCGTAACAACCGAGCATAAAGATATCCGCCTCGCCGCCCGCCCTGTTTTTTTCGACCTCCCTTCGGAGGACCGCGATTCTCGCCGCCTCTTCGTCGCCGAACGCAAACACGTACTCCGTACGGAAGCAATAGCGGGCGAGCGGCTCAAGCAGGTCTGCGAATTTGTCGCTGCCCGCACCCGCCTCGAATTGTTCGAGGCAATAGCGGCGCAAAAAGATCAGGAACCGCTCGAGGGACCGATCCGGGACAAGTAGAACGCCGAGTCCGCTCAGGAAGTACGGATTGAAAATATCGGGATCGCGCAGTTTCTCGAATGCGGCCCTGAAAGAGGCATAATCCTTCCTGCGGGCAAGCCGGAAGACCTTGCGAAATCGCGGATGAGCCTTGAGCATCGAAAACCACGGGCGCACCAGCGGCGCATGATTGATCCCAGGGGTCTCCAGACAATGCTGAATGAACATCGCCAGATCCGGAAGATAGAAACGAAAGCGCATCGGCGCGATCGTCTCAATGAACCGCTCCTTGTACGCCGCGTTCTCCGGTTGCCCGGCAATCGCGACCGCAAGAGACTGCATAGCTTTCATACTCATCACGCTCTCCGCTCAAACACGCCGGACCCCGCATCGGGGACACAAAAAGTTATTGTGTCCCGGATGCCGCCACCGATGCGACGGCGAGGATGTCGCCGAGAGGCCGGACGGATTTCTCGTTCTGTTCGAGGAGATCACGCATCTCGTCTTTCGCCAGACCTTCCTGCCAGTAGGCCTCCCAGTCGTCGATCATGCCGCCCGGAACCGGTGCGACGGGGAGATCGCCCTCGCCCTTGCCGGGGAGACGCTGGCGGGCGCTGCTCCAACGGTAATCTGCCGGATGCGCGCAGATACCGGCCCGAACGGGGTTCAGCTCCACATAGCGCAGGACCTCGTAAGTATAGCGATCATCCATCGGATAGGACCCGAAGCGGCCCTGCCAGAGATAGCCCTGCCACTCCATCCGGCGGTTGATGTAGCGGGTATAGCATTTGTGTACCTCGCCGATGCAGCGCAGGCCATCCAACGAATTGGGCGTCAGAACAAGGTGGACATGGTTGGGCATCAGGCAATAAGCGAGAATGCGTGTTCCCGCTGCCTCGCACTTGTCACGCAGAAGGCTGAGATAGTAGAGACTGTCGGCCCGTTCAAAGAACACGTCCTGACGGCGGTTGCCACGCTGGATGACATGATGAGGCGTATCGGGAACGACAAGGCGTGCGGTTCGTGGCATGGGAAAAACTCCAGAGCACCGGGGACACATCAACTTATTGTGTCCCCGGTGCTCTGACCTGTCAACCCTCCATCGGGGACACGATAATTTTATGTGTCCCAGGAGGAAGAGTGTCGAGGGTGTAGTCGCCGATTCGAGTACGATGGAGGGTCAGGACCTCGTTTCCAACGGCCGCGAACATCCGGCGAACCTGATGATAGCGGCCTTCATGCAGAGTTAGCCGGGCCTCGCGCTCGCCAAGCGCTTCGATTTCCACCGGCTTCAGCGGCTTCGCTTCACCGCGCAGCATCATCGTCCCCGAGGAGAACAGCGCCGCTTCATCACCAGTGAGCGGCTTTACGAGCGTTACCATATATTCCTTGGGCGTGTTGGTCTGCGGCGAAATCATCCGGTGAACAAAACCACCATCGTCAGAAAGAATGACGAGTCCCGAACTGTCCTTGTCGAGCCGTCCGGCCACCGAAAGCGCCGGATTGCGATTCCGCCACCGCGAGGGCAGCAGGTCATAAACAAGCGACCCGGCATCGTCACGCGAACAGATATACCCGACCGGCTTGTGCAGCAGGACCGTCAATGGCGGCAGAGGCTCAAGCGGCTCATCATCAAACGTCGCCTCCTTCTTCCGCAATGCAGCCAGATCGAGCTTCTCTGAGGCGTCCGTATACGGCTGCCCGTCAACTTTGAAGAAACCACGACGCATCGCCATGCCGACTTCCCGCCGACTGCCATAGCCGAGTCCGGCAAGCAGTTTGTCGGCGCGAACATGGCGAAACGTTTCACGTCGGGGACACATAACTTTATTGTGTCCCCAGCGCACGTGGGACACAATGTTTTTTTGTGTCCCCATTGGGGTGAGCGGCTTTGTGGAGTTTGTAACCGTTGCCTTCGAAGAGTGTTTCGACGCGGGAAAAGACGCGGGAGAGCAACGCTTCGTAAGGCAGGCGACGGTTGGAGACCATATAGAGATGGCCGAAAGGCTTCAGCGCACTGGCAGCCGCTCGGATGCAACCTTCGCCGAGCGCTGTGTTCCGGTCCTTGCCCAGATGAAACGGCGGATTCATGACGACGAAATCAAGCCCACGCACCGGGCTTCCGGTCTCCAGATCAGCCCAGTGAAACGTCGTTTCCGCAGACGCACCGATCAAATTCTCCCGCGCCGCCGCGAGCGCGCGGGCATCCGCGTCAACGCAGGCGAGGCTCCTGACGTCCGCCCCGCGACGCTCCAGAACCGCGCGCGATAAAAATCCGTAGCCGCACCCGAAATCCGCGCCATCTCCTTTTAAACCCTCCGGCAGGTGATCCGCGAGCAGCGCCGAGCCGGGATCGATCCGGTCCCAGCTGAACAGTCCCGGCATCGAACGGTACGCGCCCTCCATGACAGGCTGCATGGCGCTCTCCTGCCTCCACGCATCAAGCCGGGCCATCTGAAGCGCCGGTCCCGTCCGCGCCCGGCAGACCCGCGCCTTGTGTTTTGAGTCGCTCGAAACATCCAGCCCCGCCTCCGCGAGAAGCTCTCCGAGGCGCGAACCGCCCGCATCGTTGGCCGCCGATACCACAAACAGCCCGCCTGGCCTGAGGCGAACAAGCCCCCTGGCAATCAGGCCTTTCAGTTCCTGGAGCTGCTTCGGGGCGCGAAGAAGCACGATATCCCGGTCCGCCCTGTCATCCTCCTCTTCAAGAACCGGAACCGCCTGGTAACCGGCCCGCGTCAGCGCGTCATAGCCGGACCGAAAATGCTGCTGGCAGAGCGTCCCGCGCGGCAGAAGGTCAAGCGCCGGATCGACCGCCGCGTTCAGGAACAGACAGGTCGCCTCCGGGGCCGGCATTTCGATAAATCCGGCCCGGAAGGGATGAAACAGACACTGGAGTGCGGCATCCTGCATGGCGCTTTTATGGCACAGCCCCGCGCCAGTTCCCAAAAGAAATCGCGAGGCCTCGGTGGGATGAGGCCTCGCGACCCGCAAATTGCCCCCTTGAGAGACAATCCGCGTAACCCGGAATTGTTCGAAAATCTAGAGGATTACGCTCTGATCGACGATCAGCGCTCCCTGTTCCAGAAGATCGGTCATCGTAAGGTCGGCTCCGCCTTCGATCACGGCCGCGACCTTGAAATCGCCCCCGGTGCCATCGGCGTTGATCTGCAGCTTCGCACTGCCGTTGCTGCCTTCGACGAGACGGACAAAATCGTCCAGATCACGCGTTGCCGCATCGAACCCGTCGAGGACATCGGCAATGTTGAGGCGATCGCCGGCGGCGAGATCGAAATCCCTGATCGTGTCAAAGCCTTGCAGCGAGTCGATGACGAACATATCCGCCCCGTGACCGCCGACAAGGACGTCATTCCCCTGCCCGCCGAGAAGAACATCGTCGCCGTAGCCTCCATAAAGCGTATCGTTGCCCTGACCGCCGATAAGCACGTCGTCGTCGTCGACCAGCAGGGTCTCCTCTACGCGGCTCTCAACCTCGAGATCGAACACCACGTCATTGAAGTCGGCGTCACCCAGGTTTCGAAGATCCTCAAAGCCGATCCGCAGCGTACCCTCCTCGCCGGTCGAGCCGGAAACGACGTGAACGGCACCGTCGCCATTCAGATTCACGTCCCCGCCGCGCACGGTCGTGTGATAGATGTTCCCGGCAAGTTCCCTTACCGTATGTCCGTCATCGTAAACGAGTGAAATGTCCCCCGCATCGTCTGTGATCTTCGCGAGGCGTTCCTCGGCTGTGCCCCATTTGTAGAAGAAGTCGATGTTCTCCGGGTCGAGATCGAGGTTCTTGTAGCCTTTATTGGCGCGGTCGCCATCGGCAATGATGAAAAAGCCAAAATCAGTATCCGGCGCACCCGGCAGGTCAATCGAATATTCGCTGCCCGGATGGTAATTCTTGACGTTCGCAAAGGCAATTTCCGTATGCTGGATCGTGCCGTCCGCACGGATGCTGTAGTATCCGAGCGTATTATTATATCCCGCGCCCGTGGCCAGGAACGTAACCGTCGCCGTCGTCGCGTACTCAACGGACAGATCGCCCCGGGCAACGCCGTACGTGTCGAGTTCACCGACTTCCTTGCGTTCGCGCAGAGTGGGGAAGGCAACATCGTTGCTGAACTCGTGCTTCAGTTCGGTTCGAGCGACAAATGCGTCTATATCCCCGATCCATCCACCGTGGAGTACGTCGTTGCCGTTGCCACCGATCAGCGTGTCTTTTCCGTTATGGCCGACCAGAAAGTCGTTCCCGTTTCCGCCATCCAGAATATCGTCCCCGGCTCCGCCGAACAGATTGTCCTTGCCCTCGCCGCCGTCCAGCACGTCGTTGCCCGCCGAAGCCCACAGGACATCCTTGCCCGCGCCGCCAATCAGCGTTACGTCGCCATAGTCGTAGTCATCGCTCGTCAGATCAATCACGTCGTTGCCGCCACCGCCATCGATCACTTCTATCCCAGCGATCCGCGGTCCCTGAGTGCCGTCCGGACGGTCGCTGTACGCGTCATCGAGGAATACCGCGTCGCTCCCGTCCGTAAGATTAAGCGTGTCGAAGCCCTCGCCGCCGTCGAACACGTCATAGCTGCGGGCGTACGTCTTTACGCTCACGACCTCGTCTGTTCCCACGACATTGACCGAACCGACATTTTTTGCACCCCAACCCTTCGGCCAGACGGCATCGGCATGGTACTCAAGTACATCGTCACCGCCACCACCGAGCAGATGGTCAGCGCCGCCGTTTCCAATCAGCGTATCGTCTCCATCGCTGCCAACGAGCACGTTGTCACCATCGTCGCCTTCGATCACGCCCTCCGGCGGCGTCACCGTCAGGGTCGCAGTTGCCGTTCCTTCGAGTAAGCCGTCGGTAATCGTGTAGACAAAGCTGTCCTCCCCGGTAAAGAAGGGGGCAGGAGTATAGGTGAAATCACCATTCGAAAGCAGGTCGACAGCCCCGCCGGCCGCGGTTACAATCGTCTGCGGAACCGCCTCGATCCAGTCCCCGTCCAGGTCGGAGTCGTTCGCAAGTACGTTTCCACTGATGACGGTGTTTGCCTCGCCGGAGAACCCGTCATCCACCGCCTCCGGCGCATCGTTCACGGCCTCGACCGTCAGGGCAAAGGAACCGCTGGCGCTCAGATCGCCGTCGCTCACAGAAAACTCGAAACTGTCC
>RZZS01000154.1 GCA_009929775.1 Alphaproteobacteria bacterium
GTTTCGGGGTCGACTGCGGCGATCCCGGCCACGGCACCCGAAATCCCCTCATCGCTGCAGTCATGGGGCTGGTTGCCTGAGGAAAACGAGAAACTTCAGAACCAAGATCAACCCATCGGAAACGACTGCTTCTACCGGGAGATTGAAGCGATGACCGGCCAGCGCCGGGAATTGCGCAAGCGGGACAGGCCGCGGAAGCACGACGAGCCGCCATCGGCCGACGCTGCCGGGCAGGGCGAGTTGCCGTTGTGAATAGACTGAACCCGGCCCCTTTTCTCCTTATTGATCGGGATGAGCTAAATGGCGACTCCTGGCCCTTGACAGAAGAGGGCCGCTAGGTTGGCGGCCCTTGTTAGACTCACTGGAATGCATCGTTACGAACAGCTTACTTGCCCTTTTTTACCAACTGATCGATTCCTGCGTTTCCTACCGGAGTCGACAAGATTGGCGTACCGTCGAGTGTTGAACCCGTAACAACCAACGTCTCGGACACGGTGTTCTGCTTCCCTTGGCAGAATGTTCCCAGCATTGCCTGAACCTCGCTGGCTTCGAAGGCGGCATCAAGATCGAAGAATCCGTCTTCTGTCAGGTAATCCTGCTCCTCGCCCTCCACGATCGCGCACTGAGCAGCCCCGACATCACTGGTCGGATCACCGCGATCAGCAAGCGAGTAATTCCGTGGTGCCGACGTGCAAATCGAAAGATCCTCGGTGCAAAGCTGGAGGCTGCTGATATCGATATCCGTGACGTCGAGGGCATCCGTGCCGAATATGGTCACGGGTAAAACGCCATTCTGTTTGCAATTAAACGCGTTGGGATCACTACAGAACTTGATGTCGATCGCAACTTCAACAACGGGAACATCGGTAATGATAGAAATGTTTGCAGCATGGGCATTGCCAATCATTCCGAAAAAAGCCATGCCAGCAAACGACAGGCGAAGATTGTGGTTACTGACTTTCATACGATCTACGCTCCTTAAAACTTAGTAACGAACCACTATTGTTTTCGTCGTCTCCAGGACAACCGCTATCCTCCGTGATGTGTGGGACGAAATGTAGCACAGGGCTCTGATGCAAATTTGCAGTGCGTCACAGAATTAACTTCGGCAGACGCGAACAGGTCCAGTCAATCCCCCGATTTGCCTGTCGGTCGCCGGTCGAAAGATCGCGGATCAGGATGGGGAACAACACTCCATGTGGGTAAGACACGGATTGTTCATGTTCGACAAGGATTCGAATTTCTCGGCTACAAGATCAAGCGCCGCCAACGGTCGCTGCGACTTCCGGCCGAGAAGATCCGCAGTGGAGTGCGCGCGGGAGACCTGTATGCGTTTCCCCGGGCCAAATCCATCCAGCACTTCAAGGACCAGATCCGGCGGCGGACGCGGCGTACAGCGCCCGTCACGACCCGCGAGCTGATCGCTGAAATCAACACGGTGATTCGGGGGTGGGCCTGTACTTTTGCAAGGCCCACGTGCGCAGACTCTTCCACGGACTCGACCGCTGGATCGTGCGCCGTCTCTGGTGATGCTGGCCGTCCCGCCCGCAATCCTCGACCTGCTGCACCTGCGCGCCGGCGCGACAGTCGGCTTGAGCGTCGATGCGGGTCGCCTGGTGATTGAGCCGGCGCCGCGGCAACGGTACAACCTAGACGAATTGCTGGCCCAATGCGACGCATCGGCCGACCTCAGGGAGGAAGATCGCGCCTGGCTTGATGATGGGTCGGTCGGCAGCGAATTGCTGTAATGGAGCGCGGTGACATCTACCTCGTCTCGCTGGACCCGACCTTGGAACATGAACAGCGAGGCACGCGGCCGGTCCTGGTCGTATCAGCGTCTGGCGAAGCTCGCAGCGATTCTGGAGTGAGGATGGGCGGCGGCGAGAGGTCGGCATCGCGCGGGCCATTGCGCTGGGCGTCAAGGCTCAGGGCGGCTTGGAGGGCGACATTCAGGGCGCGGACGCCGAGGCCGCCGTGATTCATCGGGGTGAGGACCTGGATGTCGCGAACCGGGTCGAGCCCGAAGCGTGCCGGGATACGCTCGATCACCACCTTGAGCAGCCGTTCGTGAATCTCATCGACGTCTCGTCGACTACCGCCAGATCAGTTTCCAGGGAATTTTAGTACTGACTACCGGCGCGGAAAAAATCGGGCTTAAACCGCGCCCAGTGCGGTATGCGATGTTTTTGGATGGGATCGGCCCCGGCAGTTTTTACGGCTGCTGGAGTCGGCGCGGTTTAAGAGATTAAAAAATATATGATTTTAAATCGCGTTCCCGCTAAGGGTCGTGGATGCACCAAACGTCGAGCTCACTCGAAAGTGAGCATCTCGCTCTGGACGCGGTTTAATAGAGTTAAAAAAAAAGCCCGGCGGGGAGCCGGGCTGGAAACGTCTCATGATGAGAGAGACGAGGAGGACACTGGTATCGATCTTTAAAGTCTCGGACTCCGCCAG
>RZZS01000155.1 GCA_009929775.1 Alphaproteobacteria bacterium
CCGCGCGGCTTCCAGGATTTCCTCGGCGGTCGCCATCCGGTAGCGTCCGTTCTCTTCCTTGACCATGAGCGAGCGGAAGTTGAATTCCGTTTGCAGAGGTCCGCCCTTCTTCGGCATGGCTCCCGCGTCCTTTCCCTTGGGCCGTGCGGCATTGCGCTCCTCTTTTCTGATAGCCCGGCGGGCGAACGCCTTCAAGCAAGAACTGTGTTCCATGTCCTGCGCCAGGCGCATTTTAAAAAGGTAAAAGGAACTTTGTTGCAAAGTGGGCGAGACCTCCTTCTGACGCCTTACGTTCATCGACATCGATGACGACAGGATCGTTGGTGACGCAGCGGAGGTGAATGCCGGAGAAGAAAACATCCAGGGCGCGTTGCTCAGCTATTACATCGAAGGCGGCGCGCCGTCCCCAGCCGAGGATGCGCCCGCGCGGTACGCTCGGAGACTTACGCCCATCTTCAAGGCAAAGTGCGCGGCCCGCGCTGAGAAGGATGATCCGTCCGGGTCCGCGTGCATACGCATGAAAAAGACCGCCGAAGATCGCCGCCGGCGCACTCAAGGTCAGGCCCGTGGCAATCCTTACAGACTCACTCATGCCGACAAAGCTTCGATAAGAGAAGACGATCTCCTCGTCTTCCGCAAGCGTCCATTCGATGAACCGGGCCGATCCAGTCGCCGTCAGATGAACCGAACCGCGCCCGGAGCCGGGAAGGATTTCGTTCATCACATAGGCTCCTGCCAGCAGGCGGCGCAGCGTGCCGGAGCGCCATTGCGGTACAGCAAACCGTGGCGGGCAGCCGCTTGGCGCATAGCTGCGCACGAAATAAAACCGTTCCGGTTCCTCGGGCGGGATCACATACTCCTGCTCCTGCCGGAACGGCTGTGCGGCGTGGAGCGGACTCGCGCCTGCGCCGGGTGCGAGGCTGGCGGGCATCTTGTTTTCTAGGGAGACGGCTACGCGGGCGAATACATAAGTGAAGCTCTTGATGAACAGGAGTCCCACCATCAGGAGGGAGAGCAGCGCGGAGGCTTCGAGCGCCATGCCGAGGATCGCCGATGGGGCCAGGAGCGCGGTCTCTGAGGCGGTCTCGCCCTCCTCCAGGCGGTTCTGAAGCCAGTGGCCGCTTTCGTACAGGCGGTTCGAGAGCCAGAACCCGGCAGCCATGAAAATCGAAAACGGGCTCCAGAGCAGAAGCGCTTTCCAGAGTAGAAGAACCTGCTTGCGTTCAATCAGGGCGCGGACGACCGGAAGATTGTCCCGCACGGCGCGGTAGCCGATATAGAGTACAGCGAGCAGCAGCGCGCCTGCCGTGGCCATCTGCAAGGTCAGCAGAGCGATCCCGATGAGACCCAGGACATACAAGGCGACAATGACGCCGTAGGCCGCCAGCAGGCTGGCGGAATGGAGACGGATATTAAGAACGAGGAAGAACCCCGCCGAGAAAACTGTCACCAGCGGGGTGAATATTAAAAAGTAAATAAATTCGGTCGCAATCAACCATTGCAGCCACCCTGGAAAAGAGATGCTATCGACTGCCAGCGCAGCCGCTATGACGTAACCAGCCGTGACAATGGAGATCGGCATCATGAGCGGTATGGCCATGATTTGCATGACAAACCCGCCAATACGAGACAGCCTGGAAAGCCCCCCCTTGCGCATGATGTTTCCGGCGAGGAACAGAATTACTGCCAGGAGCAAGCAGGAGATTAGAGCTAACAGTTCCTGTTTACGAGACGCCCAAAAGAACTGTGCCAGAATCGGGTCTGTGGCCCAAGCGAAGCTGGCGGGCGCGAGCGCCAAGAGACATGCCGCCCGCCGGTCGCGATAGCACGACCAGGCTGCAAATGGCAAAAGCAGGAGCGCCAGGACGCCGACTTCCGAAACGCGCGCGGCTGCGGTGCCTTCGATATCCAGTTCGCTAAAGGACAGAAAGATCGGCAGCAGTGCAGCGGCTATCGTCACAGCGATCAGCCCGTCCCGCACAGGCCAAAACCCTCGAAGGCGTGCTAGGAGCGAAGCGTCTTGTTTACCTGCGGCCATTGGGAAGGCTCCTTTAACCGGTAACGAAGGGGACGCAGAGACGTGAACGGCGTTCCAGACTGGAAAGCCGCACGAACCGTGACGTTATTTTACTGTGTCGTGACCGCTAGTCGGCGTGCACGGGGCGCAACCCCTCTTCGCGCGCTCTTCGCGCGGCGCGTTGCGCTCTCTCCTGCCCGCCTTCCGGTCCCTTCCCTTTGCGGTCAATCCATCGCCCTCGCGGGGGCCGGGCGCAAGTCATGGCGGACGGAAGCGGCCCGTCAAGGCCCTGCCCGCACCACCCCGCTTCGCCTTCGGCTCCGCCGGGCCGTGTTGGGCCGTGACAGGCCGCGCGGGTCTCCGTCCGCCGGTTTTTCCTTGCGCCCGCGAGGGCCGTGGATTAACCAGAAAACAAGGAAAGGGATTTCCGATGAAGA
>RZZS01000080.1 GCA_009929775.1 Alphaproteobacteria bacterium
ATCATCGGCTGAAACACTACATGAAGTAGCGTGTGCAGTCAACTGCATAGCCCCGAAAAACAATACACTGCGCAGCCTGATGGGGATTGTCTCAGTCCCGGCCGCGCAAGCCGGATATCCATTGCCGAAGAACCATGCCGCCTTGCAGTCGGAAGCCCGGGACGAAAAAGGTTACGATCTCGCCGCGCTTGCCGAAAGCGACTATTCGCCGGACGATTTGCGGCGCAAGGGATTTTCCCTCAATGCCCTGATTGTCATGCGGGAGGCAGGCCAGAACTTTCTGGCCGGAATCCCGGCGATTCCGGCTTATCTCCTGGACGGAGCCGACTGGGCGGCAGAAAAGCTGGGCCGAGATCTTTACGACGGCAGCGCCGGTCCGACGGCACAGGACTGGATTCTTCGTAACGGCATCCAGTCGCTCGACCCGATCGGCTGGATGACAGGCAAAGCGGAAGTAGTCACCCCCGGCGACCGGAAGCTCGCGGAGGGTACGGAAACCGCGCTTGCCGTCGCTTCTCTCGCTGCGGGCGGAGCCGCGGCGATCAGCAAACTGCCTCAGGCCGGAGCCCGGCTCGGTCCCGTATTAACCAAAGCCGCCGGAGCCACAGACGATGCGGCCCGCGCCGGAGGCGCGCTTGCAAGAGGCGGACGAGCCCTGTATGAGGCCAACAAGGCCACTGTCAACGCGGTTACCAAGCCCCTTGGCGTCATTCCCGGCGCCCGGCCCGTCGCCAAAGCCGGGATCTACGGGGCCGAAGCCCTTGCTGTCGACAACGCAACCGGAAGCCATGGCGCAAATCTTGCCGTCGACTTTGCCGACGGCGTAATTCCGAACGGCACGTTGCGGCAGGAAGCTTTTAATACTCTGGTGACCGATCCTCGCAAATACGACCTTGTCGGCGACCACGGCAACCGGGCGGCGGAAGAACGGACGGAAACACCGCTTGAGACGGATCGTCTGGGCTTTGAGGATCTTGAGGATTTTGGCGATGCCGCATCCGATTTTTGGAAGAATTTGCCCGAAATCGCCAAAATCGGCATTCCCGTCATACTGCTCGGCGGATTTCTAATGCGGGGAGGCCTACTGGCAGGGACGATTCTCGGAGCGAGCCTAACTGCCCTGACCTTCGGGCTGTTCAGTGCCGACGCCACCGCCGCGACGCATGGCAACGAAGCCAGAGGCTTTCTGGATCGCCTTGGCGGCATCCTGAACAGGACGTTCTCAAGGGCACAAAGCGGCGAGCCGACCCCGGGAATTTCCGGCAAAAGACCGCTTGCATCAGGAAGAAAATCCCCTGAAACGCCAAACACTTACACCGGACCCTCGACACCATCAAGCGGGTGAAATTTGCATCGAAAAATCCGAAAATGGTATCATTGTGTTAACTTTTAGAAGGCAATATCGAAAATACAAGAATAGAGGGTTAGGGAAATGAGTCAGCGGCTATCAAAGATGTTCGGCGATCTGGCGGCCAACGGAGTCCCGATGCCGATGATGGCGACAATGATAGCGCCGTGGGTTCCTGAAAGTATGGAAGACTGGATGATTTCCACGGCTCTTCCCGACTCCGTCGACCCTCTTATCAAGGACATCGGCATGGAGAAAGCGCTCGGCCTCGCGATGCCTCTCATCGGCTCGGGAGCCGGAGGTAGCGGAGGAGCTCAGAGCGACAAAGGCATCACGCAGGCCCTCGGCGAACTTTCGACAGAAGAACGCGCGGCCTTCGCCAAAGTACTGACGACTGTGCCGCCGGAAAAGATGGAAGCAATTCTGGCCGATATACCGGAAGGCACAAGAACGCCGCCGGTCCTCCAGCTTGCAGGAAAAGGAACGGAACTCGCTCAAGCGGCCGGTCTGGATACACAGCAGATTGCAAGCTTCACAAGCGGCCTTGGAAAACTTCGCGAGGCCGCTGCCTCCAGTGAACCGGAGGCAGGAGCAGACAATGCAGCCCGAACCGATTCGAGGATAGAAATCAATAATACTCTCGGCCAGTTGCGCGAGACCGTTCTGCCGCTTTCGAAAAAGCTTCATTCACAGGATTACACGGACGAACACCGCACGGCGGTTGCGAACTGGCTCGCCAGCGACAACTTCCCTCAGGCCATGACAGACCTGAACGAGACCAAAGGCTTTTTGGGAGGCATCTGGAATAAGGGAACGACACTGGACGGAGGAATGGATATCGCCGCTACGGCCGGCGGCGGTCTTCTTGGCGGCATGCTCGGCTCGAAGATCCTTGGCGGGATCATGGGAATGTTCGGCGAAGGCGGAGCGGGCATCGGAAAATTCCTGGGCTTCCTCCTCGGCGCCGTGGCGGGTGCTCTTGGCGGCGGCGCGCTTTTCGGCAACAAGGCTCAAGCAGCCGAGCCTCCGGCAAATGAAAATGATTCACCGGAAGCAGACAGTCAGGAAGCGGGAAAACCGGCTGCCGATGGCAAAGAACCCGCCGCAGAAAGCAGCCAGCCCGGCGCCGGAAGCGAAAGCCCCAACCCCGCCGAAGTCGCTGAAGTTCCCTCAGCGGCAGACGAAATGGACGCGAGAGATGCGGAACAAGCTGCGGCAGAAGCGAAAGCTCCCGTTCCGCCTACACCAGCCAGATTGACGGAACCCGGCGGCCTCTCGGAGGATGCCAATCCAGCGCTGGCAGGTACGCCGACCACCAACGCACCGACGGAACCGGCTTTGGACCCGAACGCGCCGCGCGTCGCCGATGCTGGCACGCTGCCACCCACGCCTGCGAACGGCGGAGACGGCGGCTTTGGGGCCCGTCCATCATTCTGATGCACGGAAAATGTGAGGGTGACAGATAAAAATGACAACCGAACCAGCCGTTACAGAAGCCATACCAAACCCGGTCGATGATGTTCTCGACCCGAAGGTTCTTGAGGACGTTCAAAAAGCCGCAGCGAAACTGGGACAGGATTATAAAATCACCCTTTCCGTGGACAACGCCTCCTTTTCGGGAAACGGCGACGGCGTTCAGGGACAGGCGTCGGTATTGAGGGCCGAATATACCGCAACCGACGGAACGTCCCTCAGAGAACCGATCGAGGTTCCCCTGCCCGCCGAGCAAGCGGCAGAAATGTTGACAGGATATCGCGACGCGTTCGCGCAAGCGGCAAACCCGGTTCTGTCCTCCATGCCGGACAGCGTAAAGGCTTTTGCGGCTGACCGCTCCAGCCACGTTCAGGTCACAGGCAACGGGAAACTAACCATCACGATGGACGACGCGACGGGAAACCCGCTTCGCGCAACCGCCGAGACGGCGTTGACGACCGAAGGAGTCGGCACAGCCAACAGTTTTCTGACGGTCAATGTCGGCCGCATTTCGGAAATGGCCGCGGATCGGGGAATCGCCTTCAACGGCGGACAAATGATGGAAAGCATCGCGTCCGGCGATTTTAGCTTTTACGACCCCAAAATGAACGGGCTGATCGAAGGCTCGCAGGTCGGCGTGTGGGTCGGGATCAACCAGCCGGGCAAAGCCCCGCTTTCCGCGCAGGCCTATATGGCTGACCCGGCCGCGCAACAAAACCCGAACACGATGCTACAAAGCAGCATCATCTATGCGGACGCAGGCTTTACCCCTGCCGAAGGCAACGGCCAGCCGGTCGCCAAGTTGGTCGGCGACATCGTCGCCTCCAACTCGGAAGGCATGCAGGGAAGAATGATCGGTGAAAGCCTTGAGTACATTATGGGTGACAATCCCGTCGGCAGCGTAACCGCCGTTATCCAGAACCCGTCGGTCTCTCGGACCGGTGAATTTCGCGCCGAACGAGGCAGCCTTGGAATGGAATTCAATAATCTGAATACCGATGTGAACGGTCTGGATGTCGGTCCTGTCATCAAAGGGCTCGTCGTACCAGGAATCGAAGACAAGATGGGACAACACATCGAAAACCCGACAGTCACCATGTCCCTCAGCGCCGGACCGGGCGGTATGTAAGTTGACCGGCTTCATCACTCTTTGCTAAGTCCATTGTCTTAACCCGGACAAAGGACTTCGCTTATGGTTATCGCCGCAAAACAATCCCCCGAACTGCTCGATTACCTCCTGCAGCGCCGCACGGTCGAGGCCGTAAACCTTGGCGAGCCCGGCCCCACGCCTGACGACATTGAACGGATCCTCACGGCGGCGGCGCGGGTGCCGGATCACGGGCGGATGTTTCCCTGGTATTTCCTCGTGATCGAGGGTGAGGCGCGCGCACAGATCGGCGGCGTTCTGCGCAAGGCCTACCCCGAAGAAGACCCGGCGGCGGCAGAAGCCAAAATCGATCTCGAGAGCGAGAAATTCCTGCGCGCCCCGCTCGTCATCGGCGTGATTTCCCGCATCCGCAAGGGCAGGCATCCGATGTTCGAGCAGATCCTGAGCGCGGGCGCGGCCTGCCAGAACCTTGTTCTCGCCGCCAATGCTCTCGGCTTCGCCACGCACTGGCTCTCGGAATGGTACGCGTATAACGAAACGGTGCGCGAGGCCCTCGGCCTCGACGAACGCGACAACGTCGCCGGGTTCATCTCTATCGGCACGCCGAAGAAAGAACCCGTCGAGCGCCCCCGCCCGGAGCTTTCGAAGATCGTCACGAGGTGGGAGCCCGGCGTACCGCCCAACAAGGGCGACGAATACGACAAGGAGGATATGGGGTTTCCGGTGAAGGGGTTTTCATTGCCGTAGAGGGAACGGCACGTGCATCACGCCGTCACCCCCGGGCGACGGACGACTCCGACCACAAAACTTCCCACCCCTCGCCATCCTTTTGCCGCCAGCCGCTTCGTAAACTGAAATTCTGAATATTTTCTGATTGCGAGAGGCCCGTACGCCATGAACGAGAAAAACGACAAGAACGGCAAGCGCCGCCTGAGCGCGAACGAACCAGCCGCCAAGGCCGCGATCATCGGCTTTCTTGCCATCCTGTTCCTCATTCCGCTGAACATGGTCCGCGACATCATCCACGAACGCGCCGGTTACCGCCATCAGGCCGAAACCGGCATCCGCCAGAGCTGGGCCGAGTCGCAGACTGTGACGGGCCCCGTCCTCGCCATTCCTTATACGGCCGAGGAGAGTTACAGCTATTTCGACCAGGATCTTCAGAAGCCGGTCCGCGCTACGCGGAACGTCATCCGCACCCGCTACGTCCTTCCGGATACGCTCGAGATCGACACCACCGCCGACCTTGAGCTGCGCGGCCGCGGGCTGTATGAAATCCCGGTCTATACGGCGACCGTGTCCGGCACGGCCACTTTCCGTTTCGAGGGCGAAGCGCCGACGGAATCCGAAGACACCCGGCCTTTCCTGTTCTTTTCGGTCGGCGATATACGCGGCATCGGCGGCAATGTCGAAGTTGTAGCGGACGGAGAAGCCCGGCCCATTCAGCCCGGAACCGGCGTGCAGGCCTTCCCGTCCGGTTTTCATGCGCCTCTGGAAAATCCGGGAACCGGCGAACACACGCTGAGGGCCGATTTCTCGTTCTCCCTGAAGGGCTCGACGAGCCTCGCCTTTATACCGCTCGGGAAAGATACCGCTATCACGATCGCCTCGCCGTGGCCGCACCCGAGCTTCGGCGGTCGCTATCTGCCGGAAACGCGAGAGATCGGCGACGACGGTTTCCGGGCGCACTGGAACACCGGGTTTCTTGCAACGGACATGGAACGGCGCTTTCTGGAGTGCACCGGGGCAACGTCCTGCAATCTGTCGAACGCCTCTCTCAACGTGACCTTCTACCAACCGGTCGACATCTACCAGCAGGCCTTGCGGGCCGCAAAATACGGCATTTTGTTCATCGCCCTCACCTTCGCGCTGTTCTTCCTGTTCGAGATCCTGAAAGCGATGCAGGTGCACCCGGTGCAATACGCGCTGGTCGGCAGTGCGCTGGCGCTGTTCTTCCTGCTTCTGGTCTCGCTGTCCGAGCATCTGGCGTTCGGACTGTCCTACGCGCTCTCGGCGGCGGCCGTGGCGGGGTTGCTCGGCTATTACGTCAGCTTCGTTCTCAGGAGCGCGCAGTGGGGCGGGATATTCGCCGGGCTCGTCACAGCCGTCTATGCCCTGCTCTACGCGATCCTGGCCTCGGAAGACAACGCCCTGCTCATGGGCTCGCTGTTCCTGTTCGGCATGCTCGCCGCGATCATGGTCCTGACGCGGAAGGTGGACTGGTACGGGCGGGCAGAAAAAGCAAAGGCGGAATAATGCCGCTCCCACCCAAGACAACGGGGGACACAATAATTTATTGTGTCCCCGATGGAACGGGTTAAGCCGACGCCCCCGGTTTCGAAAACTTCCCGGCCAGCGCATCTTCTATGAGCGCCACCGTTTCTGAAACGCCGTAAAGCTCGATGAAGGATCCGAAGCGCGGCCCCTGATCCTGCCCCAGAAGGACCTGATACAGAGCCTGAAACCAGTCGCGCAACTCACTCTTTTCATAGCCGTTTTCCTTACCGGCCGCGAAAACCTCGTTTTGCAGGGCCTCGAAGTCGGCATGATCGCGAATATTCGCCAGACGCCGCGCGAGGTCCTCCATCGCCCGTCGCTCGCGCTCGTCAGGCGCGCGGTACTGCTTGGTCGGGAGAACGAAGTCCTCGTAGTACTTCACGGCATAGTTCACCAGACGATCGAGGAACGGCGCATTTTCCGGCGTCGCTTCCGGCTTGTAGCGCTTGATGAAGCCCCATAGACGTTCGCTGTCATGCGCGTTCGCGGCGCTTGCCAGATTGAGGAGCAGCGCAAAGGAAACGGGTGTGTTCTGGCTGTTCGGAATGCGTCCGTCATGGATATACCACGCGGGGTTCTGGAGCTTGTCCTTGTCCTCCTGCTGCGGGAGCTTTTCGACGTAAGTGATGTACTCGTCCACCGCCTTCGGGATGATGTCGAAGAACAGCCGTTTTCCCGATTGCGGTTTCAGGTACATGTAATAGGCAAGACTCTCGTGCGGGGCGTAGGTCAGCCATTCCTCCATGGTCAAACCGTTGCCCTTGGACTTGGAAATTTTCTGGTTGTTCTCGTCGAGGAACAACTTGATGTGAAAACCTTCGGGCTTTGAGCCGCCAAGGATTTTCGCGATCTTTCCCGCCATTTCGGCCGAGGAAATCAGATCTTCGCCCGCCATTTCGTAATCGACGTCGAGCGCGACCCAGCGCATACCCCAGTCGGGACGCCATTGCGCCTTTACCTGTCCGCCGGTCACAGGGACTTCGGTTTTCGTGCCGTCCTCGTCTTCGAAGACGATGGTTCCCGCGTCCGGGTTGGTTTCGAGGATCGGCACCTGCAGAACCTTTCCGCTCTTCGGCGAGATCGGCAGGAAGGGAGAATAGGTCTGGCGTCGTTCCTCGCCCAGCAACGGCAAGACCGTCTGGCGAATTTCTTCGTAGCGAACGAGCATTTTCAATAGCGCCTCATCGAACCTCCCGCTCTTGTAGCACTCGGTCGAGGAGACGAATTCGTAATCGAATCCGAAATGATCGAGAAATTCGCGCAGTCTCGCATTATTATGGTGCGCGAAGCTTTCATATTTTCCGAAGGGATCGGGAATGGAAGTCAACGGCCTTCCGATATTTTCGGCCAGCATGTCCTGATTGGGCACATTTCCCGGCACCTTGCGCAGCCCGTCCATATCGTCCGAGAAACTCACAAGCTTTGTCGGGATGTCGCTCAGGCGCTCGAACGCATGGCGTACCATCGTCGTGCGCGCGACTTCCCCGAACGTGCCGATATGCGGCAGGCCCGAGGGACCGTAGCCGGTTTCGAACAGCACGTAGCCTTTGTCCGGAGTCTTTCCACCGACACGTTTGAGCACCTTCCTCGCCTCTTCAAAGGGCCAGGCGCGGCATTCCAGTGCGATATTCGTGTCGATGTCTTTCATGGTTCCTTCCTCATGAGGGGTACGGATGTAGTAGATAACAGGAAGATGCCGTGAAATCCAAGAGCTCATTATCCTTTCCGCCTTTCCCCTCGAAACGGGGACGGAGTAAAAACAGCCCTTTTTACTCCGTCCCCGTTTGCTGCTTGGCGATGCGGCAGGCTTGCTGCTAGAATCGACCCATGAGAAAACACCATCCCGAATCCGGCAACGCCCTGTGGTTTATTCTGCTCGCCGTCGTTTTGATGGGGGCGCTGACGCTGACCCTGTCGCGGGGCGGGTCGAATTCGGACCAGACCGGCGATTTCGAGCAGATGCGCGTACAGGCGTCGAAGGTCCTGCGCACGGCGGCGGGGATCGAACAGGCGATTACACAGCTAAAAATGAACGGCGGCTGCTCGGAGCAACAGATCAGTTTCGAGGCGGACGAGGACGACGACAACGTCTATAACGATTCGGACGACGGCTATTACAACGCCAAATCCCCCACCGACCTGTCCTGCCACCTCTTCCATCGCAGCGGCGCGGCGCTCAACCGGCCGGGCGCGGAATGGCGGTTCGTGACGGGAAGCGTCGAAAATATCGGCGGCGGCGGGACCGAACTCCTTGCCCTGATGCCGGGCATCTCCGCCGACCTGTGCAAGGCGATCAACCGGGAGCTCGGCCTGTCCTTTCCCCTGACGGATGCATTCAGCGCGACGGCTTACGACACCGAATTCGCCGGGGCGTTCACGCAGGATGTCGCCATCGGCGACGAAGGTGGCGGCGGCGACTTTCCGGCCGGAAAGCGCTCCGGCTGCCTGACCGTCGACACGACGCCCGCCGCGCTGGACGGCGACCATGTGTTTTACCATGTGCTGATGGTGCGCTAGGCGCTCCAGCCGATCTGGCCATCAAGCCCTTTCCGCACGTAATCGCGGTAGGCCTTGTAAAGCTTGACCGTCAGCGGACCCGCCTTGCCGTCGCCGATGGTGCGGCCGTCGATCGCGACAACGGGCGTGACGAGAGCGGTTGCGCTCGTCGAAAAAGCCTCGGCGGCTTCAACCGCTTCTAGGGGCGTAAAGGCGCGTTCCTCGAGATAAAGCCCTTCGGCTTCCAGAAGCGGCAAAATCGCGCTGCGGGTAACGCCTTTCAGAATGTCGTGCGTCGGCGCGCGGGTGACCAGAACGCCGTCCTTCGTCAGAATCCACGCATTGCTGGCCGTCGCCTCGGTGACGAAGCCTTCTCGGTCGACAAGCCATGCGTCGTCCGCGCCTGCGTCCAGCGCCTCCTGCTTGGCGAGAACGGGGGGAAGCAGGTTCGTCGTCTTGATATCCCGCCGCGCCCAGCGCCGGTCCGGAAGGGTCACGACCCGCACCCCCTTGTCCTCTATCCGTTTCGCGTCGAACGAAAAGGGGCGCGCCGTCATGACGAATGTCGGCACCACCGGCTTTTTCGGAAAAGCAAAATCGCGCGGCGCAGCGCCCCTTGTAATCTGGATATAGACATTGGCATTGCGCAGCCGGTTGCGACGCAAAAGTTCCCGGACGATGAACGGTATGACGGCGCGCCTGACCGGCATGTCGATCCGCAATTCCGAAAGCGAGCGCTCCAGCCGGTCGAGATGCCCGCGCATATCGGCGAAGTCGCCATTGATAACGCCGATGACCTCATAGACGCTATCTGCAAACTGAAACCCGCGGTCCTCAACATGAACGGACGCCTCCCCGTGCGGGACGTAGCGGCCGTTGACGTAAGCTGTTTTGGGCATGTTTTTCTTCTCCTTATAAGGCCACGGTCACAGGGTAATGGTTTTCGACACATCGTCCAAGTAGCGGATTGGTACGCTCAATCCGGTTTTTCTTCCAGTCCCTTTCAGCCCCCTTCCTGATGACGCCGAAGGGTATGTATAGACGCTTCGCGTTACAGCGGCTATCCTGCCGCCATAACAAGCACGGATCCTGCAGCCAATGACCGATCACAACACCCTCGAGCAAACATTGAGCACAGAAAAATTCGGCGAATTCTGGGCCGAGGTGGTGGGCGTGTGGGAGTACGGGTTCATGGGGGTCGATATCGGCCATATCATCGTCGGTGTCCTGATTTTTGCGGCTTTTCTGCTGATCCGCGGTCTGTTCAGCAAATACGTCCTGCACAAGCTGCACGGCTGGGCGTCGCGCACCGATACCGATGTCGACGACAAAGTGGTCGACGCGCTGATCCCCCCGATTCGTTTCGTGCCGGTCGTGCTCGGCGTCTTTTTCGCCGGGCAGTATCTTGCGCTCGACGAGCATCTCGCGCTGTTTTTCGGGCGGCTCCTGCGCACACTCATCGCCTATACGATCTTCTGGGGACTTTACCGCGTTCTGGTTCCGCTGAGCCGACTGATACGCGGGCTTGAAAAGCTGCTGACACCGCTGATGGTGCAATGGATGTTCCGCGTCATGCGCGTCGTTGTCGTCGTTGTCGGAGGCGCGGTGATCCTTGAAATCTGGGGAATCGCGGTCGCGCCCCTGCTCGCCGGTCTTGGCCTGTTCGGGGCGGCAGTGGCGCTCGGCGCGCAGGATCTGTTCAAGAACCTGATCGGAGGCCTGACGATTATCGCCGAAAAGCGCTTCCAGCCAGGCGAATGGATCAAGGTCGACGGCGTCGTCGAGGGTACGGTCGAAGATATCGGCTTCCGGTCCACGAAAATCCGCCGCTTCGACAAGGCCCCGGTGCACGTGCCGAACTCGCAGCTCTCGGACGCCGCCGTCACCAACTTCACCCGCATGACACACCGCCGGATCAAATGGACGATCGGAGTCGTTTACGGCACGAACGTGGATCAACTCAAAATCATCCGCGACGAGATCATGAAATACATCAAGGAGAACGGGGCATTCGCCTCACCCGACGAAGTCTCGACCTTCGTGCGCGTCGATTCGTTCGGCGCGTCGTCCATCGATTTCCTCGTCTATTGCTTCACGAAAACGACCGTCTGGGGCGAATGGCTGGAGATCAAGGAAGCCTTCGCCCACGAAATCAAGGATATCGTCGAAAACCGCGCCGGAACGTCCTTCGCCTTCCCGTCGACCTCGCTTTATGTCGAACAATGGCCGGACGACACGCCGGAAATGTTCGTGCCGCCGGGCGAGAAGAAACGGGCGTAATCTCGCGGAAGGGTTTTCGTAAGGAAATCAGGACAGGTCGAAGTAACGACCATCCGTATGTCGATCCGGATTGTGGCCGGGCAATTGAAAGTCCTCAAAACCAGTATATGTATCGGGATCAACAGACGGCATCGCGTCCGCGCCCAATTCAACATCGTACATTCCGCCTGCGTCTGAAAACCCTTCGTTTAGCTGACTCATAACACTCTCCCTGTATCTGCCTTTTCCGATTCACCTACAAATGAAGGAAGGCCGTCATTATGTCAACAAGAAAACGCAAGGACTATCGCTTGAATAAGGAAGCAACCCCTAACCTTTTGAAAAAAATAGACGGTCATCCCGAACGAACGTGAGGGATCGTTGGCATGTCTGTCTACAAAATTTCCTCGCATTCGCTCGAAACGACAATTCTATCTTTATTACAACAGGTTAATGGTATCGGGTTTTGTGTTTTCCGGCTCTTCGTCACGACGAGTGGATTTGGGAACCGAACCCCCGGAACCCGCTCTGGCAGTTTGCTGAAAAACTCTTTATTGGCGTCGTCCCGGCGAAGGCCGGGATCCATAGGAAGGTAGGGAAAACCACAGATGGAC
>RZZS01000081.1 GCA_009929775.1 Alphaproteobacteria bacterium
GCGCGCCTGGGCGATGGTCAAGCGCCGCGCGGCGCAGGCCGGGCTCTCGACCGACGGCATCTGCAATCACACCTTCCGGGGCACCGGCATCACGGCCTATCTGGAAAACCCCGAGGCCAAGCTCGAGCACGCCCAGCAGATGGCCGCGCACTCGGACCCGAAGACCACACGCCTCTACGACCGGCGCAGCGACCAGGTCTCGATGGACGAAGTGGAGAGGATCGGGATTTAGTTGCTGGATTAATTGGTTGTGTCGATCAGGTGCCTTGCCTGACGATTTCCACATAGCCGATCAGCTCCGCTGCGTAGCTGCCATCGCCGTTCACAGCGCCCTTGTGCTTGAGTTCTCTCTGCAAAGTCGGCTCGACGGCGCGAGTAAAGAGATCAAGCCGTTGCTGCGGCAGGAATTTCGGCGAGGTCGCCGGAGCCTGCAAATACCGCTCGCACTGACGCTCAACTGCTGGAACGCGTATACCGTCTTGCTTGACTGCAATCGGTTGCACCACCATGCGGCGCTCACCATTTCCAGTGGATACTTCGACCTGCCAAAGCGATAGTACAACAGATGGGTCCACGTCCCCTGAAACAGCAATGCCAACTTCCTCCGGCGGCAGACTGCGCCAGCGGGCCAGTTCCTGCTGCACTAATGGGTGATCCAATCCCATTAATTCCAGATCATCCTGGCTCGTAGCGGCATCTCGGTTCAGCGTGAATCGGGCGCGACGCGTTCCATCGGCCGTGACGAGGTCATAGGTTTCCTCGTCGATCTTGATTAGCTTCTGCTGGCGATCCGCGACTGCCGCAGAAAGGAAGCGAACCAGACGATCTAGACTGGTAGAAACATCGGAGAATGGCTTGTAGTCCTCCAGACTGAAGCCTTCAAGATCCTGAAATAGATCGAAGACTACCTGCCGCGCTTCGCGAGAATTCGAGAGAGCGGCTTCCAACTCGACCTGGGTGCGTTTCAGCTCTGGGTCGGAAAGCGCCTCCTGATAGAGCCGGTCGTAGTTGAGCCGCTCGGACAACTGCCCAAGAATCTGTGCGCGAAGGTCTTCGGCCACATTTCCCTGATCATCAACCTTGCCGACCGTGCGAGCGATCTCGGTCAGCTTCTCGTCGAGAAGCAAGAAGATGCGGCCCTCGATGGTGTCAGACAGCACGAGGTTGTAAACCTGCGCTGTGTAGTTCTGGCCGTAACGATGGATGCGCCCAATGCGTTGCTCAACGTCCATCGGATTCCAGGGTAGGTCGAAATTGAAAAGGATGCGTGCGAACTGCAGGTTGATACCTTCACGGCCGGCTGCAGTGCAGACCAGCACACGCGGGCCGTCTTTCTGGCGGAACCGCCGCTCTGCAGCCACCTTGGCACCGTGGTCGCCGCCACGAAGTACGACGACGCCTTGTCCAGGGAAAGTCTGATCGATTTCGCGGGCGATCAAATCCACCGTACCGAGGTAAGTGGCAAACACGACGATTTTCTCGTTCGGATTCTGCCGCCAGAGGGTACTTAGGCCATCAAGCAGCTTTTGCGCCTTGGTCTCACGCTGCTGCGGAAAGACCTTGAGCAGTTCGCCAATGCGCAGCCGCTCCTCGGGAAGATGGATTTCCACGACTGCCGAGGCTGCTTCCTCGGCATGGGTTGAGGAGTACTCGCTACCATACGGATCGGACGCCATCTCCAGCGCATCTTCGTCAAGCTTTTTAACCAGGCGGTACTTGAGATCGGCGAGTACGCGGTCTACCTCGCTGCGGCCGATACTGTCGCGGGGAAGATTGAATTCCTCGTGAATGATTTCACGGGCCGCATCCATTAGGCGTTCACGACCCTCAATGTCCAGCTCTTTGTCGCGCAGGAGGGCTTCGTGCAACGTCAGCATCAAAAGGCGGCGCTTAAGCGTCCGCCGCACAGCCGCAAAGCTCGATGCTGCAATCTTCTGAAAGATTGCCATAAGGAAACCGAGCGCTTGTCCCTTGCTGCCTTGCCGCCGCGCGAGGTCAAAGCCGTCCTCAAGGTACTCGCGTAGATTCTCGTAAAACAAACGCTCTTCCTGGTTCATCAGGAAGGACTCGGTATGAACCCAGCGCCGCGCAAAAAGCGGCGAGCCATCCGGTTGGCAGGCGTCGGCCTTGGTGCGTCTGAACATCACCGTGTTCAAGCGGTGACGGTTATCTACCATTTCTTCTGGGCTACCGAACAGGGTGGAGTTCAGCAGTTGAGCCAACATCCAGAACTGGAAGTGGTTTCCCTGGTGCGGCGTGGCCGACAGCAACAGGAGGTCACGCGAGTGATCCTTTAATGCCTCGGCCAACTTGTAATTCTCGGTCTTCCTGACCTTGCCGCCTGTCCGGTAAGCGGTCAGGTGGTGGGCTTCGTCGAACACCACCAGATCCCAGCGCGGGGCGTCCAGCAGACGCTTGACGCGGGCTGGACGCTTCAGAGTATCGATGCTGGCGATCAGCCGGTCATGCTTGGCGAAGGCATTCGTCTTGCGATCAGTGATATCGCCTTCGGAGCCAAACACCTCGAAATCCAGGTTGAAAACGTCGTTCAGCTCACGGTGCCAGTTGTTCACGAGCCCGGCAGGCACCACCATCAGCGCGCGCTTCAACTCGCCTCTGCTGGCAAGCTCGCGGAGGATCAGTGCGGTTTCGATGGTTTTCCCCAACCCGACTTCGTCCGCGATCAGGTAACGCCTGGGCGATGCCGTGGCGATGCGATGCGTCAGAACAACCTGATGGGGCAGCAAATCGATCTTGGCTGAGGTCAACGCTGACGCGCTTTCCATCACCGGCAGTGCATGGGCTTCGTAGGACAGCCACGCCTTGCGTGCACGCTCCGCGCCGCCGTCAACGGCACGCAAAATGCGCTCGGTACGGGTGAGTTCCCGGCGTGCCGAGGTGACTGGGATACGGCGTTCGCCGACGCCGAAAAAGACGCGTAGATACCCGTCACGCGCAGGATCAAGGACGACGCCTTGGCCGAATTGGTGGTGAGTGATCCGCTCGCCGGGTTGAAACTGACTCTCTGCTTCCACGCTCCGACCTCAAGTGATCCGAAGGTGGAACAGACCGGCAGGTTTGCTGCCTCCGCGCAGAAAGATTTCTTGCGGATATTCATTCGCCTCACCCCACAGGATGCGGCCAAAGTCAAGCTGGCTTCCCCGGTGAGGTACTTCACAGAGCCAGGTCACAGCGTCTGTCGCGGCGTGAATCTTAAGGCGGCTGTGCCCGAGCGGCAGCCAAAAGACCAAAGCCGCCTCGCCCGCGTACTCATCCTGAAACGACAAAATTGCCGCCTTGATCGCATCACTCAGCCAGACCTCGGCATCATCAGGAGCGAGCAGGTCAAGGCCCCCTTCTAATCCGGCAACCACAAGGGTCTGCCCATCGTTGCTGGGCAGGTCGTCTGGCCAATTTCCCCACGCCATCAAGAATTGGCGCAGGCTCCAGACCTCTGCAGTCTCGCACGCCTGATTGCGCGCTTCCTCGTCCCAAATCCAGCTCGTACCGCGCCGCCGCCACACCGTGTCGTGGAGTTGTCTCATAGCTCATACTCCTCGAACAACGAGCCCTGTACGGGTTTGGCGGATTGGCTGGCGGACCAGGCGTTATAGATCGAGACAGCGCGCGAAGCGGCGTTGCGGGTGGCCTGGTCGGGGCCGTTGCGGAACAGCCACTCCAGCAGGGGCTTGAGGGCCACGTGCGGCTTGAAGTTCTCATTCTTCAGCGTGTCCGAGGCGTTGATGCCGCTGCCATCGAAACATGCCCCGATCAGCACCAGTGCCTGATCCAGATCGGCAGTCAGGCGACGACGGTGCTTGCCGGACCACTCGCGAGCAAATTCCAGCGGATTTACGCGTGTGAAGACTTTGCTCTTCTCTGAGCACCAGCCGCGTTGCTCGAATTCATCTGGTGCAATCCCAGAGCCACGCATTAGCTTCTGCATCTGGTCGCGATCCACGGTGGCGTCCGCCTTAAAAATTCGCAAGAACTGACGCGTGATCGGCTCGGCATTGACCGGCGGCGGCTCCTTGCCCTTGTCTGCGTCTTCGTCGATGAGCTGGTTAATACCGACCAAGGCATCCTTCACGGAGATAGTGCGTCCCTCGTCCACATAGACCTTACCGTAATGGCGAGAGAAGTATTCCAGCGCCTTGCCACGGCGGATTACTTGAAGGTCGGCGGCGGGCAGACCTTCCTTGGCGTGGTTTTCCAGCATCGCTTGCAGTTGGCGCACATCGGCCATCACCTCGCGGCGCATCCGGCCCCAGCTAACTGGCCTCGGTTCTTCCGTCCTTTTACGGCAGACATGGATAATGTCGTACTCAATGGTCTTGGAGCCGAACTCGCCCTCGCCCTTGGTTTCGTCGGATCGGATGGGATACGTCGCTTCGAGGTAGTAGCCCGCGTCGAAAAGTGACTCCAGCACCGCCACCCACGGCTCGTCCTCGCTGTGATGGAAGGTAAAGGCGAGAATGCCACCCGGTTTGAGCGTGCGATGTGCTTCGCGCCAGCATTGTGTGAGCAGGCGCTGGTAGAAACCGTCTGGATCTTCGGGCTCGCGAGCACGGTTGGCAACCGCCTCAAGGGACTTTGGTGTGTATTCGGAAGCAAAGTAGTCGGGATAGTTTCCATCTAGCGCAAGGCGCAGCCAGACGTAAAAGAAATCGGACAATTCTGAATAATGAAGCAGGCCACCGAATGGCGGATCGGTGATGACTAGATCAAGACTGGCGTTAGCGATGTGTGTGAGGTCGGTGGACGAGCCTTGGAACACGCCGACCTCACCAACCGGATCACCGGGATAGACCTTTACGCTCTTGCCAGTGATCTGTGCAGCTAGGGCCGGTTGCTGCCGCTTCAGCGTTTCAACACTGACCGCTTCCCACGGGTTTAGCGTCCACTCACGTCCTTCGACGATACCATCGACGCAGGCAGCCCAGTTACCACGCCCCAACGTAGGGAAAACACAATTCTCGACAACAGTGGACTTCGGATGAAAGTTATTGTTCGCAAACTGTGGTTCTAGCTTGTCGCCTTGCACATTCCACAGAGTGAACTGGCTTTGGTTGCGTAGATATTGCTGGAACGCACCGAGTACATACTCGCGTATTTTCCAGTCGTAGCTACCGACTTCGACGATGGCCTTGAGAATTTGCGCATGAACGAGCAACTGGCGCGGATTGAACATCGTCCACCAATGCGTGAAGCCGTGATTCGGCACACCGCCTTGAAGATGGTGGGTCATGAATCCATAAGCCAGTTCGGAACGCGGCCAATAGGGCTTTAGGTCACCGTCCTTGCGCGTTTCCCATTCCGTGAACGCCGCGTCATACTGCTTGGCGTAAGCTGCATCGAACGCAGCGAAGAATCGGCCACTATAGGGAAGTCTGTCCGCGTCGCGCTTAGGCGCGTAGCCCTGCACCGCATAAGCAGCCATCGGCCCTGTTTTTCCGGTGGCCTTGATGGTTGTCAGCACATCCTGCACCGCGCCGCAGGCGGCACAGGCGTAGTTTGACTTTTTTGGTACTGTCCCATCGTCTGGTTTGAACGCCACCTTAGTCTCTGGGCAGGTCACTTGCTCGGGCAGTACACCTCGGACTTCCAGCAACCGAATCCTCGCGGCGCGCTCCTGGTCCCAGCGCGTGGCCGCGTACACATCGTCCTGGGCAGAGCCACCGTAAGGCTGACCGCTCGCATCCTGCTTTGGCGCTCCCGCCAACCATTGTGGATGGACAAGCAGATTCAGTTGCACCTTCTTGTTCTTGCCTTTACCGAGTTTCGCCAAGGCCGTGTGACCGCAATGCGGGCAGACAATGCCATTCTGGCGGTCGAGCACTGAGAACGGGTATTCGGAAGCTGCGACGTACATCGGCACATCAGGAGCCATCCGTGCGGAGTATTCCTCGACATGGAAGTGGCCCCGACATTTGCTACAGGAGTGTTCCCAGTGCCTCACGGTCAACGTTTTCACCGCCATCACGGGGCTGGTCATGATCGGCGTGCGATGTCCGCAGCCGGTTACCTGGCAAGGACCGTGCTTAGCCCAGAAGGTGTAGATGATCTCCGGGCCTTCGTAGTGGTAATCCTTGCGCTCTTCGCGCGGAATGGTCAGTGGATCAAAGTCGGCTGGCATTTCACGCTTGGTAGGCAGGTGCGTCCATTTGCCTTTCTCGCCATTTGGTCCGTCACAGTAGTAGTACGGCATGATCTGCGGCTTGACCTCGGCCTCGATGTCAGCAAGCAGACGCTTCACTTCTTCCAGATCAACATTCGCCAGCTCCTGCTTGACCACGAACCACGCAACCGGGTTCAGGTCGTTGCCGATCATCTGCATACCGAGGCGGGAGCCTTCCACCAACGTGGTGCCGCCGCCCATGAAGATGTCCGCGACCTTCAGGTGCTTGAACGCGCCTTTCTTCTGGTGGTTGGCATAGTAGTTGTCCCATACCAGCTTGGCCGCATGGGATGGGTCTTCGGGAGCCTTGGTGGCCGCCGCGATCAACATCGAACGGAACACACTTGAGCGACGCCGCGCCCACCATTTCGACATCTGATAGATCGGCTTGCCGGCGTTGCCCTCAATGATCGCCACCTGATTGATCGGCAGGATCGGAAAATCGACCTCCAAGCAGGTCTTGGGGCGGTTAGGGTCGTTGAAATCAACAGTTTCCAACGCCACGGTTTTTCCTGCGCCGACCGCCCTGGCAACTTCCTGTGCGATTAGTTCTTTTTTTGTAGCCATTCAGCGTTCTTCCTTATTTCGTAATCTCGACGAAGGGCGACAGCACCTCAAGCAGCGACAGGCCGCCGTGGGTCAACGTCGGATAGCCGCCTTGGCTGCGCCACTTCCAGCGGCCGAGGGCCAGAAGGTGTGGTCCGTGGGGGCTGGTGATTTGGAGTGCTACAGGTGGAACGAATGGACCTGTGTCACCGGCTCCTGACACGTTACGTCCGCTGGAAAAGGTCTTCTTGAGAAACTGGCCCACCTCTCCATCCGCGTCTGGGAAGTAGCCGGTAGCGGCATAGCCGTGATCGGAGGTGATGACAAGTCTTCGCCCGGTTGCCAAGCGCTCAACGAATGCCCAGAAGTCATCGCTGCTCAGCTGCTCGGCAGCATCACGAGTCAGCGTTTCGAGCCCCTGGCCAGCGCCCGCGCCGTCGTGAAGCTTGCTGTCAGGCCAGTGGTGCCAGAAGACCCAATTGGGCGTGCCGTTGATCAGACCCTCGCAGTCTTTCCAAGGCATATCAACGCACTCGGTGTGAGCGGGCTGTAGCTTGTGGGCAAGACCACCGCCGTTGTTCTGGAGTTGGCTGCGACTGCCGAAGCCGAGCGCGCGAGCAAACTCATTGGTCTCACCGGGCAGCTCGGAGGCATTCGCGCTAACTTCGTGCAGAGTGAAACCATGATCCTTGGCTCCTTGGAGAAGCCAAGGCAACTCGCGGAGCGAGAGGCCATCGAGAATCAGCACCGCCTTGGCGCTGTAGGGTTCCGACCACCAGCGCGCGAGTCGATCTGACGTGCGCTCTACAGTGCTGCCAAAGGCTTGCCACAAGTCCCACCCGCTTGAGGACAGGAAGTGGTCGAGCGCGCCGATTTCGCGGTCACGTTTGATCACCTCGCTGGGCGCGTTGCCCTGAGCCAGCGGCTTCGACGCTATCTCGATGGCGTTGCTGATAATCACGCGCCAGGCGTCCGCGGAAGAGCCGTTGGTCAAGGCGTGCAGCACGTTGGGGTCGAGGGCCATCAGATGTCCTCCTTCTCAAGGCTGAGCTCAAAGGTCATGCCATCAGGCAGCTTCTTGATCAATTCCTTGAGTTGGGCTCCGGTGGCAGCCGAGACCTTGATAGAAACTTCGGCGACCTGCGTGGCGGGGCCAATACCCCAGCCTTCCAGTTTGCCGATCAGGTTAAGTGGCGAGGTTGGCGGATTGCTCAGCGGGATGCGCGGCTTGGAGCCAGCGCCCAATGCGCCGCCTCCGAAGATTCCACCAGATGGCGGCGTCACGCCTCCGGTTTGTGCTTCACCGCTGGGAGCAGGAGGCGTCACACCCCCCGTGAACAGTCCACCACCTTCGCCAACGGATGCCGGGGTGGCACCACCGGTGGTCGGAACAGCCGATGGCTCCATCAGGAACACTTCATCGAGCTGGCGACCGGTGTAGGAAAGCTTAGGGCGTAGGCGCTTCCATGCGGTTTCTTCATCCTCACCCGGGTGGGTCTGAAGGTACTCTAGGCCGCGAAGATTTATGGCAATCTTCCCGCGTGAGCATAGGCGAAGGATGCGCTCCTTCATTGCCGTCTCACCCAGCCAGGGAATGCAGTCATGCCCGGCGGGACGGGGCTCCTGAAGCTCACGCAGCAACTTTCCTACCGCAGTGTTGTTGGCGGTGGCTTCGAGCACGAAATCCTCGAAGTCCTCGGGGACGAAAAGGTCGTTGGTTATAGATTCCTCGATACACTCGGGAATCTGCGCCCCTTGCTTCTTGAGGTTTTCGACGCTGAACAAGCATTGGTTGGGATCGGTAAAATTCCAGCGATGGAGTACGGCAAAACGGTCGAACCGCTTCTTCAGGTTGTCGCGCAGAGCGGCTTCGAATTCTTTGTGCAGTTTCTTGTATTCCGGACTCTGCCCACTCCATTCCAGTGCCTTCATCTCTGCACGCGCCAGGATTAGCAGGTCCCGATCCAGAAAGGCGTTTGTGGAGCCGGATCGCGGCAGCAGGAAACTCACGGTGTTGCGGCGCTTCTGTAGATGGTCTTTGAGCCAACGACCTAGTTGCTGGTCGATGTTTTCGGGCTCCTCCGGTAGCACTAAAATGGGCAGTCGGTCGTCCCACCGTTCAGGCTGTTCGGCCTCGTCGAGTGACGACCACGGATCAGTCTGCCACGGCTTCGGCAGCGCAATGACACGGAATGTCTTTGCGACCTCGTCGCTACCACCAATAACGTAGCGAACCTGTTTGGCGAGCTGTGCCTTGTCGGAGTCGTCGGTGAACAGCTTGTCGTTGCGTGCGCAAGCCATCAGCTTAGCGCGCGGGTTGTCCTCTTCCCGGAACACCAAGCGAGGGCCGTCAGGATGGATGTTGAAGCTGTTTTCGACAATGGTCGCCAGTTCAACCTGAAAGGCGTTGTCGTCAACGGGCTTGTCACGGGTGATGTCCACCTGCAACGTCGCCGGCTCTGCGCCGGCGAGATTGCCGACGGCAATGGATCGCAGCCAGAGTGCTCCGACAATCTCCTGCAGGTGAGGAGCGATATGTGTGTGGTCGTAGACGGCCTCGGTGACTGAGATGATGTTCTGCTGGGCCTTCTCGCGCAGAGTTCGGTGATGTTCGTTCGAGACGGAATCGAGGAGAGCACCGATGCCTGAAGCATCGTCATCGAGGCGGAAGTCTGCGGCTGTGAGAACCGGTACGGCTTCGCCCCGACTCTTGTACAGATTAGCGAGGATTCGAATCATGTCACGCGTTTCTTGGGCATCGGTGGCAATCAGCACCTGCTCTTCGAGCAAGCGCAGCAGGTGCGGGGCGAAGGGCCAGGATTCCGTGAAATCCTTACGTTTGCGGTCTTGTTCGGCAGGCGGAACATCAAATAGGCGAAAATACTCTGAAATATGCGGCCCGACCGTCGTCTCAATCGTGCTGCTCGCGATCTGCATCCGATTATCGAACAGGCGATGCAGCAACATCCGACGCCTATCATATTGAACCCGCTCTGCGTTGCCCCCGGCTTTGAAATCGATAGCGACAGGATTGACGCGGTGTACCTGTTGGTAGGCGTCACTGCCGCCATTACGCACAGAGATCACCAAAACCAGTAGGTCTGGCCGCTCCTTGGCGATCTCTGAAAGGATTTGAATGAAGTTGAAAGCCCAATTCTTCCAAGGATATTGTTTGGTATTTGTCAGACCGTCGTACCAGGTCTGGAATTCGTCTAGCAGGAGCATCGTTGGCGTGTGCTCCAACAACTCCAGGATGAGTTTGTCGGACGGGATGTCGGTTTTCGCCGAGCCCATTCCTTCCCACTTGCCCTTGATGTAGGTGCCGTGCGGATGGCGCTCGAACAGCAAATCCCAGAGGAACTTGTAGCGCTGCCGGTGGAGGCTTTCACCGATCACACACATTTCAGCGCGCAGCGGAATCTTCGCAATATTTGGATCGCCGAGCGTCGTGGCCCATGAACTTAGCCAGGCGCCCGTGGAGGCAGCGTCGTTCACTGCGTGGTAGAGGGCAGCCATCAAATGCGACTTGCCCAAGCCTCGCTCGCCGATCACCACCACGGGGCGGCCTTGATTGGGGCCGACCGCCTCGATGCCCTTCAGCAGATCATGGGTCGGATATGTGATCTCCAGGAACTGTGTGGCAGCAATCTGCGTCGCCCCGGTGTTCGAGTCGTTGGAGAGCTCAATCGCTGTTCCCTTTAGGCGCTTTCCCCGAAACTCTTCTCGTAGAGTTAGCCCGAGCATTACTTTCCTCCCCCTTCGATGGCCACGATACGGGACAGGCTATGTCCCAGCGCGATTTCTTCGAGCTTCATGGTTCCTGACCTCGATGTGCTCCTGGACGCTGTCGAAACGCATGCCGATCTTCCAGCTCTCGTGTCATGGTTACCGCTTTATTTTTCAATTTCTTACGAAAACTATATCTTGCCCATCATGCACAATTTTCGCTAGTGAACAAGAATGACAAAGACGATTTCGCTCGGCGTTCTCATCTTTCTCGCCTTACCCGCATTCGCGCAGGAGGTTCGCGTCACCGACGGGGACACCCTGAAGCTCGGGTCAACAACCTGGCGATTATGGGGGATAGACGCGCCGGAAGGTGGACAGCGTTGCCGCCGAAACGGCGCGGCCTACGACTGCGGGGACGAAGCCACGGCGGCCCTGCGCCGGATCATCGGCGAGAGCGTGCCGGTCTGCCGCCGCAAAGACACCGACCGCTACGGACGCGCGGTCGGTCGGTGTGCCGTGAACGGGCAGGACATCGGCGCACTGCTGGTACAGGAGGGATGGGCGCTCGATTACCGGCGCTACAGCGGCGGGCACTACAGGCCACAGGAAGCGCTGGCCCGCAAGCACGCGCGCGGGATGTGGGCCGGGACGTTCGAGAAGCCGTGGGACTGGCGCAAGCACAACCGTTGATCCCCTACCCTTCCTCCCTGCCCCGACGCCTCGTCTTGCCGGCGTCCTGCTGCTCCTGAAGCTGTCGGATGAACGTCCGCAGCTCGTCCACATGCGCCGCCCGCTCGGTGAGCGTGGCCGCCTCGATGCGCAGGGCGTTGACCTCGGCCTCGGCCTGCCCCCTGCCCTCGCGCTCCCGGTCGCGCTCCGCCTGAATATCGGCAATCCGCTTCTCGCGCTCGTCCGCGAGCGCCCGCGCCTCGCGCGCTTCGCCCCTCATCTGCTCGTGCGCCTGGCGCTCGGCCTCCAGGGCCTCCCTGCCCTTGCGGGCCTCCTCCTGCGCGGCGTTCAGCTCCGTATCGAGCCGCTCGATCTCGGCGAGCATCTCGGCGCGC
>RZZS01000082.1 GCA_009929775.1 Alphaproteobacteria bacterium
CGTCAAGGTCTCGGCGTCAAGCTACTTCGCCGGTGGTATCGAGAACGAGGAACAGCTCGATCAGGCGCTCGACGGGCTCAAGGAGCAATGTCTGGAGTTGATCGCGGCTGGGAAGAAGGTCCTGGTTCAATAGGCGCCATCATGCTCGACTCGGACATCCCCGCCGCCGAAGCATTGATCATCGAGTTCAAGAGCGACCAGAAGCGATTGCCGGACAAGGATCTGGTGCTCGCGGCAGTCTGTCTGGCCAATACCGATGGTGGCGTCATCTATCTTGGCGTCGAGGATGACGGACGACCAACCGGGCTGCATCCGGACCACCATGATTTGAACGGGTTGGTCGCCATGATCGCCAATCGCACGATCCCGCCGCTCAGCGTGCGCGCCGTCATGATGGAGTCCGTCGGACTGAAGATCGCACGGATTGAAGTTCCCCGATCGACCCGGTTGGTCGCCACTAGTGACGGCACGCTCCAGCGCCGGCGACTTTTGGCCGACGGCAGACCGCAATGCGTGCCGTTTCTTCCGCACGAGTTCGCGTCGCGCGAGTCCGATCTGCGGCTTTCGGACTACTCCGCGCTGCCGGTCGCTGGCGCCGACGTCGACGCGCTTGACCCCGCTGAGCGCCATCGGCTGCGCCAGGCCATCGAGCGTTATCGAGGCGATCGGTCTTTGCTTGGTCTCGACGACGCTGAGCTCGACGGTGCGCTAAGACTAACTCGAACCGGGTCCGGGCAGCGCGTCCCGACGGTCACAGGTCTGCTGCTGATCGGCCGCGAATCGGCCATTCGCACGCATCTCCCCACTCATGAGGCGGCTTTCCAGGTCCTTGACGGAACCGAGGTGCGCGTCAACGACTTCTACCGCTGGCCCTTGGTGCGCCTGTTCGAGCGGGTCGAGGAACAGTTCCTGGCCCGGGTCAGCGAGCGTGAGATCCAGATCGGCCTGTTCCGAGTTCCGGTCCCGAACGTGGAACCGCGCGCTTTCCGCGAAGCGCTCGTCAATGCCCTGACTCATCGTGACTACAGTCGTCTCGGCGCGGTGCAGGTCCGCTGGCAGACCGAGATCCTGTCGATCAGCAGTCCCGGGGGCTTTGTCGAGGGCGTATCTCTGGCCAACCTGTTGGTGGTCGAACCCCGCCCCCGCAATCCGCTGCTTGCCGATGCTTTTAAGCGCATCGGACTGGCCGAGCGGACCGGCCGCGGCGTCGACCTCATCTACCAGGGCCTCCTGCGCTACGGACGCCCGCCGCCAAGTTACCTGCGCAGTGACACATCGAGCGTCAGCGTCGACCTCAACTGCGCCGAGGCGGATCTCAACTTCCTCAAGCTCGTCCTGGAACAGGAGCAACGGATAGGAGCGCCGATGCCGCTCGACAATCTGCTTATCCTAGCCCGGCTCAAGACCGTCCGACGCCTCGACAGCACTGAAATCGCAGCCTTGATCCAGCGGGACTCATCCGCGGCCCGTGCGACGATGGAACGTCTGGTCGAGGGTGGTTTGGTGCAGGCGCACGGTGTCAAGAAAGGGCGCACCTACACCTTGAGTCCGGCAATCTACCGCGCGCTTGGTCAGGCCGCCGATTATGTGCGGCAGGCCGGGTTCGATCCACTTCAGCAAGAGCAGATGGTTCTCTCCTACGTGGACCAACACGGCAGAATTCGCCGACGGGACGTGATCGATCTTTGCCGGCTGGGACCCGATCAAGCAAGGCGCTTGTTGCGACGCTTGGTGGAATCCGGTCTCCTGATACGCGAGGGTATACACAAAGGCGCCTATTACGAGCGCGCGGAAATATGAGCGCGCGTGGATCTTTTTCGCGCGCGCTCATATTTCCGCGCGACAACCAAGCGTAACAACGACTTAGATTTTGCATGCTGGCCGCGAGCAACTGAGCCGCGAGCAACTGAGCCCCGAACCCCGAACCCCGAACCAATGGACAAAGACACCCGAAACCGCATCCAACGCGCCACCCAAGCCGCTCGCGGACTGCTTGAGGATGACTTCGAGGATCAGTTGGCAGGTGTCTTCGACATCCGGTTGGACGGGAGCATTTCGGCCGAGCCCGGTAGCCATCTGGATGCGGCGCAGCGGATTGTGCGGGCGAAGCTGGTGGCCGCGATTGAGCATTTTCGGGTTTCAGGGTTCGGGGTTCAGGGTTCAGCAGAAAATCGGCGATTCGCCGAGGCTGTTGCTGGTTTCCTGAGAGAGGCGGCGTTCACGACTCTGAACCGGTTCGTGGCGCTCAAGATGCTGGAGGCCCGCGGGCTGGTACAGGAATGTATCTCAAGGGGGGAGCTGTCATCGGGGTTCAAGGAGTTCTGCGGGCTCGCCCCTGGGCTGGTGCAGCTTCCGGACCGTGGTTACCGGCTCTACATCGAGAGTCTGTTCGACGAGATTGGCCGCGAAGTGCGAGTTCTCTTCGACCGACGCGATCCGGCGAGCCTGCTGTGGCCAAGAAGGCAAGCGTTGACGGAACTGCTGGAGGTTTTGAACCATCCGGGGTTGGGAGGGTTCAGTGCGAAGGGTTCAGGAATCAGGGTTCAGGGTTCAGGAGCCACCTCCGCTGAACCCCGCACCCTGAACCCGGAACCCTCGACCGTATGGGATCAAGACGAGGCCATCGGCTGGGTCTACCAGTATTACAACGACCCAGCCGAGCGCAAGCGCATGCGTGACGAATCCTCCGCGCCGCGCAACAGTCGTGAATTGGCCGTTCGCAACCAATTATTCACGCCTCGCTATGTGGTCGAGTTCCTGACCGACAACAGCCTGGGTCGAATCTGGTATGAGATGACCCGCGGCGAAACCCGTCTGAAGGAGCAGTGCCGCTACCTGGTGCGGCATCCCAACGAGATCTTTCTTCAGTCCGACGAAGCACCGTCGCCGCAGCCTGACCCAGCGACTGAGCTCAGCCAGGAAGAGCTTCTACAGCGGCCTGTTGAGATTCCCTATCGTCCGCTGAAGGACCCCCGTTTGATCCGCATGATCGACCCGGCGTGCGGCTCGATGCATTTTGGTCTCTATGCCTTCGACCTCTACCAGATCATCTACGAGGAAGCTTGGGATCTCGACCTCCCCTTGCCCTCCAGAAGCGGTGCCGGGGCTGAGGGCCTTGCGCCGCTACACGCGCTTTACGCGACCAAGGAGGATTACCTGCGCGACATCCCGCGGCTGATCATCGAGCACAACATCCACGGCATCGACATCGACCCGCGGGCCGCGCAGATCGGCGGCCTGTCGCTCTGGCTGCGCGCTCAGCGGGCCTGGCAGGAGCAGGGATTGCGACGGGAGGACCGCCCGCGCATCCGCCGCTCCAACATCGCCTGCGCCGAGCCCATGCCTGGCGAGGGCGCCTACCTGGATGAATTCATTGCGGCCCATCTGTCCACTACGCCCGAACAGCGGCTCCTCGGCCAACTGGTCCGCCGGGTATTCGCGGCCATGCGCCTCGCCGGCGAGGCCGGATCCTTGCTCAAGATCGAAGATGAGATCGCCGGGGCCGTGGCCGAGGCGCGGCAACGATGGCTCACCGGCGCGAAAAAGCCCGAACAATTGGGACTCTTTGGCGACGACCGCCCCGCGCCTGAGCAACTGGCGATTGGTCTGGACGTCATCGGGATCACCGACGCGGCCTTCTGGGAGGATGCCGAGGGACGCATCTACGCCGCGCTCCGGGAGTACGCGGAACGCACCGCGTACAGCGGCGGCTACCAGCGCCGGCTGTTTGCCGACGATGTGGCCCGCGGTTTTGCCTTCATCGACCTGTGCCGACAGCGTTATGACGTGGCGCTCATGAATCCGCCCTTCGGCGACGCCAGCCTCCCCTCGAAACCCTACATCGAGGACACCTACGGCGACACCAAGGGCGATGTCTACAAAGCCTTCGTCGAGTGCTTCCAGGCCCGATTGGTCCCCGCCGGCTATCTGGGTATCCTCAGCTCACGCACCGGTTTCTTTCTTGGCCAGAGCGAGGACTGGCGCATCCGCGTCGTGCTGCGACTTTATCGGCCGATCGTCTTGGCGGATCTCGGCAGCGGCGTGCTCGATGCCATGGTCGAGGTCGCCGCCTATGTGCTGCGGAGCCTCTCCGTGACCGAAGCCCGCGACCTGACGCTCTCGCTGGTCCCCGTGCTCAACAGCGTGGTGCGCGACAAACAGGACCGGTTCAGCCTGCCCAAGTGGCAGGCCGCCCGGGATGGGCTCAAGCGCCATCAGGCCGTTGCCGATCTAGAGCACCTTGAAGTTCATGGATTCATCAAGCGAAGCCCTGGCGATATCGTGCGCTATACGCCTATCTGGCAGGCAGTGAAGAAGGTTAAAGCGCCGCCGGAGCCGAACTTTCCGGCATTCGTTTGCATTCGGATGCTGGCGGTGGAGGATAAAGGTTCCGCCCTGTTGCGGGCCTTGAGAGGCTCGGGGCGTGGTTCCATTTTCTTCTGCAATCCCAGCGGTTTCTCCGCAGTGCCTGGCGCACCTTTTTCCTATTGGGTGTCGCAGAGATTCCGTGATCTGTTCTGGCAACTCACGCCGATGCAGGGAAGCGGTCGTCATGCGTGCGTGACCAATCAAGTCGGTGAAGATTTTCGATACTACCGCGCGAGTTGGGAAGTCGATCCGTCATTCATAGGACGATATGAGCGATGGGTGCCTCTCGCTAAGGGCGGCAAATACAGTCCTTTCTACGCAGACCTTCACCTGCTTGTGGATTGGAAAGAAAGCCGCACAACATATCGCGGCTTCATTGGGACGGAACATCGTCCGCTTGAGCGGCCTGCTTCTGTGAATCATTTTTTTCGGCCCGGCATAACTTGGCCGAGGAGAACGGACGGACTGAGCTTTCGCATTCTTCCAGCTGGCGCTGTTTTCTCGAACAAAGGCCCAGCGATTTTTTCTGACGGTGATGCTGGAGAAGATATTCTTGCAGTATGTGGTCTGCTTTGTTCAACGGTTTTCGGCACTTTACTTGCGATTCAACTCGGCCGTGTTTCGCTTGCGCAGTCGTACGAAGTGGGACTGGTTCAGGTAACTCCGCTTCCAGTTATCTTGTCAGACGAAGCGAAGTGCCTCGCTCGCCTCGCCTATGATGCTTGGAGTGAAAAAAGGGAGTTGGATTCCGTAACAGCGACTTCCCACGCATTCAACTTACCCGCGCTACTCGCTCAGACCGAGAGCACGCTCGCTGAACGCGCCGTCGCATGGGCTGCTTGCGTGTGCACGAATGAAGAAGCCGTCGCTGCAATCCAGGCCGAAATCGATGACCTCGCCTTCCGCCTTTACGGTCTTGACGACGACGATCGGGCCGCGTTGACCTCCACCCTCGCCGCCGAAGCCACCGGCGAAGCGCCTGAAGCTGGCGAAGAGGAGCAAGATGAAATCTCCGCGGCCGACACCTCCGCACTCACCGCCGAACTGCTGGCCTACGCCCTCGGTTGCGCTTTCGGGCGCTGGGATATCCGTTACGCGACCGGTGAACGCCCCGCGCCGGAAGCGCCGGATCCGTTCGATCCGCTGCCCATCTGCCCGCCCGGCCAATTACAGAACGCGCGGGGCCTGCCGACCGGCCCCGAGGACCTCCCCCCCGCCTATCCCATCGACATCCCTTGGGACGGCATCCTGGTGGACGATGCGGGACATGAGCGCGATCTCACGGCGCGCAGCCGGGCTGTCTTCGAGATCATTTTCGCCGATGGCGCGGACGCCGCCTGGCTCGAGGCCGCCGAGATCCTGGAAGGCCGGGGGAATAACCTCCGGGCCTGGCTCGCGCGGTCATTCTTCGCGGACCACATCAAGCGCTACTCCAAGAGCCGCCGCAAGGCGCCGATCTACTGGCAGCTCGCCACCCCCTCCGCGAGCTATTCGGTTTGGCTCTATTACCATCGCTTCACCAGGGACACCCTGTACAAGGTTCTGAACGATTTTGTGACCCCCAAGCTCCAACACGAGGAGCGCAAGCTGATGGGGCTGGCCCAGGGCGCCGGCGGAACCCCGACTGCCAGCCAGCGCAAAGAAATCGCCGAACAGGAAGGCTTCGTCGAGGAGGTCCGTGCCTTCCGGGAAGAAGTCGCCAGGGTCGCGCCCCTCTGGAATCCTGATCTCAACGACGGCGTCATCATCAATTTCGCGCCCCTGTGGCGCCTGTTGCCTCAACACCGCCCCTGGCAGAAAGAGTGCAAGGACTGCTGGGACAAACTCGCCGCCGGCGACTACGACTGGGCGCACCTTGCCATGCATCTCTGGCCCGAGCGGGTGGTCCCCAAGTGCGCCCAGGACCGCAGCCTCGCCATCGCCCACGGACTGGAAGATGTCTTCTGGAAGGAGGTAGACAAGGGAAAATGGCAACCGAGCACGGTTACCCAGGCAGAGTTGGACCGCCTCATCGCGGAGCGCACCTCCGCCGCGCTGAAGGACGCACTCGAGAGCCTGCTGGAGGCCCCCGCGCCGGTCACTGGCCGCGGAGGCGGTCGCAAATCGTCGGGCCGGACTCCGGCTCGCCGTGTTTCAACCGCCCCGCGCTCAGGCAACCCTGGTCCAGACTCCAGACCATCAACGGGCTCATCGGCCCCTGATCCGGCCGTGCTCGACGCCGTCAGGCAGGCCATCGCCTCCAGTCAGGGCGGCATCAGCAAGTCCGAAGTTCTCGCTGCGACCGGCCTGACCGACGCCCAGTGGAACCTCGCAATCAACGCCCTGCTGACCGAAGGCACGGTCACCAAGACCGGTGCCGCCCGCGGTACACTCTACCGTCCTAAATTGGATCTCTCATGCAAGCTAACCCAGTGACTCTTGCGTCCCACGAGCGGTCACTGGGCCTTCCTTCGTCGGTGTCGGCTCGACCGTCATCCTACGATGCACTTCACGGGCAGCGAGTCGGCCTTTGCGACCGTCGAGGAAAGCTAGAACATAAAGCTGGTGTTGTACAGTTTGCTGCAGTTGGCAGATTGGATCGCCTAATTGACCAATTACATCAGCGCCCAGGGAAGTCGACTAACCCACATCTGCCGTTCGATGCGACAGCAGTTTATCGGCAGGATTCGCCCCTGCACTATAAAGAGTTGCAGTTGTATAGTCATTTTAATTTAGCTTAGAAATCAGGGGAGTCCCTTTTGCGAGAAATTGCTTGGCTCCAAGTCTCCGACATCCACATTCGGCAACGCGATGAGTGGTCGCAAGATGTTGTCTTGCGCGCCATGACGGATTCAATACGGCAGCGGCGCGCACAGGGATTGACCTTCGACTTCATACTCGCCACGGGGGATCTCGCGTTTTCCGGAAAGAAGGAAGAGTACGAACTGGTCGAGCGGTTCCTTGATGAACTAGTCAGTGCCTCAGGTGTGCCGAAGGAACGCATCTTCTGCATTCCAGGAAATCACGACGTAAACCGAGAGCGGCAGAAGCTTTGCTTTCAAGGCGCGCGTTCCGCTCTGACAAGCCCGAATGTCGTGGATCCGGTGCTCGCGCCTGACAACGATGACCTCGCTACGCTGATGCAGCGGCAGGAAGACTACTGTGCCTTCCAGAGTTCCTACTTTGGCGGACAGTCCCGAACAGTTACGCCTGACGGCCTCGCCTATGTTTCTTCGCTAGCCATAGACGATGTCGTCATTGCGATTGTAGGCCTCAATTCCGCTTGGCTCGCCGAAGGTGGCAAAGCCGACCACGGCAACCTATTGATCGGTGAGCGGCAAGTCATCAATGCATTCAAGGCAGCGGACAAGCTCGACGCTCACATCATTATAGGGATGGCGCATCACCCGCTGCACTTGCTCCGTGACTTCGACCGCAACGCAGCCACAAGGCACATTACTAGAAGTTGCTACTTCTACCATTGCGGCCACCTGCATCAACCGGAGTCCCAAGGCACAGGATTCGACCCCTCAGCTTGCTTGACGGTTGCAGCAGGCGCGTGCTTCGAGACACGGGAATTCCAGAATGCCTATTCGCTCGTCAAGCTTGACCTTCTTGCAGGCATGCGAACGCTGACTACGGTTCAGTACAACCCCGCACAGGGGGCATTCGAATTCAGCAATGAGATGCCATTCCCAATTCGTCTGAGCACAGCGGCAATGTGTACGGTCGGCGAACTTGCCGAAGCCATCTCGGAGTTCGACGCAACGCTTTTATCGCACTCTTACTACCTCGCGGCACTCCTAATGGAACACAAGACGGAAGTGCCTATTCCCGGCCAGAGGGGGCACGCTTTCGGTACCCTCTCTGTCTTGCGGGGCATGCCTGAGGGGGAGGACTACTGTCGCAAGGTCATGGCGTTTCTGCGCTTCGGAAACGTGCTTACCGTCTTCTACGGAAGGCACCCGCTAGCTGACCTCCTTGCCCAGCACGGACAAGCGGTCAGAGCGTACGGGGCCGACTTGCTTGGCCGCTGCCAGTCTGATGCCGCGCTGGCGAGTCGCCTTGCTCAACAGGACACGGACGTACGCAGCCTTTTCGCGACTCAGCCCAATGTCTCCTTTGCTGTCGACTTGTTCGCGGATCTTGTCCGGTCGCAGGAATGGGAACTCTTGGCCGAGCAGGCCAGGCGACACCTTGAAAACCCGGACGCCCCGACTCTGGTTCAGGCGCGCCGCATGTTGGCGTTTGCGCTAGCGCACAGCGCCTACGACAAAGATAGGACCGAAGCTGCTCGCGCGTATGAGGCGCTGATCCATGACGGTCTAGCAGAAGCGCAGGATCGCGCGAACTTGGCCGCCCTGCTGCTCGATACGGGCCGATCCGATGACGCGAAGGCCGTTGTCCTTGACGCCATCGCTGCTAGCTCCCCTGAGTCGCTGGAGGGATTTAACGGTATCGGACAACGGATCGTCGGCCAGACGGGTGATCGAGAATTCCGGAAGCAACTGGAGGCAGCGATAGCAGAGAGGGGCGACCATGACTGAAGAAAACACGTCGTTTGAGGCGGGCATCGACTTTGAGAGTGTGCTGCGCATCATCTCAAAGCAAATTTATGAGACACCGCTCGCCTTCCTGCGAGAGAACGTGCAGAACGCGGTCGATGCCGTGCGCATCCAGGCGCACCGCGACCAGGATGACCCTTCGGATGGCCGATACCGAATTGAGGTCACGGTCAATGGTCGCGAGGTGCGCGTTCGCGATAACGGCATCGGCATGACAAAGGCCGACCTGCAAACTCTGTTTTGGACAATTGGGGCGAGCGGCAAGCGAACACCGGAGGCAGCGGCGGCTGGCTGCGTTGGCACGTTCGGGATCGGCGGCTTTGCCAACTTCGGCATCTGCAACAAGCTGGAAGTGATCTCCAAGACACAGGAGGCGGCTCATGGAACCCTCACGCGTTTGTCGCAGGACGACCTCCAGAAGGCGGGGGCACGAATCCCGACTGTCACGGTGGAGATGTCGGATGACTCCGCCCCTAGGGGGACCATCGTGGCTGGGTACCTTCGCAACGATCCGAACGTTGATGAGATGCGCCGCTACCTGCGCGACTTCGTTCGCTTCGTCCCCATTGCCACCTTCTTCAATGGCGAGAACGTTTCGCAGGCGAAGTTCACTGACCTCGATGACAAGGAGAACTTGAAGGAGATTTCTGCCGGTACACAACAATGGACTGACGGCGGCTTTTCAATCTTCGGCCGACTCTATGAGGATCGCGGCCATACGCTGGTTGCCGCTGTCGAGGGACTCACGGTTCATGAGCAGAGGGTCGCCCTTTCTGGCCAGATCAGGTTTGAGGCCGGCCCGCTTGATGTCTTCAAGCGCGGGTTCAAACTATGCGCGACGCAGGTGCCGTCGATCATCGGTACTACTGGCCGATTGGACTCTGATCGCTTCGTACCCACCGCTGGGCGCGACTCGCTTGATGACGCGACTACGGCCTTCCTTGGGCAAATTGCGCAGGCACTTGAGCGCGTGGCAGTTCTCACTGTCCTTGAAAGTCCTGAGCGGATTGCGCAACACACCCGGATTTTTCGCTATGTCGTCAAGCGCGGCCTCATTGACAAGCTCGGCAAGGTCCGCGTTGGGCTAGCCGATGGATCGGATGCGACACTCGCGGACATCAAGCGCCGGGCCGAGGACGGCGGTGTCGGCGTCTTCTTTGGCTCCTCAAAGAAGCAGGCTCTCAACCAGATCATGCAGGCGCGCGGCCACATTGTCGTACTGCTTTCTGGCGATGGACACCGTCGATTGGCTGAGCAGCAGTACCTGGAGCGATACTGCGCTGCCAAGCCCTTTGACGGGATGATTGACATCATCGAGCCGTATACCGAGTTGACTCGGTTTCACAAGTTCTTTCTCGGCGAACTGGAGTTCAATGTCAACAAGTCCTACGAGGTGCGGTCGCTTCGCCTCCTGCCCGGCAAGCTGACCGAAGACATCCCCGTGTTCGTGCGTGAGTATGGAAAGGACAAGGGCATCGACATCCTTGTTGATGTCAGGCACTCCGAGATTGCCAAACTGGAATCCCTTGGCTACACCCCAATCCTTTATTCGCTCGTCTCCACCTTCTGCCATGAGTATCTAGGGCCTTCCCTTAAGAAGTGGAGTCCGCGATTCTTCGGCAACGGCGCGCTCAATCTTGATCTGCTGTCCAAGCGACGCTCCGAGCTTTGGATTCTTGTCAAGGACGATGTTGGCGTCGTCCGCAAGGGCGGTCAGAAGCACGTTGTCACGCGCTCCGATGTTCACGTTGTGGACGTTCGTCCTGATCAAGTTATTGCCCCTCAAGCCCATCCCGCCAAGGCCAAGCCGCGCATCCTTCGAATCGTCGATGACGATGGGACTACTGGCATCGGCGGCTACTACATCCGCCTGCCGGACTCGGCATTTAACGCCTATGGCGACTTGCTCCCTGACTGCGAGAGTCGCGGCGTCGTGTGGGCAGGCAACAAGATCGAATACGTAGTCTCGGATGCCGTGAGTGCAGCCTTCAAGTACGAGATACGACTCGACCAAGTCGTCGCGGCTGCAACCAGCAGCGGTGAAGCGCGGGCCGAAGGGGCGCTTCCGCTTGACCGCCCGCTGCAACAGATGTTCGACGGACTGTACTTCCCCATCTCGTTTCCGCTGGAGCCATTTCTAGTACCGCGCGCCGACAGCGAGATACGTTTGGAACTGTTCGCCGATTGGTTCGACATCAGAACGGCTAAGCACTGGACGCCCAAAGAGACCGCTGTCAGCTAGCCGTCGCGCCTTTACGCAGCTCAACAGAATCTGCGATACGCTATGAGGCTACTGGGGTTCCTTGACGAACAACTTTCTGCGCGCGCGAGTCAAGTTTAAGCCGGCGCAAGTTTGGCGTGCTCGAACAGGGCCGCGAAGGCCCGTTGCAGACGACCCATGCCCTGACGTTCGTCGGGGATGCTTCGGGGGATCGGCGGCTTGCCGCTCTCACCGGCGATTGGTTTCCGGTTAACCTCGGCTCGGACAGCCAGCCGATTTTCCGCTAGACGTGGCCCAGGATCGCATTCTGATGATTCGGAACGTGACCGCAGTCTCGGGACGAAATGCCTGATGTCCTTGAGGCCCCTCGAAGCC
>RZZS01000083.1 GCA_009929775.1 Alphaproteobacteria bacterium
ACCGAGGAAAATACTGGGATTCAACACCCCGCAAGAAGTCTTTTCCGCCGCATTGGCCCGCCCACCCCCCAATCGGGCACTTCACTGTTGAAAGGGCGGGGGATTATTCTAGGCCGGTTCAGGAATCAGGCAAGCGCAACCTTGATGCGCGTCTCGATGCGTTCTTTCAGGTCATCGAAATGCCAGTCCGGAAAATCGCTCTGGATCGCCGGACTGCCGCACAGCGCAGTCATGCGCATCTGCAGCGGGAGGTCCGCGTCCCACAACGGCGCGAAGCCCTCCGTAACCGAGGACGGAAAACGAAAATCCCACCACTCGTCCGGAAGGGGCAGGAGCGGCAACCCGAATCTGTCAGCGGCTTTGAGGAAAGTGCCCTCAAGGATTTTCCGGTTGTGCAGCGCTTCCTCGGGAAGGTGCCGAAAAGCGCGCGCCGCCGGGTTGCGCTCCGGATCCTCGCTCAAATAATCGAATGGCGTTCCCATCTCCAGGCGGTGCCCGTTGCCGTCGATAAGAACCACGTCCACCGCCATACCGCGCGGGTGCGCGCCCTTGCCGGGCGGCGAGAGCAGGCGGTTCGGTTCCTCACACCAGTGTGGATTGCGCTGGACCATGGGCGCCTGCTGCATGAGGGTCTGGGCCTCGACGGTGCGCAGACAATCCTTGAGCTCAAACCGCAAACCGGGATTTTCCCGCGCACAATAATGCGCGGCCAGCAGCGTCACTGCCACAAGATCGCGGTGCATCCAGAGCCTTGCGCCCTCGCGATAGATCTTGCCGAAAATGTTTTCCGGGTGCGACTCGCTGGCGTACACCAGATCGATTGCAATCGGGTGGTTTTCTGTGAAAATATCGAGGGGAACGAGTTCCGCGGGCCTGACCCTTTTCTCCATTGTGCCATTATCCTGACGAATTTGGGTGTATATAAAAACCTCGATGAAACGCTTCCTTTATTACAGCTTCATGACACTGCTTTCCATCGGCTTTCTTGGCGCTATCGTCGCTATCGCCGGTGCGGTCTACATCATCAGCTATTATGGGCGCGATTTACCCGATCATAGCCAGCTAAAAGACTACAAGCCACCAATCGTCACGCGGCTGTATGCCGGAGACGGACGGCTGATGGAGGAATACGCGACCGAAAAACGGGTTTTCGTGCCGATCGAAGCGATTCCACCCGTCGTCAAGCAGGCCTTCATTTCGGCGGAAGACAAAAAGTTTTACTCGCATAAAGGCCTCGACTACGAGGCCATCGCCCGCGCGATGCTCCAGAACGTCGAGCGTGTCGCGGCCGGACAACGCCCCATCGGGGCGTCCACGATTACCCAGCAGATCGCCAAAAACTTCCTCCTGACCAACGAGGTTTCGTTCAAGCGCAAGATTCGCGAAGCGATCATCGCGCTGCGCATGGAGCGCGTGCTTTCCAAGGACCGGCTACTCGAGCTGTATCTGAATGAGATTTATCTCGGCGGCGGCGCGCATGGCGTGGCGGCGGCGGCGCTGCGCTATTTCAACAAGAGTCTCGAGGAACTGGAAATCCATGAGGCAGCCTACCTTGCCGCGCTGCCCAAGGCCCCGAACAACTACCATCCGGTCCGTAACCACGACGATGCGCTCGGACGGCGCAACTGGGTCATTTCACGACTGGCCGAAGACGGCTATATCACGCAGGCGCAAGCGGAGATGGCGGCGGCCAAGCCACTGACGATGGTCGAGGGACGCGAGGCAACCGTGAATGCGCCATATTTCGCCGAGGAAGTGCGCCGCGAATTGAAGGAGCGATACGGCGAAAAGGACCTTTACGAAGCCGGTTTTGCGGTGCGGACCAGCGCCGATCCCCGCCTTCAGGAGATTGCCGTTCGCACGCTGCGCGCGGGATTGATGGAATACGACATGCGCCGGGGCTGGCGGGGTGCACCTGGCAAAATCACCGATATGGGTAACTGGCAGGCCGAACTGGCGGCTTTTGTGCCGTCCGAGAACATGCTCTCGGCATGGGTCGTCGCCGCCGTTCTTTCCGTGAGCGAGCAAAGCGCCGAAATCGGCCTGGCGGGAGGCAAGAGGGGCCAAATCCTGTTCGACGACACCAGGTGGGCCATCACCAATCCGACTTCCATGCGCCAGATCCTGAACGTGGGCGATATCGTCATGGCAGAGAAGAAAATGGATGCCGATGATGTCTGGCTTCTGCGCCAGATCCCGGCGGTACAGGGTGCGCTGATCGCCATGGACCCGCATACTGGCCGCGTTCTCGCCATGCAGGGCGGATGGAAATACGAGAGCTCCGAGTTTAACCGGGCAACACAGGCATGGAGACAGCCGGGCTCGGCGTTCAAGCCATTCGTTTACCTTGCCGCACTCGATAGCGGTTTCACGCCTGCAACCCTCGTTCTCGACGCCCCTTTTGTTATCGAACAGCGTCCCGGGGTCAAGTGGCGACCGGTTAACTATTCCGGCGAATATTACGGTCCGACCCCGATCCGTGTCGGCCTTGAAAAATCACGGAATCTGATGACCGTGCGGCTCGCCGATTATGTCGGCATGGAAACCGTAATGGACTACGCCGAGCGTTTCGGGGTTATGAAGAACATGAGTCCCTACCTGTCCGGCGCACTCGGCGCGGGCGAAACAACCTTGCTGCGCCTGACGACCGGCTACGCGCAGTTCGTCAACGGCGGCAAAAGGATCACACCGACCTTCGTCGACCGGATTCAGGACCGGCGCGGCAAAACGATCTTCGCCCACGACCAGCGCCCGTGCGACAGCTGCGGGCCGCTCGTCGAATGGGAAGACCAGGTCGTACCGGAAATCCCGGACACGCGCGAACAGCTCGCTGACCCGCGCACCTCCTACCAGATCGTCTCGATGCTTGAAGGCGTGGTGCAGCGAGGCACTGGCGTGCGTATCAAGGCGCTGAAGCGCCCGCTTGCGGGCAAGACCGGCACGACGAACGAATCGAAGGACGTCTGGTTCATTGGCTTTTCACCGGACCTTGCAGTCGGCGTCTTTATCGGCCACGACGAGCCGAAAAGCCTCGGAAAGCGCGAAACCGGCTCCTCCGTCGCCGTGCCGATCTGGCGCGATTTCATGAAGGAAGCGCTCGAAGGCATTCCTCCCATGCCTTTCCGCGTGCCGCCTGGTATCCGTCAGGTCCGCATCGACGCAAACGACGGCACCCGCGCGCAGGCGGGCGACGAGAATGTCATCTGGGAAGCCTTTCTCGTCGGGACCGAGCCAACCTCGGAAGTCTATATTCTCGACGGCAAAGGCATTTCCATGATGCCCAACACTGAAGGCAGTCCGGAAGAAGCCGCCGCCATCACGGGAACGGGCGGGCTTTACTAACCATGCTCTTTATCGAAGAGAACGATGAAAAGCGTATCGCCAGCCGCGATTATACCGGAGAAGCCTCCATCGTCATTCTGACCAATCCCGAAAGAGAAATTCTGCTGCTTCAGCGCGATGACATCCCGACCATTCTCTATCCCGGGTACTGGACGGTCCCCGGTGGAATGAAGGAAGAGAGCGAGACGCCCGAAGAAACTGCTGTTCGCGAGCTTCTCGAAGAAACCGGATGCGAGGTGACGGCCGTAAAGTTCTTCGCGCAGACCGTCGACACGGACGGGCGCGGCGAGCTGATCTCCGTTTTCGAGGCCCGAACCGATAAAGACGTTTCCGAACTGCGGCTGGGCGAAGGCACCGACATGCGCTTCGTCGCGTTCTCCGACGTCGCCACCCTAAGGATAATCCCGTTTGCGGGACGGATTCTGGAAGCCTACGAACGGGTCAACGTTTAAAACTCCACTCGCTTCTCGATGGCCCGCCCGCGATTGACGAGGGTCAAACGAACGGTATGACCGCGCAGGGCTTCTGCAAGGTTGTCGATGTCCGGCGGAGCGGGAATGCGCAGAAGGGCGCGGCGCATATCGCCAGTTTCGACCGTGATCTCGGGTGGCTGGTTCAGAGCGACATCATCCGCCTCGACGAACAAATCCATTTCATCGACGCCGTGCTGCGCGAAAACACTTACGACGAACGCCTCGGGGCCCGCCACCGCCGTCTCGATCTTCAGACCCGGAAGGTCGCCGGACTCGGGGAGTTCCTCGAGAGCGCGTTCATGGGCTTTTACGAGGGCAGGATCGGGATCAAAATCTTCGGGAATCGCCAGTTTTAATTCGACCTTCTGTGGAATGCATATCTGGTTACAGACCATGATCGTCGCATCGACATCAAGAACGACCGGACCGTTCTTCGACCGCCGAATCTCGAGCGGCAGGACGAAGGCGCGGTCGTACCCGAAGGTGTAAAGCCCGAAATCCTCAAATCGCTGAGGCACCGGCCATCGAATCGTCAGCCCCTCGACATTGTCCGATCTGGTCCAGTCGATTTGCGGTGGCATGCCGGAATCACCCGCGCTGCGCCAGTAGGTGTGCCATTCAGGAGCGGGCGTAATCTCGAGCGCTCCACGAACGACCAGACCTTCCTCTCCCGCTGCGAAGATCCGGGCACTGACATATTCGGCGCGCGCAGTGTCCGGCTCGAAAGCGCGACCCTCTGATGGCAGACCGAAAAGAGCTGCCAGCATGGCAACAAACAGGGTAAAGACTCCTGCCCCTTCGTGGCACCGTCCTCTGGCGGGCATATATTTGAACGTTATCGTCATCGTCACTGGATTTTCGTTTGCTTAATCGCTGCAAAACTATACCTTAGCTTTGTCCGTCACGGAACGCACTGGTTGCAAAATGGTGGAAAAATCCCCTTTTCTCGTCGGTCAGCTTCTGCTCGCGATGCCAACGCTCGGCGATCCGCGCTTTCATCATGCGGTGATTTACATGTGCGCGCATGACGAAAACGGCGCGATGGGCCTCGTGATCAATCACACCATGCAGGGGCTCGATTTCGGCGACCTCCTCGAACGAATTCGCATCGGCACGGGCGAGAAGAGCGTCCTGTCCGAACTGGATATCCCGGTTTTCGGAGGAGGACCGGTCGAGCCGACCCGCGGCTTTCTTCTGCATTCCGCCGAGTTCAGCCAGCCGGACACAATTAAAATAGATGACCGGTTCTCGGTTACCGGAACAGTTGACGCGCTCAAAGCCATCGCAGGCGGGCGTGGGCCGCAGAAAATGCTGTTCCTTCTCGGCTACGCGGGCTGGGGCGCGGGACAGCTTGACAAAGAAATGCAGCTCAACGCCTGGCTGACGGTCGAATCGAGTCCCGATCTGGTTTTCGAGACCAGACCAGAAGAGAAATGGGAAAAAGCGCTAAAGACCATCGGCGTCTCACCCTCGATGCTTTCCGGCACCGCCGGGCGAGCCTGATCGCCATGAAGAAACCGCCGGGCTTTTTCTATAACACTTGATTTTGTTTGGCGTTTGTTCGTATAAGCGTATGAAGGATTCTGACATTATGCAGATGGATGGAGCTCACCTCATGTCCGACATTCACTTGTCTTTCACCGGCCTCCTTCTCGGCGGACTTTCGGCAACAACTGCCGGCCTCCTTGCCTCGGTCTTTACATGTCGTCCGACGACCTTTCCTTTCATCTGCCGTCAACGATGGACGACGTTCGTCATGGCATTCCCAATCCCCGGCATGTCGGCGAACTTCAGACTCTGATCAACGAGAAGCTGACGAGTCGATTCGGAAATGCGTCCTACCGCGTTGAGGTTTCGCTCGATGATGCCAGGAACCGCGGACTGAGCGAACCAATCTATCAAGCGCGCTTCGACACGACGCAAGACCAGTGGGATGCTATGACAGAGGGATCCTGGGATTTCAACGTCGCGGCGGGGATCGAGACAAAGCTGCAACACGCACTCGGCGGCAATGCAACCCCCTACAGGGTTCACATTGTGTCCGGAACATCAGCGCCACCACCCGCTCCGCTACCGCCCGGCTCCTGACACATCAGAAGCGTTTTCTGTAATCCTGCGCCAGCAGACCGAACAGGACATGATCGGCGTAATCGCCCTGGATCTGGATATATCGCCGGGCGAACCCTTCTTCTTCGAACCCGAGTCGCCGGAGCATACCGATGCTGCGCGAATTGTGCGGCAGAGAGGCGGCATTGATCCGGTTAAGATGCAACTCATCAAAGCAAAACGACAGGACAAGCTGCAAAGCCTCTCGCATGAGCCCCTGTCCCTGCGCCGCCTCGTCGATCCAGTAACCAACGGAGGCGAATTGGGCCGCGCCGCGAGTGACATTGTTGACGTTGATGCCTCCGATCAGATCGGCTGACGGTTTCCTGAAGATCAGGAAAGCAAAACCGCGACCGGTAATCCATTCCCGGGTCTGGCGATCGAGCCGCCTCCGATAGAATTCCGGCTTCAGGCAATCGTCCGACCATTCCGGCTCGAACGGTTCGAGGTGACTGCGGTTGCGGCCACGCACCAACGCCCATGAAGGCCAATCCTCCATCGATGGTGGTCGAACGAAAACGCGCTCCCCTGCAAGCTGAAAAGCGGGGATCGTCTGAGTCGGCACGGGCGCGCGGGCCCCGCCATCGCTCTTTTTCCGCAAGCCCGGCAGGGTCCAGCTCCCCATCAGGCCGCGAGCCTGCTCTTGATGGCATCGTAAGGCTCAAGCTGGCCGAGCGGACCAACTGCGGCGAGAGTCGGGTTGCTCCCGAAAATCGTCCGGGCAAGAGCTGAAACAGCCTGTTCGTCGACAGCGTTCATCCGCGACAACTCGGCCTGCAGATCATAGGGCTGGCCGAAATAAACAAGATGCTTGGCCTGCCGGTCGGCGCGGCTCATCATCGACTCGCGGCTCATCAGCAAAATGGAACGACGCTGCGCTTTGGCGCGGGCCAGTTCCTCCGCACTCATATCAAGCGCGGCCTTGCCAATCTCATCGCACAATACCGGCACCAGCTCTGTCAGACGCTCGGGACTCGTACCCGCGTAGATCTCGAACTGTCCGCAATCCAGATACGCGGAGTGCAGCGCAAAAATGGAATAGACAAGCCCGCGCCGTTCGCGAATCTCCTGAAACAGCCGCGAGGACATGCCGCCGCCGAGCAGGGTGGAGAGGATACAGGCCGTCTGGTAGTCGGGACCGGTTCGCGATACGCCCCTGAAACCCAGAACGATGTGCGACTGTTCGGTTTCGCGCTCAAGGCGCGTCTCGCCTCCCCTGTAGGCCGCCGGAACGTGCGGACTGTCCTCGCCTTGCGGCAAGGCGTCGAACAGATCCTCGACGAGGCGCTCCACATCCTGATGACGGACGTTCCCGGCGACAGAAACGACGAGATTGTTTGCGCCGTAATGCCGCTGGATATAGCCGTGCAAAGTGTCGCGCTGCATGCCTCCGACGATCTCGGCATTCCCGAGAATGGGCGCGCCGAGCGCCTGCTCCGGATAGGCGGTCTGCTGGTAAAGATCGAAAACATAGTCGTCCGGCGTGTCCAGCGTCATGCCGATCTCCTGCTGGATCACCTGTCGCTCGCGCTCGATCTCGACGTCCGGGAGCGTCGAACGCTGCAGCATGTCGGCAATGATTTCCATACCTAGGCGGAAGTCTTCCTTCAGCAGATGCACGTGATAGCTCGTCACCTCGCGGCTCGTATAGGCGTTCATATGTCCGCCGACATTCTCGATCTGCTCGGCGATGTCCTGCGCGCTCCGGGTCGGCGTGCCCTTGAAGAGCATGTGCTCGACCATGTGCGCGGCGCCGTTGTGTTCAAGATCCTCGTGGCGCGTCCCCACGGAGCACCATACGCCGAGCGCGACCGTCTCGACCGTGGGAACCTCTTCCGTGACAACGCGAATCCCGCTGGGGAGTGTTTTGAAATGTACTGACATAAGTCCATCAATAGTGGATGAAGCCGCCCCCCTTCAAGGAAGAAATTACGCCAGCCGATTTAGTTTTTTCGGTTGGCCGATTCCAGACCTTTGATCCGGTTGACTTCCATCTGCCTTTTTTTTGACGGCCCGGTGGAACCGTTTTGTAACAAACTGTGCCGGGAACGTTAGACGCTGCCCGTTATCATGCCGGAGAACAGGAAGGACCGCCGGACGGCGCGCCTTCAGAAGGTGAAGATTCCCGGGCAGCCTGCGCGGGACCGATCTGCCGGTAGCCGAACATCTGCTCGAAAGCACGGGTGTCGTCCGTGTCATCCATGACAAGCGGAATAAACGGCGCACCCAGATTGGCGAAATTAATCGTCCGGTGCCTGCCATTTACGAAGTCAATCGCTTCCGGACGGTTTCGTTCCACTCTTGTAACTGCTCCGAAAAGGCCCATCAGCCCGCCCCGCGGCCGCTCCTCCACAGCCGTGGCCGGGGGCCGGTAGGTCGCTATCGGAAGCTGGTCTGGATATCCTTTCCACGGCTGGACATGTTCAGTGCTTGCTTTCACGCCGGAGTGAAACGGAGGGATCGGATTGTCGTCCCCGCCCATGCTTTTTGCGTTCGCTTCCCAGCTTCGCCGCAACTGGTTCGCATCTGCCGCCCCTGCCTGTCGCATTACCGATTGCTGCCAGCGCTTCATCAATTTTTCTCTGTCGGCAAGGATAATCCGTTGCCCCGACCCGGAAAGCCCCTCCTTTGAAAGGGTCAGAAAGCCGTCCTCATGCCTCGGCAATGGCAGGACGAGCCAGCTTCTGGCCTCGCTGTAGAACTGAGGCTGCTCGCCATTCAGCGCCTTCAGAAAGCCCTCTGGCGAATCGACAACGGCCTGATAGTCCTCAAGCGTCCGGGCACCCCCGATTCGGACAGTTATCGGATTGGAAAGGGTCATTCCGGTAATCCACCCATCCATTTCATCGAAACGAATATCGGTATGCGCAAAGCCGGCGGTGCAGCCCCAGTCATAGTCGCTTAAATTTCCTTCGGGATCTATCTGCTCCAGGATGCGCTGGCAGATAATCGGCCCCGTGTGCTCAAGATTGAAAATGTCGCTGCCCTCAGTCTGGAACAGATGAATCCGGGCGCGCTCGCCAGACCGGTCGATGAGAACACCGCACGTCCGCTCGACCGGCGAACCGTCGAGCTTGCAAGACCGGTAGCTCATTGGCTCAATCCTGCCCATGGCATGACCGTAACAGATACCCGTCAAGATCCTGTTAACGCTGACTAGAGCACTTTCCGATTAGATTGACCCGTCCAGCGACCCCCACCCACTCGGCTAATTGCTTTGGCTTCGCCAAACCAAAGCCTCATTGCCCTCCCCCGCAGGCGGGGGAGGGTTGGGTGGGGATGAGTCAACCTATTTGGAAAATGCTCTAGCGAATGATCGCAGCGCGCACGAATTCCTCGGCTCTGACAAGATCGTTCTCCAGTTCGCTTACGAGCTCCTCGCGCTCCAGCAGGTCGGCGAGGTGATCGGGCAAGGGCGGGCGTATACCGCTTGCTTTTTCCACCGCGTCCGGGAATTTGGCCGGGTGGGCGCAGGCGAGCGCCACGAGGGGAACGGACGGGTCGGTGCGCCCGGTCAGGGCGGCATGCACGCCGACCGCCGTATGCGGGTCGAGAAGGTAGCCGGTTTCGGCGTGAATGGTGCGGATCGTCGCCGCCGTATCTTCTTCGCTCGAACGGCAGGCTGTGAAATCGGCCCGCGCCCGTTCGAGTTCGGCGGACGTGACCAGAAACGCACCTTCGGTTTTAAAGTCGTTCATCATCGCGCAAAGGCGCGCGCTGTCATGGTCCAGCAGGCCGAACAGGTACCGCTCGAAATTGCTGGAGACCTGAATGTCCATGCTCGGAGAAATCGTCGGCTTCACCGTTTCCCGCGTCATGGCGCCGGTCTCGAAGAAGCGCGTGAGGATGTCGTTGCGGTTGGTGCCAATGGTGAGCTGGTCAATCGGCAGGCCCATCTGCTTGCCGACATAGGCCGCGAAAACATTGCCGAAATTGCCGGTCGGCACGGCGAACGAGACTTTCCGCCCCGGTGCGCCGAGCGCGAGCGCGCCGGCAAAGTAGTAAACCGTCTGCGCAATGATCCGTGCCCAGTTGATCGAGTTCACCGCCGAGAGGTTCATGTCCTTGCGAAAAGTTTCATCCGCAAACATCTCCTTCACTAGCGCCTGACAATCGTCGAAGTCGCCGTGCAGGGCGATGTTGTGGACGTTCGGGGCGTTCACGCTCGTCATCTGCTTGCGCTGTACTTCCGAGACGCGGCCTTTCGGGTGGAGGATGAAGATATCGATATTTTTGCAGCCTCGGCAGGCCTCGATCGCCGCGGAGCCGGTATCGCCCGAGGTCGCCCCGACGATCGTCACCCGCTCGCCCCGCTTCTCCAAAATATGATCGAAAAGATTGCCAAGGAACTGCAGCGCATAGTCCTTGAAGGCGATCGTGGGGCCGTGGAACAGCTCCATGATGAACAGGTTCGAATCCACCTGCACGAGCGGCGCGAGCGCCTTGTGCGTGAAATTGCCTTCTTCGTAAGTTTTCACCAGCAGGCAGCGCAACTCCTCGTCCGAAAGCGCCCCTGCGACGTACGGGCCGATGACAGAATGCGCCACCTCGACATAGCTCCTGCCCGCGAGGGCCGCGATCGCGCGCTCGTCCATGCGCGGCCAGCATTCAGGAATGTACAGCCCCCCGTCCGGCGCCATTCCGGCCAGAAGCACCTCTTCGAAAGACGCCGGTTCGCTCCGGCCGCGCGTGGAAATGTATTTCATGAGACAGAGAATATTGTCATTCCCCGCCCGTTGGCAAGCGCGACAAGGCCCGGTCCTGCCCGCCCGATTGTTCCACCACAGCGAACACGGCGATCACATCGGGCCTGAAGCATCGTCTTCCACCCACGAAAACCACAAGCCCAGGGGGGACATAATAGCCACGAAAGGGGTATTGTGTCCTCCTCGCCCCCCGGCTGAACTTCGCTCCGCAAGGGAGCCGAAGTCGCCCGCCTGTTCGAGTTCTAACGCCAGAGCCTGCAGATCGGTCGGCTGGGAAATCCCCATGCCGGAGAGGCGACTGATATCCTCCCGCAACGCGGCAGACAGGTTCTGCAGCGGATCAGCCACAGCGCTCGGGACATTCGTATAAACCTGATGCCATACTTCCTCACTCACGAAAGCAGGACGCAGCAGGGTTTGTTCTTCCCCCCAAAAAAACCATAACGCATCTTTTGTTAGAAGCAATCAAACCGGTTCAACAAACACTCTTTGGCTCCAGAATACCTGGAGAGACACCAAAAGAAGACATACCCCAAAGAACGAGCAAAGAAAAATAAAGATGCAATCAAACAGTAAGCCTGTACTTACATCTGACAGAGTCGCCAAAGCACCGACGACTTGAGTTGGAATAATCGCGATGGGAAAGAAGAGAGACACCCACTTCTTATTTTTCACTTTCTCAGAAGATGGGGGAGGCAGGACTCTTTTGAAGCCTTGCAGAAGAACAATATAGAGGCCGAAATAAAGTAGAATATAAGGCCAATGAAGAACCGCAGCAAAATACCCGTATATGGGCATGCCAAGATTATTCTCAGCCCACAAAGCAAGACCAAAATATGTGATTACGGTTGCAAGAAACCTGATGG
>RZZS01000156.1 GCA_009929775.1 Alphaproteobacteria bacterium
ACCCGTCCAGCGACCCCCACCCACTCGGCTAATTGCTTTGGCTTCGCCAAACCAAAGCCTCATTGCCCTCCCCCGCAAGCGGGGGAGGGTTGGGTGGGGCCGGAATGGGGACGGAGTAAAACCCCCGGAATGGGGACGGAGTAAAACACCCACTTTTTACTCCGTCCCCGTTTGCCACGGGTTCCGGGGGTTCGGTTCCCCAATCCACTTGTCGTGACGAAGACCCAAACTTTTCAAGCGATCGCCCTGCCGGAATTGCTGGCGGCTAAAGCGGCTCTTGCGCGTTGGGCTATTTTGGCTTAAACAAATGTAATAGTGTTCTTTTCAGATTTTTCGGCCCGGCCGCCCCCAAACCCCGATTCGAACAAAGGCAAAAACGATGAAAACGATAATCCTGACGCGAAACCTCCTCACCCCGGCCCTTGCTCTCGCTGCATTGGGGATTGGCTCCAGCGCTCTCGCGCAGCAGGTGCCCGCGGCCCAGACGACGACCGCCGATCCGGGTTTGACGTCCGAGCGTTTTCGCGAACAGCCCGTTCTGCCGGGCGTGTCGCCGCAGATCGAGGTTCGGGAATTCCGGCTTCGCGAGGCCCCGGAAGGCGCCGACGGCATTACGTTCCGCCTCGACCGGCTCGCCGTCGAGGGTGCAACTATCTATAGCGAGGATCAACTCGCGCCGCTTTACGGGGACCGCATCGGTCAGGTGATTTCGCTCGCCGATCTTTATGCCATCGCGGCGGACATGACCCGGAAGTACCGCAATGACGGCTATGTCCTCACGCAGGTTGTCGTGCCTCCGCAAACCATCGAGTCCGGCACGGCGCGCCTCCGGATCGTCGAGGGCACGATTGCGGACGTGAAAATCGAGGGCGAGGAAACGCCCGCGGACGAGATGATCGAAATCTACGCGTCCGATCTGGTCGCCGGCGGCTCGGCGATGAACATGCGCCAGCTTGAGCGGACCCTTCTTCTCATCAACGACCTGCCGGGCGTCAAGGCGCGCGGCATTCTCAGCCCGTCGCCCGCGCAAACGGGCGCGGCGGACCTGACGGTCATCGTCGAGCGCAAGCCATTCGACGCGCTGGTTTCCGTGGACAACCACGGCAGCCGGTATCTCGGCCCGCTTCAGGTGACCGCGGCGGCCTCGCTTAACAATTACTTCTTCGACCAGAACGAGCGCCTGACGGCCCAGATCGCCCTCGCGCCGGACTTCAGCGGCGGATACGAGCATGAAATGACCTATGTCTCGCTCGGTTACGAACAGCCCGTCTGGTCCGGCGGCACGAAGGTGAGATTATTCGGCAGCGCCACCAACACCGATCCGGGATACGACCTCGACCGCTTCGACGTCAATGGCCGCGCCGTCTATGCGAGCGCAGGGCTCGAGCACCCGTTCATCCGCTCCCGCGCCCTCAACCTGAACGGCCGGGCGCTGTTCGACTGGCGCGACGTTGAAAGCCGCAACGCGATAGAGGCGACCCGCGAAGACCGCATTCGCGCCGTCCGGGTTGGCGGGGCGCTCGAATTTCTTGATACCGGGTTTCTTGGCGTCGGGGTGAACGCGCTCGACATTGAACTCGCGCACGGGCTCGACGTTTTCGGCGCAAGCGAAAACGGTCGCGACAGCCTGAGCCGGCCGTTCGGCGATCCGACCTTCTTCAAGATGGAAGCGAGCCTCCAGCGCCTTCAACGCGTGACGAACGACATCAACCTTCTGCTCGCCTTCAGCGGTCAGTGGGCGAACAACGCGCTGCTTTCCTCGGAAGAGTTCGGCGTCGGCGGCTATAATCTCGGCCGCGCCTACGACCCGTCCGAAATCGTCGGCGACCAGGGCATCGCCGGAAAGCTCGAATTCCAGTGGAACCAGCCCTACCCGTGGGCCCTTGTTTCGGATTACCAGCTGTTCGCTTTCTATGACGCGGGCCGCGTGTGGAACGAGGACGCCACCAGCAACGACCTCGAACGCGAGTCGATCACCTCCGCCGGTCTCGGTCTGCGGACAGAGTTTTCCGACAAGGTTCAGGCCGATATCGCCGTGGCGTTTCCGCTGAACCGGGATGTCGCAACGCAGGGCGACGACGATCCGCGCTTTTACGTTTCGGTGAGCCGGCGGTTTTAAAGCATTTTCCAAACGGGTTGACTCGCCCCCACCAACTCTCCCCCTTTTCACGGGGGAGGGACCGACTATCAAGCGATTGCCGGGGGCAATGGGGACACAATAACTTATTGTGTCCCCGAAGGTGAGGGGGACGGAGTAAAACATAGGGGCTTTACTACGCCCCCATTCCGGCCGTGTCCCCATTCCGGCCGTGTTTTCACCACCAAGGCACCAGGACACCAAGATATTGAGGATAAAGGAGAACTTGGTGCCTTCGTGCCTTGGTGGTTTAAAATAATTAATCTCCCGCCATGCACG
>RZZS01000084.1 GCA_009929775.1 Alphaproteobacteria bacterium
GTTTCAATCCACGCCCCCGCGAAGGGGGCGACCCCTCTATGTTTAACACATTTCAAAAAAAGGATAAAACAGTCCCGATCAGCGAACCTCGGCCTCCGGCGCCCGGTTGCTGCCCCTTTCGGAAAAAGGCGGTAAGGTGTTTCTTTTTCGAATCAATGAGAAGCTACAGAGTGCGAACCTGCCTGGAATATCGGTCACGCTTCAGGTTCGCGCGTATCCCTGACGGAGGCTCAGAACACCAGTGTGCTATTCAGATCCTGCGCAGATTTTGCGCCGACATGTTCAACCCGGCGCTGCCAGTTTGCGCCCAGATAATAATAGCGCAAACTATCGTGTTGCATATTCACGATTTTTTCAAGCCTATTTTTCAGCTCCGTCCACTGGGCCGGGTCGACTTCGATTTCGAAGACGGAATTCTGTACGCGCTGCCCGTAATCGAGGCAGGCACGCGCCACACGCCGCAGTCGCTTTTTACCGTTTTCTTCCACGGTGCTGACATCGTATGTCACGAGAACCATCATGAAAAGCCTCTTATTTCCAGAGCCAGGGAGGATAGGCGTCGAGATCGCCCCGTAAATGTCGCGACAAAAGGCGAGCCTGCAAATACGGGACCAGTCCCAGCGGAGCCGTTTCCCCGATGAATGGGTGTTTGCGCTCTTCCTTCTTACGTTCCTGCCAGGCGTTGAGGACGGTCTTGCGCGCCTCATCCGTCAAAAAGACAGCCCCGCCATCGCGTTTTTCAAATTCCTTTGCCTGAACCTGGCGTCTGTTGACAAGGGAGAGAACCAGCCTGTCCGCCATCACCGGGCGCAGTTCCTCCATTAAATCGAGCGCAAGGCCCGGGCGTCCGGGGCGGTCGCGGTGAAGAAAACCAACGGCCGGGTCCAGCCCCACACTTTCAAGTGCCGACCGGCAATCGTGCGTGAGCAGCGTATACAGGAAAGACAGAAGCGCATTGACTGGATCGAGCGGCGGACGGCGGGAACGCCCGGTAAAGCGGAGTTCCGGTTCCGGCGAACGTATCAGGGCATCGAACACGCCGAAATACAGGCGCGCCGCATCCCCTTCCATGCCGCGCAGGACGTCCGTTTCCGGCGCTTCATGGTTCAGGTGGGCGAGCGTATGGGCGAGCCGTTTGACAACGTGTTCGATCCGGTCTCTCGTTTCCTCGCCGAACTCACCGCCGTAATCACGCAAGGCTCGCATCAGTACGGCGCGCTGGTTGGCGATCTTTCCCATTACAATGCTTTTGACGATGTCGTCGGACACCTCCGATGCCTTGTATTGCGCCCGGCGCAGAAGGACGTTGCCGCTGACCGGGCCTTCGACACGAGCCTGAAACCGTCCCGCGCGGTCCAGAAGCACAATCGTTACCCCACGCGCGGCACATTCCTGCATGAGAGGCGGTGAAACGTAAACCGCGCCGAAAATGACGACCGAGGCGAGCATGTGGAGAGGCACTCTTCCCAGAATTTTATCCTCCGCCTCGACGACCAGATTTTCGCCGTCCTTGCGCAGGCTGCTGCCTTCCGTTGTGATGTAAATCGTGTTCAGGAGCTTTTTCATACGGCGGGCTCCTCCTCCGGGCCGAGCAGGTCCGAGACCGTACGCGCGCGCCAGTCCCTCGCGCTCTGGGCAACGTCTTTGGGCCTGCAGATATCGTAAAGCGAACAGGCCCGGCACCTCGCGGCGCGGTATTCAGGCGGAGGCGTTTTCAAGGTCCGGAAAATTTCACGCAAGGATTCTATCGTCTCGCAGGTCAGGCGACGTAATTTCTCGTCGAACTCCACAATCAAGCGGCGCTTTGTTTCTGCGTAGAACAGCGCGCCTTCCCGCACTGGATTGCCGGTCATTTCTTCAAGGCACAGAGCCTGCGCGCAGAGCTGAACCTCGTCCGCGCGGTGGGGCTTGGGCTTGCCGCGCTTGTATTCGACGGGATAGGCGACTTCGCGACCGCCCTCCTCGAAGAACTCGACCAGATCCGCAACGCCCGCGATGCCGAGGCGACGGGAAGCCAGCGGCAGGGCGTTCACCCGCCTTGTCGCTTTTATTTTGCGCTGTCCGCCTTTGTCGGTCACCTCGTGGAGGACGCGGCCTTCGGCCGTAAAACGGTTTTCCTCCCAGAGCCGTTCGAGGTGAATTAGCGCGGCCTGCCGCAGACAGTAAACGGCGTGCTGCAAAGCCGAGAGCGGAACGGGTTCGCCCTCGATCTCGTCGATTTGTGGCTGCCTGTCGTCAGAGCCGTTCAATGATCTCCACGCCTTCGGGCAGTATCCCCCGGTCGATTTTCACGCAATAATCGGCAAAGCTGCGCGCGGGCAGCTGGTTATCCAGAGCCGGATCGCCGATTTCCCGGCATTCTCCGTCGATCTTGCGCCCGACCTCGACCAGGTCGAAAAGGGTATGCGCAGGCGCGTTGCCCAGTTCACCCTCGTGTTTGAACACGATCAGCTTGCGCACCGCCATTTCCCCGCGCGCGGCGGAGCGGTCGTGTTCGAACATGTTCTCGACGGCTTCCAGAAGGGTCTCCAGATCGGATTCCGAAAAGCCCGTCCGCTGCGCAAGCTTTGCCGAAACGAAGCCGTGCGCCCGGTAAAGCGCATAGGGAACAATGTGCTTGCGGCCCATCTCGCCTTCTTCTTCATCAACATCTGTGACGCGGGTTATCGTGTTTTCCAGCGTAAAGATCGGCTCGATGGAACGCGCGAAACTGAACTGGACCGGCCCCCTTATTTGTCCCGCATTGGGGCCTGTCGACATGACGGCACCAAACGTGCGAACGTCAAAATACTGTAGGCAGAGCCATTCCTGAAGCTTGCGAATGTCTTCCTGAGAACGTTTTTTTGCCTTGTCTGTTTCCCACCCCTTACCGTCTTTTTTGTAAGACGGCATGTCCTTCGCTTCGCATGCCTTTGCGATTTTCGGATTAAGAGGCTCTTTCGGCAGAACGAAAATAGCGTTTCCCTCGCCGCCGGAAAGATTGACAAAGTCCCTGATTTTCCTTTTCAGGCACACGTCCGTAACCAGACCGTGATTGGTTTGAGGATCGATCCTGGGCATGTTCCCGGCATCAGGATCACCGTTCGGATTGCCGTTTATAACATCAAACAAGACGACGAAGTCGTAGCGGTTTGTTAACTGGGTCATTGATCTTCTCCCTCATTTTCGGGTTTTTTGTAAAAGAATTGATGGTAATAGCCCATGGCGAACAATCCCTGGTCTTTAGATAGCAAAAGTTGAGGATATTCGGGGGGCAACTTCTGTGTAATCTCTGCCATTACATTTTCAAAATACTTTGCAGCCCCCGGTTTTTCTTTCCTAGCCTTGCTTCTGTGGTGGTTGTTGAGCTTGAACAACTGCGGAAATACGCTCGCCGGACTGGTGGATGCCGCCGAAAAATAAGAATCTCGTATTGTCCTGTTTATGTCGCCAAGCGCCAGTTTCTGAAATTTCTCATAAACGGCGAACAGCCTTCCGAGATGATAAGCCGCATTCGGGTTTTCCGGATCAAGTGCCACGGGAGCCTCCATTTTGTAATTGCGAACGAGAACGGATTTTAGGATGGATACGCGCCGTGCGTTGATCGTGTGATCGGCGCGGATGCGCATCAGGACGGTCGAGAGCAGCATTTGCGGATAACGGCCTCCGCTCAGTATGGCCTGCATCCATTGGCCGGCGAGAAGGGGCGGAACGTTTTCCCGCTTGTTCTGGACGGCCATTTCCAGAAGATACTGCCAGAGCGCCACCGGCGCGAAGCGATCGGCGGGTTCAATGCGCGTTTCTTCCATGAATGTCTGAAAATTGTCCGCGATCTCGCCGAACGTGTCCTCCATCCAGAAGCGGACGGAAATCCGGGCGGCGTTCGGAGACAGACCGAGGACATAAAAACGCACGCTTTCGGCCAGATCCGGATCGAAGCTGCGCACGCTCTCGCCGTTTCGGATTTTTTCGAGGATCGGGCGAATCTTGTTTCTGGAATCCGCCCGGTCCTGATCCGCTCCGCCCGAACCCGTTTCGTTGACGAGCCCGCCAAAGACCTGTTCCGCCGCATGAATTTTGTCATAGTCCGTCCCGTCGGCCCAGAACACGACCGAAGCATCGCCGATCCGGATGCAGTTTGAGTTTGTGCCAAGAAATTTGTTCAGGACGGCCGTATAGGCGAAGGCTGCCGCTTCGGACACCGGCGCATTGTCGCCCTGCTCGTGGCCGTAGGATGAAAAGGATGGCTTATCCTTATTGAAAGCGACTATGGATCCTCCCGCTGTTTGACATCCCCAGACGCCCTTGATCGCAGGATGCAGCCGTGCAATTGAACCTCTTTCACCGGTTACGAGACATACGGCTTTGGTCCTGTCTTCGTCTCCAGCGATCCGCGCCCAAATCAGTTTCGCTGCCGGTCGGTCGTGAAGATAAACGTTCTTCAGACGCTCGCTCTCCAGAGCGAAAACGATGTTCTGGTCTTTCATGCCTTCCGGCCATGCGAGAGCCTCGAACATTTCCGGCTTCCAATTTTCGAAAAACTTGACAAGAGAAAGCAGCCCTTCATCCTCAGTGTTTTCAAGAACCTTTCTATGATGATCAACGAAGGCTTCGTGTTCCTGCTTGACTTCCTTATTTGAAACTCCCAGTGCATACGAAGACTTATCCCACAGGAAAAATGGGCGAGGGGTAACGCCTGGACGCTTGAAACTTGCGGGCACCTCCATCATACGCGGAGCCGGTTTCTTTCCGGATGTGTCCCGTATGTCCCGCGGCTTGCCCGCCGGGCTTCCGTCTGGATTAAGAGAAATGACGAAGCCGATTTTTTCCGTCGAAAAACCAAACGGCGGAACGTCGTTCGTTTCCGAAAGCCTCTCATATGCCCGGTTCAGCGATTGAAAAATGCTCATCGGCAAATCTCCTCCGAACCGGGTTGCGGGATTTTTATCACGCCTCCATCCAGTTTCGCGCGGAAGAACATCGGCATTTTGTTGCCCGCGTGGTCGATGTCCCAGAGCATAAAGCCGAGATCGCGGGATTCGGAAATCGAGGCGGGGCAGGTGTCATCGGATTCGATCAGGCGGAAGCGCGCCGGGAATTCCCGCGCACCGAGGCAGGGCTGGTGAAAGCACTGCCCCTTGCGGGCACGGCGGGTGAATGTGTCCATGTGCTTGCCGGGATTGTCGCCCTCCCCGGCCCTGTCCGTCATCTCGAAATGCGCGTCGATGACATAGGCCACGTCGCAAAGCAGAGTGGACGCACGCTGCTGGCGGTCTTCGTCGACCAGAAGTTGCAGGCCTTCAAGACTGCCCCGGTTCATCGCCGTCTTGATCTTTCCCGCCGGAGCCTTGCCGCCGACCTCGTTGCGGCGGATCGTCTGGAACCGGACGGGATTCAGGACGTGAATTGAGTCAATCACCCATAAAATCGCGGGTTTCCAGTGGATTGCCTCCAGAATGCCCCGCGCCGCCGAAGGCGTCATCACGTCGTAAGAAACCCGCTCGACCTTCATTTCCGGCCGGGTGAACAGGGCGTAATCGCCGCATACATGCAGCCTGATTCCGTAGGACATGGGCTCGCCCTCCCTTCGCCGTTCGTCGTTTCAGTGGTTGTTGTTATTTGCGCATAATAAATTCATGGCTTCAAGAAATTATGCGCATATCCGTAAAATTGGGAGACTGAGCACCGGAGGCGCCCTGTCTCCTATAAGATAAATTCTCTGTTTCAATCCACGCCTTCATGTGACCCGTCACATAAAGGCGACAAGTGCGGCGAACGCAATTAGTGCGAGCGACGCAAATCCAATTTTCAGGGAAAATTCCATACGCCATCTCCTTTCCACGGATTCATACCCCATGGAAAAGTGCAGCGCAAGTAGTTTTTCAGAGACTTTATATTATAAATTCTCTTCACTGATGCGCGTCTATATATTGGCACAGGAGGGAATTGATCCGGGTCTGGTAGCCTTTTCCCTGTGACTTCAGCCATTCCAGAACGTCCTCGTCCAGCCGGATCGTCAGATGTTTCTTGCCGGGTGCTGCGACCATCCGTGCCGTTTTGAAAAAACCATCGTCGAGGGCGGGGATATCGCTGTAGTCGATGTCCTCGTCCCGCATGGCGTCAATCCTGTTCAAGTCGCTCCCGATACGCTTTTTGCTCACGGTCGTTTGCCTTTCTTTTCAAGAAGTAATTTCAAAATATCGATTCGTGCAACTCCTCCGCCCCTTCCCAGAAAAGGCCGGTTTCCTTTGTATAAAGGGAGTCATCCGTGAGAACGGTGAACTGGTCGCCCCAGATATTTTCGTAGTGATGGTCTGCACGGCCGCTCTCCAGAAGAGCGGCTCTGTCTTTGTGCGGGATTTGTACGATAAATGGCTGCAGTTCACGCATCGCTTTTTTCGGAGAGACTTCCGGCGAGGACAGACGGCCCAGAATTTCCCGGGCGCACCCATCCAGCGGGATGATGACGGGCGCCATCGTCTGTTCGATCATCCGGAATTTTTCCGCCGCCGTTCTGTAATTGAAAAAAAGCTCCTGTCTACCGACCGTAAATTCAGACAGAATCCCCTTTTCGTCCAGCCGCTCCGCGCCTTTTTGCCAGTAGACCTCCTGAAAGTACGCCCTGATTGCCTCCGGCGAAAGCAGCGCTTCCGGAGCGAAATCAGCGGCAATTCGCTCAAAGGCCGCGATCAACGCCATGAACTCCCCGGGAGGCTCGCGATCGGCGGGCTTGAAGACCGTGACAATGCTCTCGTCCGGGCTGCCCCGCCCCTCGCGGTTGCAGCGTCCGGCAGCCTGCGCGATCTGGTCGAGGCCGGTTTCGGCGCGGAAGACTCGCGGGAAGTCGATGTCCACGCCCGCTTCGACCAGCGATGTGGCGATCAAGCGGCAGGGGCTTTTGTCGAGTAACGCCGCCCGGACTTCGTTCAGGATCTCGCGCCGGTGCACGGCGCATTGCCGGGTGGTCAGATGAACGAGGCCGGACAGGCCGGCACGCTTCGCCGCTTTGAAGAGATCCAGCGCGTGCCCGCGCGAATTGACGATCGTCATCGTCCGGTCGTGCACCTGCAGGGCCTGAACGAGGTCGTCGTCCGTCACAGGCTTTTCGGCGCGCTCGATTTTCGTCCTTCGCAGGACGCGGGCCAGTTGGTCGATGTCCGGGGCGAGTTCCCGGCCCTCAAGGGTCAACCCACCTTCGCCGAAATGCCGCTTGTCCAGCGCCGGTTGCGTCGCCGTGCACAGAACGACGCTCACGCCGTAATGGCGGGCCAGTTCGTCCAGCGCCGCCATGCACGGACGCAGCAGCTTGAGGGGCAGGGTCTGGGCTTCGTCGAGGATAATAACGCTGTTTGCAAGGTTATGAAGCTTACGGCAACGCGAAGAGCGATTGGCGAACAGGCTTTCGAAAAACTGCACGTTCGTGGTCACCACAAGCGGCGCGGCCCAGTCCTCCATGGCGAGACGCAGCTTGTTCTTTTGTTCTTTCTTCTTTTCTTCGGCCTTTTCGGTCTCGATGGAAGAATGATGCTCCAGAATGTAACGATCGCCTTCGTCTTGCAGAGATTCCCGAAAGACTGCCGCATTCTGCTCTATGATAGATGTGAAGGGAATAGCGTAGACGATTCGCCGCAGATTGTGGGCTTTCGCATGTTTGAGCGCGAAGCCCAGTGAAGCCAGAGTCTTGCCGCCACCTGTCGGGACAGTCAGGGTAAACAGACCGCGCGGCATATCCGCCTTTGCGCAGACATGATCCAGAATCCGGGCTCGCAGCTCGTTGAGGGGAAAAAATTTCGCTTTCGCTTCCGCTTCTGCCCGTTTGTTCGCGATGAAGGTGTCGAACCGGGCGATAAGAGCGTCGATCTCACGCCTCAGGTCCGGCCAGTCCCGGTCGATCTTCCGGCCTTCGGTTTTGGCATAAAATCGCTCCGTGTCCTTGAAGTCCGCGTCCACGAGGCAGGAAAAAATCATCCTGCCGAGAAACGCGGCCGGAAAACTGCCGCCGGGAGAGAACTCCAGTGTGAGCAGATCAGCCGTGGCCGTGGCGACTTCTTTTTTCCAGCACTCGTTCAATTTTCCGTCCGGAAACGCGGCCAGCCGGTCTTTCAGTTTTCCGTAATCCTCAAGCCCCGCATGGTGACCGGCAATCGCCCATGAAACCAGTTCGGCAAGACCGGCCTGCAGCGGATTTCGAGCAAGGCTTTTGACCTCCACTGCTCCCGGGGCGGCGTGGTCGACATGGATATTTTCCCCTTCCAGCCGCGCCTGAAAATCTTCCGTATACTTGCCGAGATCGTGAAGCAGCCCGGCCAGCCTGGCCGGATTTCCGGCCCCGAACTCCGATCCAAATGCGCCCGCAAGCCTGCCCGTTTCAAATAAATGTTCCCGAAGAAGTTGCCATGCGGTTTTATCGCCGGTATTTTCTGCGCTGTGTGCGTAATACGTAACCGAATTCGTCTGGAAATCCATTTTGCCCCCCAACGGCCTAATCCAGTTTCATATAGCGTCTGCCTCCCCTCTCCTCCAAACGTAAACGTAGCCACTCATCGATTTCGTGTTCCAGCCAGCCGACGGCGCGGGGACCGAGGGGGACGGGTTTGGGGAAATTACCCTCGCTGATATGATGGTAAATCGAGGCGCGTTTCAGGCCGACGCGGGCGATGACTTCCGGTAGGCGCAGAATTTTGAGCGGGGACGTGGTTCTGCTTGACGAGAAAAGTGGGAGGTCGGACAGAGCCGGGTCTTTGTCGCAGTTTGCCGGTGTATTTTTGTTCATTGTCATGCCGCCTTTGACTTGTTTCGGAAATTGTTTCTCATTATAGGGCGGGCAGGAAAATCCTCTTACGGCCTTTATGCGCGACGATTTTCGCCCAAGCACGACTTTCCAAAATTTGGGCTTGTTTTTCGTCTGCGGTCGGCAGATATTTGTCTTTCCCTGTCGTGTATGCTTCCTTTCCGGCCTGCTTGCCGCTTGCCACAGGATTTCAGTCCAGCCTCCGGGCAATGCACGATAAAACAAGGACTTAGACTGACGGATCCTCGGGCCTCTCGGCCAACCTCCCAAAAAACGATGTGCAGACAAAGGGATAGTGCTCCCCGGAGAGCGGTCTTTTATCTTGCCTTACGTGGAGGCTCTCCGGAGATTGCACGACCACCATCCCCCAGGCCGCACGAAACGCGACCTGCGACATTGTCGCAAGTTCTGGCGGTCGAAGCTTATGAGCCGGTTCCGAACTTTCCAGCTATGACCGTCCCGCCGCGTTCAATAGTATCCAGATAGTCCGCCCAGTCCTGCATCATCCGCCGCCGCTGGTCCAGAAACTCTGCCCGGTTGTACGCGGCCATGACCTGATTTTTACGGGCATGGGCAAGCTGGCGGTCGGGGATATGGTCGGGATAACCAAGCCTTTCAACAATTGCCGTCATCGCAAGAGCCCGAAAGCCATGCCCGGTCATAATGCCGGAATAGCCCATGCGCCGCAGGGCTGCCAGAATGGTGTTGTTGGACATATGATTGCGCGGGTCCGTCTTGCTTGGGAAGACGTATGGCCTGTGCCCGTTCAGCCGCTTCAGATCCCGCAGAATGGAAAGCGCCGTACCGGATAACGGCACCAGATGATCCCGGCGCGTTTTCATCCGGGCCGCAGGAATCACCCACATGGCGTTTTCCAGATCGAATTCTTCCCAGCGCGCCTTTATCAGTTCGCTTGTTCTGACGAATGTAAGCATGAGCAATTTCATCGCGTAAAGCGTCTGGGGGAACAGACGAGCCTCGTTCCTGTTAAGTTTTCCGACCAGTTCCGGCAGTTGCCTGATATCAATGGCAGCGAAGTTTTCCTTTGGCGCGGTCTTCAGAATGCCGCGCATATGAGTAACCGGATTACGGTCGACGATGGCGTGGCATATTCCGTAGTCGTAAACCTGCCGGACATACTGAAGCGCCCTGCGGGCCATTTCGTAAGCCTCCCGGTCTTCGATTTTCTTCACCATATGGATGATGTCGGGTGGCTTGATATCTGCTAACGGCTTCCGGCCCAGTTCCGGGTAGACATCCTGCTCCAGACGCCTGCGGACCGTCCGGGCATGATTTTCGCTCCATTTAAGGGCGTTATGATCCTGCCAGCTTTCTGCCACCGCCTTGAACGTGTTTTGGGCGTCGAACAGGCGCTGGCGTTTTTTTTCCAGTTTGATCTGACCGGGGTCGATGCCGTCGATCAGCTGGCGCCTCGCGTCTTCGCGCTTGAAACGGGCTTCCTGAAGGGAAATGATCGGATATGGCCCTATGGTAAGCTTCTTTTCCTTTCCGAGGTAGCGGTACTTCAGCTTCCAGTATTTTCCGCCGCTGGGCGTGACTTCCAGATACAGACCGCTGCCGTCTGTCAGCTTGCGGGATTTCGGGCCGGGTTGCGCTGCTTTGCATTCCTTGTCGGTAAGTGCCATTTGGGGGCCTCCTTATTTCGCTGTTTTTAGCAGGCCCCCAGAACAGGCCCCATAAGCGATGGATGCCCATGGACAGCTCTGGAAGCTGCTGGTTAAAAAAAACAGTAGAATTAAGGAGTTAAAGCCGTTTTCTGGAAGCTTTCGGAAGCTTCTGGACAGGTCAATGGCGTCCCCTACGGGAGTCGAACCCGTGTTGCCGGAATGAAAATCCGGTGTCCTAGGCCTCTAGACGAAGGGGACGTGCCTTGAGCGTCAGACCGGACGTTTATAAAGGGTTTCGGCGGAAAAAATCAAGCGTCTTTTTGCACGATGCACTGAAAAAACGACCGTCCGGTCCAGTCACGCCGGCACCGCTTGCGCCGACGGGCCGATCATGGCGGGCGCCGCGTCGCAGATATGCATTTCCACAGTTTCCCGGCCCTGCCATTCGTTGATCTTCAGGGTCCCGGCCACGTGGAACTGCCCGCCGCGGCCCTTGAGAAGCGCCTGTCCCAGCGCCGTATCGGCGGCGCGAAACGCGATGCATTTGACGCGCGCTCCGCCCTCCCAGTCGGACAAAAGCACGCGAACATGGCCGTCTCCGACGACATCGGCGCTGCAGACCCGCACCTGCGGCAGGACGAATACGGGCTCAGGATGACCCGTGCCAAAGGGGCCAAGGTCACGCTCGAGCATTCGCACAAGCTCGGCCTGCAGCCCCTGGACACTGACAATGCCGTCTATTTCCGTTTCGACGCTGGCCTCGTGCGCGGCGGCCTGACGTGCGACGTGGCGGCGGAGAAAATCGCGAAATTCGTCCATCTTCTCAGGCAAAACGGTAAAGCCGCCCGCCATCGCGTGCCCCCCGCCCTTGACCAGAAGCCCTTCGTTGCGGGCGTCGATGAAGGCGGCCGCAAGATTGATGCCCGGAACCGAACGACCGGACCCGCGGCCCTCGCGCGTCACGTCCGGTTTCTCGACAAAGG
>RZZS01000157.1 GCA_009929775.1 Alphaproteobacteria bacterium
CGGAACGGCAAGAGCCGCACGTTCCATGTAACCATGGATCGTTGTTTTCATGATTCCATGGAATCATGATTTCTTGTTACCTTGGTTTCATGATAACCTTTTTCGAAACACGAAAAGGGGGACCCCATGGGCTACATCATCGGCATGGTTTCGCAGAAGGGAGGCGCGGGTAAGTCCACCCTCGCCCGCCTCTTTGCTCGCGAGCTTGCGAAGGACGGTTTTTCCGTGAAGATCGCGGACCTCGACACCCAGCAGACGACCTGCACCGATTGGGCAGCCGACCGCGCTGAGGCGGGGCACCAGCCCGAAGTTCAGGTGCAGCCGTTCGGAAACCTCAAAACGGCGCTTGCCGAGGCCCGTCGCTTCGACGTGTATATCCTCGACGGTCGCCCGCACTCGTCACAGCAGACCCTCGAAATCGCCCGCGCCGCCGATCTCGTCGTCATTCCGACCGGCCAGACCAAGGACGACCTGCGGCCCGCCGTGAAGCTTGCGCACTCGATTGCCGATTCCGGCGTTCCCGAGAACCGCATCGCCTTCGCCCTGGTCAAGACGACGAACAGCGCCGCCGAGCTTGCCGCCGCGCAAGCCTATCTCGAACAGACCGACTATCTGACGCTTGAGGGTGTGATCCCGGTATCAACGGCGTACGGCATCGCCCACGACAACGGCAGGGCCGCAACCGAAACAACACACCGTACCCTGAACGACAAGGCCGAGCGCCTTGCGCAATCCATCATCAACCGGCTGGCAGCGCTCGACCAGTCGAAGGAGGTCGCCTGATGGCCACGAACACCGCCGCCCTGAAGAAGGGCTCGCCCCCGCCGCGCGAGAAGACCGCCGACGTTATCAAGCAGGACCCGAGACCAACGGAAGGCCGGAACAAGCCCCTCCAGATCATGGTTCCGCCGGAAGTCTTCGACGCCTTCAGCCAGAGGGCAGGGCAGGAGTTCGGCTTTACCAAGGGCTCGAAATCGCAGCTTTTCCTCGCGATGTGGCAAGCCTACCAGTCGCGCTAATCATGATTTCATGAAATCATGTAACCATGACTCCATGAAATCATGGTTTTCGGTTTACCGCCGGGCCGGGCCGCGAATTTCCGCCCACTTCCGGCAGAACCCCAGAAAAGCCGCGTCCGGATTGCGGGGCGTCTCGGTGATCCACTCCCGCCATTCCCGCTCGACCTCGTAGATATCCCACCCAGGCGCGAGCGCCCGGGCCTTCTCGAAGGTCTCCGGTCGCAGGCGCATGGCCGTGGCGCTTTTCTCGATGACCTGAGGTTCCCGCTTCGGATGGACGAAGAGCGTTTCGCCGTTGAGGCTGAAGCGGTAATCGGGCATGTGGTCGTGGCGCTCGTCGTCCTCGATGATCTTGCCGACAAGCCGCCGGAACTCCTTCTCGCTCGATCCCGAGCCGCATTTCTCGCGCAGCTTCTCAATACCGATCCGCCACTCCGGTTGCTGTCCGCAATGCTTGCGGGCCAGCTCGTAGAGGCGGCGCTCCAGAGGCTTTCGCAGGAAGAAATAGCGCCGGTTCAGCGTCAGGACGTGGTTATGCTCGATGGCGTCGAAGACCCAATCCGAGATCGTGATCTCGATATCGAGCATGCGGCCGTCCCGCGTCTCGCGGACGATTTCCGCCGAGTCGATCAGGCCGAAGACCTTGAAGTATTCCCGGCCGCCCTGGCGCAGGTTCGTCTCGATCTGCGTGCCCTGAAGCCGCCGCAGCGAATCCTTCAGCAGTTCGTAACCCCGGCCCGAGGTCTGGCGATTCGTCGCCACCAGCAAGTCATACGCCTTGAACCGCATCGTCTTCGAAATCTTCCGGCCCTCGTTGAGCGCGGCCATGCACTGGCTGATGCAGTAGATCAGAATGTCGCGGTCGTGGACCGTGGCGAGGCCGAGGGGGGAAGGGGAGACCTGTATCCAGTTGTCGCCGAGCTGGTAGCGCCGCGGCCTTGTGTCCGGCTTCGTGGACAGCGAGAAAACGGGATGCTCCATCGAGGACATGTCCCCCTTGGGCACCGCGTCCACGATGTCGCAGACGAAGAGGTCTTGCTGAGGGTGCCGGTCGGGCAGAAGCGGGGAGCGTTCTTTCATCCCGAAATCATCGTCACTTCACCCACCGGGGTCAATTTTCGTCACTTCACCCACCGGCCCCGGCCTGTGGATAACTCGCCGTCCGCTTCGTGTTTTCACACACCGGCTTTCGTCACTTTACACACCGGCTTTCGTCACTCTGCACACCAACTTTCGTCACTTTACACACCGGGCGATTCCTGAGCGCTTTTCCCTTCAAGGACTTGCCGACCTTTATCCACAGCGTAACTCTATCTCTAACTTATTTTTAACTCTCAGAGCCGCCAGCGCGGCACCGCGAGGCCCGAGCATGC
>RZZS01000158.1 GCA_009929775.1 Alphaproteobacteria bacterium
TCTGCTGCAATACGGCGGCGGAAACCGCGCTTCACCCCCAAAATTTACCTCAACGGTTCACGCGTTCCGGATTTCCGGGGTTTTTAGAGGTGCCCTATAACAAAAGCCATCCCGAACGCCGAACTGTCTACCGAAGCCCGAAGGGTGAAGGCGGAAGCAGGGGTCTTCTCAATGCTTCGCCTCATATGGCTTTGAAACGCGTAAATACAGACCGGGCTCGGTCTCCCACCGGTCCAGCATCCGGTCGACGCTTCCGTCATTGAGAAGTTCGTTGATGGCGTTGTCGAGGAAATCTTTCAGAACCATCTCGTCCCGTCCGACGGCAAGCGTAAACGATTGCGCCTTGATGGGCCTGTCCGGAGCGACAAGGCGGAGCTTGACGGGATTGTGGCGGTTATATTCGATCTCGCCGTTGCGGTCCATGAGGATGGCATCGGCCTTGCCGGTAACAACCTCCTGCAGGACCACCGGGCCTTCCACGGCGGCGGATACCGGGGATATTTTGGCCTTGGGAAATGCCTTGCGGGTCAGTATGTCGATGGCATTGCCGTCCTGCGTGACGAAGGTCACATCCGGATCGTTGAAGACGCTCAGATCGTCGGTTTGATAGCGAGGATCGTCCGCCCGCACCATCGGCGACAGGCCCGCGTAAAACATCGGTACGCTAAAGGCCGCTGCCCGCGCCATGGGAATCTCCGGCCACATGGGCGTGCAGACGACATCGAAGCGTTTGGATTGCAGGGCCGGAATCCAATTGCCGAACGTCACTTCCTCGGCCCACTCGATCTCCAGTCCTGCGCGCTCGCCGATCTCGTTCATCATGTCGACGGAAAGGCCGGACAGTTCTCCGGTGTTCGGATCGCGGTAGGTGACGGGCGGGAAGACGTAGTACCCGCACCGGATCGTTCCTGTGCGCATGACGCGCTCGAAGGCGGATTCCTTGTCGTCCGCCGCAAGGGCGGGCAGGGTGGTCAGGAGGAGTAAGGAAAGGATAGCAAGTACGCGCATGTCGATAATCCTGTTTTATTGTTCGGGTGCGTGCGTTCTGTAGGGAGTTGTGACTTTCAGGTAGGTTCCCGGAATTCTCTGATATTTATCGATTATGGAGTTAATCTGACCGCTGTTGAGGCGCTCTTCGATTGCGGCGTCCAGCATGGTTTTGAGCTTGTATTCGCCTTTGGGAATGACAATCGAATTGCCGTAGGCGCGGACAGGGGCATCCTGATGTATGACTTTCAGCTTTTCAGGGTTTGTTTCATTGTAAAGAACAAAATTTCCCATATAGGTGAAAGCAACATCCGCTTTCCCGGTGGCAACGGATTCCAGCAGCTGGGAAACGTGAGAATTTTCCGGCAGTGAAATGCGCTTGGCTTTCGGAAAATAAAGGTTGGCGATTTGAGACGAGGCTTCGCCATCCATTGTAACGATTGTAACCTCGGGGTCGTTGATCGTTTTGGGACCGCCGGAAAAACGGGTCTCGTCCGCGCGAACGAAGGTATTGACCGGCGTGTACATAATCGGCATGGAGAAGTCGACCATCCGGCTTAAATCAGCCCGGTTCCAGACAGTCGCGCAGACAGCGTCGTACCGGCCGCTTTCCAGGCCCTGCACAAAACCGCTGAAAGGGGCTTCCTCCGTCCATTCGATCTTCAGATGCAGGGCCTCTCCAATGGCGTTCATGACGTCATAGCCGATACCCGAGAACTCCCCGGTGTTGGGATCCTTCATGAATTCCGGGGGTATGACGAAATACCCGCAACGGATCGTTCCCGTCCGCATAATGCGCTCGAAGGCGGATTCCTTGTCGGCGGCGGAAGCCGGAGGTGCGAGGGATACGGTCATAAGGGCGAGGGCGGACAGGAGAAATTTTGTGACCATTTCTTGCTTATCCTTTTCAAAAATTCTTTGCTGCAGGGATATAGTCTTCGGAATAACGCCGGGCCATCGTTTCGATGCGTCCGTCGTCGATCATCTTGCGCAGGGCGACGTCGACCATGTCACGCAGACGAATTTCGCCGGACAGGACGGAATAATAGGTAGGGAACACGAACGGGGCCGAAATGCCTTCGGCCTTGCGGAGCGCGCCGGGATTGCTCTCCTCGAAGCCATCGACCATCGCCTGATCGAGGAACATCACGTTGGCTTTGCGGGACAGCACGGCCATGAACATGTCCGAAACCGTTGCTATCTGGGGCAGGAAGAAAAGTTCGGCGTCCGGAAATCGGGCTTCGGCCATGGCCTGCGAAATATCGCCCTCGATGACCGGAATGACGGCCTCGTTCGAATTGATCTTCGGGGCTATGCAGTTAAACGCCTACCCACAAGATGTAGTATTCAACGTATCCGCTGGAACCGGGCCGATTTGTAAAGCCTGTTCGATCAGTCGAT
>RZZS01000085.1 GCA_009929775.1 Alphaproteobacteria bacterium
GTCCATCTGTGGTTTTCCCTACCTTCCTATGGATCCCGGCCTTCGCCGGGACGACGCCAATAAAGAGTTTTTCAGCAAACTGCCAGAGCGGGTTCCGGGAGTTCGGTTCCCAAATCCACTCGTCGTGACGAAGAGCCAATTTTCTGAAACATGAATCCGCCCTCCGGTCTCTGGGCGAAATAACAGGACAAAGCTGATTGACTTTATTCAAGGGTTTGTCCATATGCTGGTTGCCAGTAGAATTGGCCGGACCAAAAAGAGACAAACATGATTCGCCGCAATCGCCAGACTAAAATCGTTGCCACCCTCGGCCCCGCCAGCGAAAGCCCCGACGTCCTTGAAACTCTGTTTTTGAAGGGCGTGGACGTGTTCCGCCTGAATTACTCGCACGGTTCGCACGAAGCGCATCAGAAGCGCTACGACGCAATACGAGCGCTCGAGGAAAAGTACAAGCGCCCGATCGCCATCCTTGCCGACATGCAGGGCCCCAAGCTGCGAATCGGCACTTTCCGGGAGGATCGGATCGCGCTCAGTCCCGGTATGGTTCTTCGCATGGACCTCGATGAGGAGGAAGGCGACGAGAAACGCGTCAGTCTCCCGCATCCGGAAGTCATCGATGCACTCAATGCAGGCGACGACATCCTTCTCGACGACGGCAACGTGCGCATGCGCGTAAAGAAAAAGGGCAGGACCTGGCTCGATTGTGAAGTCGTTTTCGGCAACAAGCTGTCGAACAACAAGGGCTTCAACATCCCGGGCGTCATTCTGCCGATCACGGCACTGACAGAAAAAGACCGCAAGGACCTGACTCACGCGCTGGACATGGGGTGCGACTGGATCGCCCAGTCTTTCGTGCAGCGCCCGGACGACGTCGCCGAAGCGCGCCGCCTGATCGCCGGACGCGCCGGATTGATGATCAAGATCGAAAAGCCCTCCGCGCTTGAATATCTTGAACAGATGGTCGACCTTGCCGATGGCGTTATGCTGGCCCGCGGAGACCTTGGCGTCGAGATTCCGGCCGAGGACGTTCCATCGGTTCAGAAGCGCGTCGTGCGGCTGGTCAGGCATGCCGGGAAGCCGATTGTCGTCGCGACCCAGATGCTTGAATCGATGGTCGAAAACGCGCGCCCGACCCGCGCCGAAGCCTCGGACGTTGCCACCGCCGTTTATGACGGTACGGATGCGGTAATGCTTTCTGCCGAAACGGCCGTCGGTCGCTATCCGGAAGAGGCCGTTTCCATCATGGACCGAATCTGCCGCCGAACGGAAAGCGACGAGACCTACCGCCGGATCATCGAGGCCGACCAGCTTGAATACGACAGCAACGCTTCGGACGCCATAACGACGGCGGCAAATCAGGTCGCCCAGCAGATCCAGGCTGCCTGCATCACGAACTTCACAAGCTCAGGTTCCACAACGATCCGTACGGCTCGCCAGCGCCCGAGCATGCCGATCCTGTGCCTGACGGAGTACCTGTCCGTCGCGCGTCGGCTTGCGATTCTCTACGGTGTGCATGCCGTCCATGTCGGTTCGGCCGGCAGTTTTGCGGAAGCCGTTGGCAAGGCGACGCAGCAGGCCAAGATTCACGGCCTCGCGAGCAAGGGCCAGCGGCTTGTCATCACCGCCGGCGTTCCGTTCGGAACGCCCGGTTCAACCAATATTCTCCGGGTTGCGTGGGTCGAATAGCGGCGTCTTGCGCGGATCCGCCTTGACCCGGTTGTAGAACCATACGGTAATGCCGCACCACAGCGCAGCAGCGCAAAACGACATGGCGGCGTTCCAGGAAACGGCGACAAGGAAAAATACGATACCGGCAACAGTCGGCAGACCACCCTCGGGAATCAGGGGCGCAATGAGCCAGACTGGCGCCTGCGCCAGGACCCATGCAAGGACACCCACCGGAACGAGGGCCAGACACAGGTCGAGTTTGAGACCTTCTGTGGCCTGAGCTGTTTGGCCGAGGCTCCATGAGCGTCCGTCGGCAAGAGCGGGAAACTGCAGAATCTGCTCGGCCGTCAGGAAAGCGGCGATGGCAGAAGCCGAGAAGAACAGAATGCCTCTTGCTCCGAGCCAGCCTTGAAGATGATCGGGGCCCAACCACCCCCAGAGACCGATGACGAAAAACGGCAGGTTCAGGATCGCGAAATACAGGAATAGCGCCGAGCCGAACGCCCTCTGGTCAAAACCCCGCAGCCTTAACGGATGAAGAATTTTCGTAGCGGGGTGGGATCCGACCAGTGCCTTTAAAAGCGCCACGGAAAAGAATCCAAGAACGAAGGGAAGGAACAGAAATTCAATACCGAAAAACCCGGCCGCCGTTCGATACACGATGCCGAGCGTCTGGGAGAACATGACGTGCAGTCCCATGAGGCTGGCATAAATGCCCGTGAGCGGCAATGCGAGATGCAGCACCAGCCTGCGGCGGGCCTTCAGCATTGCGAACGAAGCTTTGAGTGCCGGGATGAACAAGAGCTTCCTGCGAAAAAATGGCGAGAAGATAAATCCGAGGATAACGGAAAGGCGCTCGCAGGCGCCACAGTTTCCTCTCAGACCGGACTATTCCGCTGCCGAGGCGAGAACAGTGGCTTTGGGCGGTGACGAGTGCAGCCACCAGGCATGACGGTTGATCGAAAAGATTGGTTTGTAGCGTGTGACCTTGTCCGCCCGGCGGACACGACTCACCTGGTTGTCGAGGATGACCGGACCATCGTCAGTATAGACGACCAGCACAGCGTGAGGGATGTCCTTTATCCTGTCATGGACGATCGCAAGCCGCAGTCGTTCTTCCGGAACGCCCAGTGCGCGCAGGGAGGTGTACTTGACGATAGCAAAATCCTCGCAGTCGCCGCCCTTCTGGAAAAACTCGATCGGGTTTGCCCAGTAGTCGGATTTCCCCCAGTTGCGGCTGTCCTCGATATAGGTGTACTGATTGACGAGATCGTTGACCTTCTGGGACATCGTCTTGAGCGGCAAGCCGCGCAACGGCAGCAGTTGGGCCCGCCACTCGTCGACCACCCTGTCGCTGTCGCGCCCGATCATCGCCGCGTTAAAGCTTTCGAACATCCCGGACCACTTCTTGAAAGGCCCGAGATTGGTGTCTCGCCGCTCGACCGTCCCGAACAGAGCCGGGTAATAGTTAACGGGAGCATAGGTGTTCTGGGCATAACTGTTCATGACAAGCGTCAACTGCGCCGGCACGTCCTTGATCGTTCCAGCCCGTGCCGTTTTGACGCCTCCGAAACCGGAGAAGGAGAGGAAAATCGTTATAAGGGCGGCGGTCACTCGCAGGCTGATCTGTTGGAACAGTGCGTAGCGCAGGGCGCTTGCCGAAATCCGCTTTTGTTGCAGGAGAATAATGCCAAGTTGCTCGCCTGTGGCCTTTTGCAGGGCCAAAGCCTCACGAAGCTGGACGGGCGTGATAAGTCCGCTCGCGACAAGAAGATCGCCCAGCCTGTTTTGGTCAAGCCGGGCTTTTAGGCCGCTCAGGACCCCTCGAAACTCAGTGCTTTTGTCTACGCTCGTGGTCACTTGGTCCCCACTGAATGAGAGAAATTCTGCTTCCTCCATCTTCAATTCTACACGGACAAAGATTGACGAAATCTAAACAAAGCCGCTAAATGTTGACTAAAATTTAGCCTAAATTTGAAATATTTTACGCGGAATCTGGATCATGCATGGCGCAATAAGCACGGAAGATCAGCTTGCTAGAGTTGTTTCGGCCATGAAAGGCGTGTCCGTTGCAGTCATCGGAGACATTATGCTCGACCGATTTGTTTACGGCGAAGTGGAAAGAATTTCGCCCGAGGCACCGGTTCCGATACTGTCTGTCCGCCGGGAAAACCGTATGCTCGGTGGCGCAGGCAACGTCCTGAGCAACCTTGCCGGACTCGGGGCAGCGCCTGTCGTCGTTGCCGTAGTGGGTGATGACGAAGAAGCAACCACCGTGCGGACGCTTGCGAAAAGCTTCGGTGCCAACCCGGACGGACTGATTACGGAGCCGGGCCGGCCCACCACTGTCAAGACGCGCTATCTCGCCGGGCATCAGCACCTTTTGCGCTCGGACTATGAAAAAAACGGACCAGTCCCAGCCGGAACCGAGGCCGCTATCATCGAAAACTCGATTGACGCCATTGCCCGGAGTCGTGCCGTTGTTCTTTCGGATTACGGAAAAGGTGTCCTCACGTCTGCGGTTCTGCGCGCCGTTATCGACACGGCTCGCGAGAGAGGTATCCCTTGTCTTGTCGATCCGAAAGGCGCCGATTACCGCCGCTACGAGCGCGCCGATATCGTGACGCCGAACCGCAAGGAACTGGCGCTTGCCACAGGTGGAATGCCAACCGAAACGGATGCGGATATCGCCGCCGCCGCCGAAAGGATACTGCGCGATTGCGGCATTGGAACCGTTGTTGCCACTCGCTCTCAGGATGGTATGAGCATTGTCGGCCGTCATGGCGAGCCAATTCACATTCGCGCAAACGCCCGCGAAGTTTTCGACGTGTCCGGTGCCGGAGATACCGTAATCGCCACGCTGGCTGCTGCGCTGGCTGTTGGCGCAAACCTTGCGGACGGGGGGGCGCTTGCCAATCGGGCAGGCGGAATTGTCGTCGGCAAAGTCGGGACCGCGCCGATCCGCGCAAACGAACTCGCCGCGGCGCTGAACGATGAGAGCGCGTGTTCCGCCTCTCCGCGTCAGGCCCGGCTCTACGACTGGGAACAGGCCGCCGAGACCGCCGAACGCTGGCAGGCAAGAGGATTGAAGGTCGGCTTCACCAACGGCTGCTTCGATCTGCTGCATGCCGGGCACGTCCGTTACCTGGGTGCCGCTCGCCGCCGCTGCGACCGGCTGATCCTCGGACTTAATTGTGACGCATCCGTCCGCCGTCTCAAGGGAAAAACACGCCCGGTCAATGACGAGCGTGCGCGTGCCGAGGTCGTTGGTTCTCTCGGTTCCGTCGATATGGTCGTCCTGTTTGGCGAAACGGAGAGCGAAAACGATATGCCGCTCGAGATCCTCGCCAGGATTCGGCCTGATATCCATTTCAAAGGCGGTGACTACAGGATTGAGGACCTGCCCGAAGCAGAGGTCGTCCTGTCCTGGGGCGGCGAGGTTCAAATACTTGATCTCATTCCGGGACGCAGCACCACTTCCATTCTCGAAAAAGTGAAAAGCTGAGACTATTTCGGCACCGCGGACTGTACGGGCGGGCGGGAAATTGATAGGATCAGCAAGCACCTGTAACGGTGAACGAGTTTGCCGACACTACGGTCAACGATCAACACGAAATGGACAAGGCCATGCTCCTCAAGTCTCTCGCCAAGCTGGGTTTGCTTGCAAGCGCCACCCCTCTTCTTCTCTCCGCATGCTCTTTCGACGAGCCGGGGCCCATGGCAACCGGCTACGCTCACCATCAGGGCATTTACAAAACAATCCCGGGTGCTGAACCGAAAGATCTCGGTTTTGACTATTCCCGGTCGCTCAGCGTCGAATCGGCCGAGCACTGGCGTGTCGCTACGCGGGATCTGACCCTGAAGGCTGCGCTTGACGCAGGGATTGCCGGTGCGCCGGTCTACATCCAGAGACCGGAACGCGAAACGCCACTTACGCGCGCGATGGACAATTATCTGCGGGAGGCGCTCGTCAATATCGGTATCGGATTGCTGTCTCAGCCGGGCGGCGGTCCGACGATTCGCTATGACGCCGCTCTCTACGAGCCGGAAGAGGATCGGCAGGTGTTTTCGGCAACCGACGATACAGCAAAGCTGGTTCCGCCCTCTCCTGAAGAACACTACGACGCTTTGACGTCACCCGATCACATGGTGCTGTTCGAACCTCTGACCCCGACCGCTCTCGCCGAACAGCCGCCCGCTCCCCAAGAGAAATTCGTGCCGCCTGCGCCCGAACCGCTTCCGGGCAGCGTCGTCATGACGATTCAGGTGGTTGACGGCGGCATGCTTTTGGCCCACGAAAGCGGCGTCTACCGGATACCCGAAGCAGCCGACTACCACTACATGCGGTCCTCAATCGATTTTCCGCCGGTGACCGGTTATCGCGAGAAGAACTGGCCGATCTCGGGGAAATCGTTTGAGAGCGACGATATGCCTGCTCCGGAAGAAACGGGCGACTGATCTACCGTTTCAGCAGCACATGGAAAAAATTGTAAGTTGCATCGTCGCAACGGGCGCAGCCCTGCATAGCGGGCAGGACGGTGAATGTTGCTTCTCCGGTAGCGTCATTGGCGGTGCCGTCAAATGTCACCCCGGTCCCGAACCGCTCGGCCGCACCCGCATTCAGGCATGAGCCGGTATCGGTCGGTGGCGATGTCCCTTTCGCGTAACCGTTCATTTCGTTGACTTTCTGGCAAAAGGCCAGCGTCACATTCGGCAGGACAGCAATCAGGTCCGGCGCGCTCGTTCCTACACCGGGAAGAGAGGTGCCTCCGTAGAACTCCCAGCTTGAGGCAGATGTCTGGATTCCGACCGGTGCGGATCGGTACTCCGCCGCTCCGCCATCGGCATGGAAAACCTGCCGGGTTTTTTCCGTGTCAGCGGACATGTCGCCGTAATCGGCAATCGTGGAATCGGGGTTCGCAAAGCGAATATCGACTTCGCTGTGACCGTTTCTTACGATAATGGAAACTGCGTTTTCGAGTTCCATGGCGTATTGGCGGACGCGGCTCGCATTCAAGAGCAGCTGTTCCTTGTCGATATTCGCGTTGTCGTTATTCGAAGATCCCTGAATTACCGCCGTTAAGAGGCCGATCAGCATAATCGCCACGAGGATAATGATGAGGACGTTCCCATCCTCGTCGCGCCGCTTCATGTCAGTTTTCTCCGGGACCGATAACAATGCATTCACGCAGATACTGGCAGGCTCTGAGTGCTTCCGACTTGCTGTAGCCTTCAAGGCGGGCACGGTAAAGCAACCCGGTTTCGGTGCGTAGAGGCGAAATCATGGGGGTAGCCCCTGCAAGAGCCTTCGGCAGGCTGTGCAGGGCGGTCGTTAGAACCTCATCGGTGGCGATCCGGCTGCCGAACGCACCGAGTTGAACAGTCCAGCGCCCGCCCCGGGCTGTTGGCTGGATAGCGGTTTTGTAGGGGGCAAGCGCCGCTGGCTTGATGTCCGCGTGCGAGGGGGGCTGCTGGACCGGGCTGTGCAGACGGGTCGCCAACTGGCGACCGACCTCGCGACCGAGCGTCGCCTTGGCGAGCACTGGCGATATCTTCGCCCGGCTCTGTGCGAGGTCGTCGCCCTTATGAGCAGCGATTGCAAGAAGGCCGGTTTCAAAACGCCGGGTCTCCGCCGGGTCGAAGTCGCCCTCACCGATTAATGACGCGATCATGCCGCTGGACAGGGCCGGGTTGATGCTGGCAAATCTTTGCGGTTCCTGCTGCGATGCTGCTGGAGTCGCCGCTCCCGCTGCCGGAGCGATGGAGTCGTTCATTGCGGCGGCTATCGGGTATGGCGGCTTGCGCTCTGGAACCGGAATATTCGCGTTGGCCATCTGGATTTCCTTCATACGGCTAAAACCGCTGTCGAGCAGCGCTGCCATGTGGGAATTGCGCGTCTGCGACGAGCGTCCGCCGAAAACGACACCGATCAGTCGGCGGTTGTTCCGGGTTGCCGAGGCCACAAGGTTGAAGCCGGAAGCTCGAACATAGCCGGTCTTGAAACCGTCCATGCCTTCGTAGCTGCTCATCAGGCGGTTATGGTTCCGGTAGTTATTGCCCCGGTAAGAAAAATTTTTGGCTGAGAAATAGTGGTAGTGGTGCGGATAGCGGACAAGCATGAAACGGGCAAGCTTGGCCATATCGCGCGCTGTGCTCACCTGGGCCGGATCGTGAAGACCCGATGCGTTCGTAAAGCGCGTACCGGTCATACCGATCTGGCGGGCTTTGCTTGTCATCATTTTGGAAAAATTCTTCTCGCTGCCACCGATCTTTTCGGCGACCGCAACCGCGATGTCGTTCGCCGATTTCGTAACAAGCGCGTAAATCGCATCTTTTACCCGGATGCTTTGCCCGGCGGGGATATTCAGCTTGCTTGGCACCATTGATGCCGCGTACGGTGACACGACAATCCGGTCGTTCAGCCGGATCCTTCCCTCGTCGAGTTCCTCGAACAGGAGCGCAAGAGTCATCATTTTGGTCAGGGACGCCGGGTGCAGCGACTTGTCAGCATAGCGCTGATGCAGAATCATCCCGGTTTCTGCATCCATGACGATGGAGGCGTACTTGTCGTTCGTCGCGGCCCGCACATCGTCAGCACTCGCCGAGAACACAAAGCAGAGAACGAGAAACGCAAAAAGCGCCTTCGATAAAGTCCAGGTGGTTATGCTGTTGGCCAGAGCATAATGCATGTTTGCGAGCAACGCTTTCAAGGTTTTCCGGCCCGTTCGCCGGCACGCGATATTTATAGCCTACCCCAAACCAATCTTAAAAGCTCTTGAAACCTTTGTCCACCATAGGGCTGGGGGCAGAATCGCCTGTCGCGCCTAAAGGACTGATTCGTCGTGGTTACCGGTGCGTATTTGTTCGCACGGCAAGCGCGGGGCTGTCGTCTGGCTGCACTTCTGAAGTATGATAGCAGGCAAGGAACAGGATCAATCAGACGGCATAACCCAATGAACCATGCGCTCCGCGCAAGGGCGAAGAGAATCTGGCAGGCTGGCGGCTTTGCCTTTTCCGTTCTGGCCCTTTTCTATGTTGCGGGTCAGGCTCGCGCGCATCGGGACCTCATCGCAGGCTGGTCGGCCAGTGCGTTCGATATCGCGGTTATCGCACTGTCTGGTGCCGTCTGCGGGACCTCGATCTTGATTTTGGCGTTGAACTGGCGGCTTTTCCTCGAAAACCTTTCCGGAAAGCCGCTCTCCCGAAGGAATATTTACAGTAACTATTGCATCACCCAGCTCGGCAAATATATACCCGGAAATGTTATGCATTACCTCTCCCGGCACGTTTCTCTTGCCGCATCCGGTCTATCTCAAAAGCATCTTGCCGGAGCTCTGGCGGGTGAGTCCGCCGCATTGATTGTCGCGGCGACAGGTCTGGCCACCGTCGGCCTGTGGACCGCACAGGGCCACGAAATGTTTGCGCAGGGTTTTTTCACTGATCTTCCTGGTCTTGCGCCGCTCTCAACCCTTTTGTGGGCGACTTTGGCCGGAGCGTCGGCATATGTCGCCCGCCGCGTTCTGGGTCTGTGGCCACCAGCTTTTCTGGCGCGGGTTACCCTCCTCTATGCGCTGTTTTTCGCGGTTCAAACGGCGCTGTTCGTTTTGCTGGGCGTACTGGTGACGGGGGATTGGCTGATCGGTGCGGTGGTGGCCGTTCCGCTCGCATGGGTGGCCGGTTTTGTCGTTCCGGGTGCGCCGGCCGGCCTCGGCATACGGGAGGTGTTTCTGATGGCCATGCTAGGCCATGTCGTTCCCGCCGCGCAGGCACTGTTGATTATTGCGCTTTTCCGTCTGGTAACGTTTTCCGGTGACATCGCAGGCTTTCTGATCGGCTGGATCCTGCGCAACGAACGAAGGCTTTAAAGCGGGAAGGCGGCGCGCAACGCTTCCAGCTTCGGCGTCGGCAACGTGATCGGTCCACGAAAGAACATAAAAGTGTAATACAGAACCAGTGCAATGAGCATGCTGTATATTGAAACGATGAGCGCATAGCGCAGGACAATGCCCCAAACCCGGTAGAACGAGGGGCCGGAAGCGGATGCCACGCGATCGTACATGGCGAGAAACACTACAAAGCCGAAGAACAACGGATACCACAGCTCTACCTTGTAGCGGAAGGTCACGGTTCCAAAACCTGCAGTGTAAAGCGCTATGACTCCGAGTGACAGGCCTGCCGAAAACAAAAAGCATTTCTGCAACCAATCCAGTGTCGAGCCGTGCCTGCGCATGCCCCATACGGCCAGACCGGAAACAACAAGCCAGAACAGCCATATACTCAGGAGATAGCCGCCCGGCCCCTCTTTCCGGACAAAGCCGGTATTCAGAAAGTCGGACAGGATTGCGTTCAGGGCGGATCCGCCTGCCAGATGATAGACGAGATTGGGAAGGATGCGGGCAAAACTGAAAAAACCGTTTTCCAAAAACGTGTTGATCCTTAACGAATAGCCCTCTCCGGCAAGAAACTCCCCGTACCGTTCCATCGGAGGGAGCATAAACGGGTCGCCCCAGCGCAGAAAATTTATCAAAAGATAACAAAGGCCTGAAATGAGCATGATCAGCATCGGTAAGACGGCCGGCAGAATGCCGCTGACGAACCGAACCGGCAGAATCCTGCCATTTGCCTTTGCGTCGCTGTAACGCGCGACGAAGAGCAGAAGCGAAAACAGGCAGACGCACAAATAAAGCCCGATAGCGACATGGGGGCGCGCATGAACGGCGAGCGCTGCCAGAAGGCCGAGCAGAAGGAGCCCTGACGGCGTTAGCCGCCCTGTCAGAAAGACGTCCTTCGCTACGACATGGATAAACGCCATGACAAGGAAAAAGGCTGCCGCGATCGGCTCATGGTAAACGCTGGAGTTCATCGCGAGAATTGTGACCGGCGAGACAAGCCAGAGCGCCGTGGTTCCCATGAGAAACATCCGGTGGCGATGAACGGAAATGTCTTCGGAAGCGGTGAGATCCGTGCGCTGAATCAGGAGCAAAGTTCGGTGGCCGAACAGCGCCCCCCCGACGACCAGCAGGAACACTATCGCCGATGAAACGGGCACGACCCGCAAATCGACCAGCGGCCAGAAGGGAAGTCTTAGCAGTGCGGGTAGAATGCCATAATACAGGTGCGCCTGACCGTCGTCGGTATAAAAGGCCTCCAGACCGGCGATTTCCAGCGGGATTCCCAGACGACCCTCGGTCAGCGAAAGGAAGTAGTAGTTATAGGAAAGCGAGTAGACATGGCCCGTGAAGAAATTGAACGTCCCGTCCGTCAGCGCTACGGCGGCTATCACCATCCCGGCGAACGCGATGTGGTAATGCTCGAGGCGAAATTTCATGGGCCCCCGGTCCGCTCGCTTTCCCGGTCGCACTCGAGAGCGCGGATCTTTTCGAGACATATCTCGATGAGCTGGCGGTTATAGCTGATTAGATCCGAGAGAACGCCCAT
>RZZS01000159.1 GCA_009929775.1 Alphaproteobacteria bacterium
CTTTCACGGCGGTAACCGGGGTTCGAACCCCCGTGGGGACGCCAATCAGAAAAAAGGCATGCGCCAACGCATGCCTTTTGTGCTTTAGCGGCCGACAATAGTTTGTTCTATCGGTGCGGATGCTCTAACCGTGCAGGCTTCACGCCAGCCAGGACGAGCACCGTGGGCAACCCCTTCTTCGATCGGCCGATTCTCAACTCGCCTTACGCCTATCCATCACGCCACCGGGAGCTGGACGAGACAGGTCAGCCGACACACCAAATCCTCTAAACCCGGCGCCGCAACGAGTTCATCACGCCCACCCCCAAGCCGAAGAAGCAGCAGGGTGCACCCAAGCAGGTCGAGCTTGCGTTTGACGAGGGCAAGGGCCTCAGCACCGAGGCTCAGCGCTACGATCACACTGCCGTCATCAACGGGGTACGCCAAGAGGTCGATCGCTGGCGGCTGGATCCCGACCCCAATGACCGGCGCGTCATCCCCGAGACTGCTCGCCTCCTGCAGCACGGGCGCCACCATCCCTGATGCGTCTGGCCCTCAAGCTCGCGACCGGCGCCGGCAAGACCATGGTCATGGCCATCATGGCCATTTCGATCGACAGCGAGCAACTGGAATCGGGCGAGGCGCTGGATGCCAACTTCCGCAACGTCGAGTATGCCGACCTGCTCGGCATCCCCTTCGACTTCAACGCCACGCCCACGCTCGCCCCGCCGCAGCCGCCGCGCGAGACCGGCGCATCGCGCGTCAATGGCTCGACGGCTATCTGCAATGCAAGGGCGGCACCTATCCGGCCCAGCTCAAATACAAGACGGTTTGACCCAACGGAAGGATCTCATCCAAGAAGGCTTGAAGGCATTGATTGCCCGTGAGAGCGCTCGTCGTCTCGCACGTTTAGGGGGCAGCGAGCCGCAGGTCGAGCCGATCCAGCGTCGTGGATTCGACCCTCAATGATCCTGGTCGACACCTCCGTCTGGATTGAGCACCTCCGTGCGCGCGAGTCCCGGCTGGTGTACGCGCTCGAAACGGAGCAGATCCTCTGTCCTTGCTGCGCAATCTTCCGGAAGCTCCGGTCTTAAACCGCGCAGTCTCCAGCGGTCGGCAAATCCGCCGGGGCCGATCCCATCCAAAAACATCGCATACTGCGCTAGGCGCGGTTTAGCGCACAGCGCCCACCCGGAGCGCATCCTGCTGTTCGGTTCGCATGCGCGCGGCGATGCGCGGGAGTACTCGGATCTCGGCCTCTTGGTCATCAATTCCGAGGTTGCCGACCGTGCGGCCGAGATGGTACAGCTGCGGCGCGCACTGCGTCCCGCGCATCCCCGCCGACATCCTGGTGACTCGCGGGAAGAGCGCTATCTGGACCTGATCTGGCCGCAGGCAGGACCGCCGATCGGACAAATAAGGCTGATTATCCACTTGATTTCTCGGCAACCATCACGGAAATCAAGGCATGTTTGTAGACGCATTCGACGGTCCTAAATCCGGCATCTCGAAGCCATTGGCTCTGATCCGACAGCTTGGCCTCCTTATCCAATTGTCTTCGGCGCATGAGGCGATCCATATCCTCCCGAGAATGCTCGAAACGATCCACGAAGTCGCGCCAGTACCCTTCGAACCGCTCCGCGTACCTGCTTGACTCGGCGAGATGCTGGTCGGCGTTGACGAACATGCCGTGCGGCGCCAGAGCCGCATAGACGTTTTCGAACACGCGTTTTTTGTCGTCATCCTCGAGATGATGAATGGACAAGGCCGAGATGATCAGATCGAATGTCCCGCTGATTCCCAAGGTGCAATAATCCGCGACGACATAGCGCACATTGCTGTTTCCCGCGAACCTGCCCCTTGCGACGTCGAGCATCTTGTCCGAGACATCCAGCAGAGTGACCCGAGCGTCGGGATATTTTTTCAGAATAAACGCGCTGAACAATCCCGTTCCGGCACCGAGATCGAGAATGCGCGGCCTATCCGTGATGGATTCGGCAAAGTAGGTCGCCGTCCCGTAAAAGTCGTCGAAGCCGGGGACGAGCTTTCGTCGCTCTCCGTCATAGCTCTTCGAAACCACATCGAACTGTTCCTTGACGTCGTTTTCCATTCAGCCTTCCTCACAAAAAGGGTGTCTTTTCGGCCTCCTTTGTCAGTCCGATAGAGGCCGATCTCCACGCTTGGCAACGGGTTCGCCGGGGTTCTGCAGGATCCTCGAAATCGCCTTCGCTTGGACGTGCAAACCTTCTCCTTGGTTCTCCGCATCCTTCGTGACTTCGGGCTTCGAAC
>RZZS01000160.1 GCA_009929775.1 Alphaproteobacteria bacterium
GCATGATAGGCGCGGTCTTTCTCGGAGAAGGCGGTCAACGTGCTCATGGCTTGCCTCATCACAGGGGTTTGCATCCACTCGGGGAGCTTCTCGTCATCGAGGGTTTCGCCCTCGTTGAAGAATTTCAGCCAGCGTTCTTGCTCGGTTTCGACCTGTTGGACGGCGGCTTTGTTCAGCTCGAAGATCCAGATGCCGCCGTGTTCGAGCAGATCCGCTCCCCGATCATCGCGCATCCGGTAGCGGTGTGCATAGGTCGGCGTGTCGTGGCGCAGGGTCTGGTCGAGCAGCCAGATCGCATAGGTCGGTTTGAGTACGCTGTAGGGCTCGCCGCTGTGCAGTTGCCGGCGGTACAGATCCGCCCATCCGTAGAGGATGCGCGCGCTCAGATCCGCAAAGACCAACAACTGGATCTCGATCTGAAAGAGCTGGCCGGCGGCATCGCGTGCTTTCACGTCGACGATGGTGAGCTTGTCGTTGAGGGTTTCCTGCGGATTGTAGGGATTGAGGATCTGCACCTCGACCACCGGGGTGGGGAGCGTGTCGGTCAGCATGGCGTTGAGAAAGTCGATGAGCAGCGCGCGGTTCTCCTCCGCGCCCAGCACGGCTTTGAAGACGCAGTCGACTTTTGGATTGATGCGGTGTTGCATGCGGAGAGTGTACGGGTGCCGAGCGACATGGGCAATGCCGAGAGCCGAATCTGCGGCTTGCTCGCCCGCGCGCTGCTTCCCTGGCAAGTCACTCGGTTTCCGTGGCGACGCGTGCCTCGTCCAGCACGCCCTGGATGGAGCCTTGCACGCGCAGCGCCTCCTGCCGGGACTGATCGCGATGATCGTCGCGCTGGTTCTCGGAAAAGCAGCTTAAAAGAAGAGCGGATCGCGCCGGCCCCGTTCGTAATTTCGGCCACCGTGTCACGGGGCGCAGAGCGGGTGTCACGAGAGAGTGATCTTTTAAGTAGCCGGTCTTACGAGCGAGACCTACCTGAGCGTCGTTCATAAGACTGACCGGTAGGGTGGACTTCGCTGCGCTTGTCCACACGACAGTGCTAAAACATCCGGCGGGCCGTGTCGCGCGCCTTGACGTCGACGATGGTGAGCTTTTCGTCGAGGGTCTCGCGCTCGTTGTAGGGGCTCAGAGACCGTACTTCACGGCTGCAGCGGCAGGCGACGGAGACGGATCGTGCGTTCGGTCACTGTCACCATCGCCCCGCGCTTGAGCTCATCGCCGACTTTCGCGAGGACTTGCAGGATCAATACGGCCACTTCAAGACCGCGCAGCCCTTCTCGGCGAATGCGAATCGTAGACGGAGTGCTCGCGCGACTGACGGCCAGCAGCGCATGAAAATCCGCATCCAGAGTAACGATCAGTTGCCCCCGATTTCGCGCATACGCAATGATGTCCTCGTCGGGCGCGCGATCAAGGCCAATGTCGGCCACATGGTCGACGATCATGCCTTGGTCTCGGAGGTGTTGAACCGTGCTGCGTGGCAGACCCTGATCCAGCAGCAGTTTCATCACGCGACGTCCAACGTGAGGATCTGATCGTCAAGGCTGATGGCGGCAAATTCCAACGCTTGCCGGATGTCTTCGTCGTCGATTTCCGGATAGTCCTGTTTCAGATCGTCGCGGTCCGGATAAGCGGCCACGGCTTCAACCACGCGGCGCACGGTCAGCCTCATACCGCGGATACAGGGCTGTCCGTTCATCAAGGCGGGGTTGATGGTGATTCGATCAAATGCTGTGTTCATGGCTTGCCTCATCACAGGGGTATGCATCCAATCGGGGAGCTTCTCGTCATCGAGGGTTTCGCCCTCGTTGAAGCATTTCAGCCAGCGTTCTTGCTCGGTTTCGACTTGCTGGACGGCGGCTTTGTTCAGCTCGAAGATCCAGATGCCGCCGTGGTCGATCAGATCCTGTCCCTGATCATCGCGCATCCGGTAGCGGTGTGCATAGGTCGGTGTGTCCTGGCGCAGGGATTGATCGAGCAGCCAGATCGCATAGGTCGGTTTGAGTACGCTGTAGGGCTCGTCGCTGTGCAGTTGCCGGCGGTACAGATCCGCCCATCCGTAGAGGATGCGCGCGCTCAGATCCGCAAAGACCAACAACCGGATCTCGATCTGAAAGACCTGGCCGGCGGCATCGCGGGCTTTCACGTCGACGATGGTGAGCTTGTCGTCGAGGGTCTCGCGCTCGTTGTAGGGGTTGAGGATATCGACCTCGGCGACGGGTGCTTCGAGATCCTCCGCGAGC
>RZZS01000017.1 GCA_009929775.1 Alphaproteobacteria bacterium
CAAGACTTTCATACATTTGCGGACTCCTTGATTCGCAACAAAGAATCCCAAATTATGAATCATCTCACCGCCTTATCCCACTGTGTCGGGTACTGTGGCGCCTGACACAATTCGCGCACGCGAATTCTTCCGGCCATTAGTTCCTTATCCAGAGGGTCGTATGGCTCTCCTGCCAACATTTTATCGCGTTCTGTTCTCACGTTCCCGTCCTTTTCAAAGCAAGGAAGCGCGATCATAGACCGCCGGGCGGTGGCCCGCAATTTCTGCGGCTTTCCATGACCAGCGCGCTGAGTTTCGCAAGGCACTCGCCGCGCGTCGTGCTCTTGCGCGATACGAGGGCGATGATGCGTGACGGGCAGGGGGCACGGAAGGGGATATAGCGGATCGGGCCGCCGGGGATCGCGGCGATTTCGGGGATCAGCGTGACGCCCATGTTCGCGGCGACCATCTGGCGCAGTGTCTCGAGGCTCGTGGCCCGGAAGTCGGAATGTTCCGATGCGCCCATCATCCCGCAAACGTCGAGCGCCTGAGCGCGCAGGCAGTGCCCTTCCTCGAGAAGCAAAAGCGGTTCGCCCGCAATATCGGACAGCGAGACGCATTTCCGGTTCTCGAGCGAATGCCCGGCCGGGACGGCCAGTGCGAACCGGTCCTCGAAAAGAGGCCGCGCCTCGAGCCCGTCTTCCTCGACGGGCAGGGCGATGAAGGCGGCGTCGATCCGGCCGTCCTTGAGTCCGGCGAGAAGTTGCGCTGTTTTTTCCTCGATCAGGAAAAGTTTGAGGTCGGGCATGGCCAACCGGATGCGCGGCACGATCTCTGGAAAAAGGTAGGGCGAGAGCGTCGGGAACGCGCCGAGCCGTAAATTTCCGGCCAGCGGGTCCTGATGCGCCCGGGCGAGGTCGGCGATGCCCCGTGCCTCGTCGATCACGCGGCGCGCGCGGTCGATGATTTCGCGTCCGACGGCGGTCGGGAAAACCTGCTTGTTCGTTCGCTCGAACAGTTGGACCCGGAACTCGTCCTCAAGCTTTTTAATTTGCATGGAGAGGGCGGGCTGGCTAACGTGGCAGGCCTCGGCGGCCTTGCCGAAATGCCGGTGGTCCGCGACGGCAACAAGATATTCAAGATCGCGCAAATTCATGCGATAAGCATATCTTATTGTCGTTATAAGAACAATATAGTGTTGTTATCGGCGGGTGGCTGGCATAGTCACCCTCGCAAACCGAATTCATATCCATTTCCCAAGATAGGAGAACTACCATGCTCGGAGTCGGATCCAAACTTCCCGCGTTCAGCGTCAAGGCGACGGCGGCAAAGCCGCTTGCGGACATCAATATCGACAACGTGTTTGTCGACGTCACGAACGAGAGCTATCAGGGCAAGTGGCTCGTTCTGTTTTTCTATCCGAAGGACTTCACGTTCGTGTGCCCGACAGAGATCGCCGCGTTCGGCGACCTGAACGAGGAATTCGCTGACCGCGACGCGCAAGTTCTCGGGGCGAGCGTCGACAGCGAATTCGTTCACTGGGCCTGGCGCAAGCACCAGGAAGAACTGAAGGACCTGCCGTTCCCGCTGCTCGCCGACGTGCGCCGCGAACTGTCCACGTCGCTCGGCATTCTCGATGAGAAGGAAGGCGTTTCGCAACGCGCTACCTTCATTGTCGATCCGCAAGGAATCATCCGTTTCGTGATGGTCACGGATCTGAATGTCGGCCGCAACCCGAAGGAAGTGCTGCGCATTCTCGACGCGCTGCAGACCGACGAGCTGTGCCCGTGCAACTGGAACAAGGGCGACAAGACGATCGACCTGGCGGAAGCGGCGTAAGCCCGTACCGTTGACCCCTTCTCCCCGTGAGGGGGAAGGGGTAACAGAAAACAAACCAATAGCGGAGTTGAGAGAATGACCGTACAGGAAATACGATCCGGCCTTGGCGAATATGCCAAAGACATTAAAATCAACCTCGGGACGGTCCTCACCGAAGAGGGCGCGCCGGGGCTGAGCGAAAACCAGATCTTCGGCATCGCCCTTGCCTCGGCCTATACCACGAAGCAGAAGGTCCTGATCGAAGCCGTCCGCGCCGACGCGGAAGAGGTTCTTTCCGAAGCGGAAGTGAACGCGGCGAAGCTGGCCGCGACGCTGATGGGCATGACGAACGTCTATTATCGCTTTACCCATCTCGTGAGCGACAAGGAATATGCCAAAATGTCCGCGAAACTGCGGATGAACGCGATGGCAAATCCCGGGATCGAAAAAGTCGATTTCGAGCTTTATTCGCTTGCCGTGTCGGCGATCAACGGCTGCGGCATGTGCATGGACGCCCACGTCGCGCAGGTCGAAAAAGCCGGAATATCCAGGGAAGGCGTGCAGTCCTGCATCCGTATCGCCGCCGTCCTACACGCTGCCGCGCAGGCGGTGGTGATCGGGTAACTCTCTCCGAAATTCCGGAAATTCCAATCTCCGCTTGAGGCTGCTCCCTCAGGCGGATTTTTTTTACCCGCCGTCTCCGAGGAAGCCGCCGCTTTGCAGGTTCCAGAGCTTCGCGTAAAAGCCGCCGCGTTTCAGCAGGCTGTCGTGGGTGCCGTCCTCGACGATCTTCCCGTTGTCCATGACGATCAGCCGGTCGAGACTCGCGATGGTCGAGAGCCTGTGCGCGATGGCGATGACGGTCCGGCCCTGCATGAGGTCGTGCATGCTCTGCCGGATGGCGATCTCGGACTCGGAATCGAGCGCGCTCGTGGCCTCGTCGAGAACGAGGATCGGGGCGTTCTTGAGGATGGCGCGGGCGATGGCGATACGCTGGCGCTGGCCGCCCGACAGCTTGACGCCGCGTTCGCCCACCTTTGCGTCGAGCCCCAGGCTCCCTTCCTTGTCGAGAAGGCTTTCCACAAACGCTTCCGCGTGCGCGCTTTGCAGGGATTTTCGAATGTCCGCTTCGGATGCTTCGGGGCGACCGTACCGGACGTTGTCGCGCAATGTGCGGTGAAGCAGGGAGGTGTCCTGCGTCACAACGGCAATCTGTTCCCTTAACGAGTCCTGCGTGCAGGCGCCGATATTCTGATGGTCGATGAGGATCTCGCCTTCTTCGGGCTCGTACAGGCGCAGCAGGAGGCTGACGAGCGTGCTTTTTCCCGCGCCGGAAGGGCCGACAACCCCGACTTTCTGTCCGGGAGGAATGTCGAGATTCAGATTTTCGATGACACCGCTCTTCTTGCCGTAATGAAAGCACAGGTTCCGGATGGAAATGGCGCCTTCCCGGATCTCGAGCCGCCTCGCGCCGGGGCGGTCGGTGATGCCGAGCGGTCTGGAAATCGTTTTGATGCCGTCGTCCACGACGCCGATATTTTCGAAGATCATGGTGATTTCCATCATGATCCACCCCGACATGCGCGTCATCTGGATCAGCAGGGGGAGAGCCATGGCGATGGTTCCGGCCGTGATCTGCCCCTGTCCCCACAGATAGAGCGAAACGGCCCCCGCGGATACGATCATCACATGGTGCGCAAGCGTCAGCAATGAGCGCATGACCCAGAACATGCGCTCCCGTTCTCCGGACGAGGCCGTGTGTTTAAGCATGGACTCCACCGTGTGGCGGTCCTCGCTTGCCTTGCGGGCGAAAAGTTTGACGGTCAGGATGTTGGTGTAGCTGTCGGCGATCTTGCCGATCACGTCGCTGAAATCATCGGCGATTTCGGCCGACTTTCGGCGCAGGCGTGGAATGAAGTACCACAGCGTTCCGATATAAAAGGCAAGCCACAGCAGCGGCGGGACGGCCAGAGCGGCACTGGCCTCGAACAGCAGAGCAAGGGTCGTGCCCGTAAAGATCAGCACGTACCAGACGGCCTCGATGCCCCGCTCGACGGTCGAGCGGAGAGCGTAGGGGGTCTGGCCGAGCTTGTTGGCGATCCGTCCGGCGAAATCATCATGGAAGAACGCGATGTCCTGTTGCAGGACGTACCAGTGGTTCTGCCGCCGGACCTTGTTTGCAAAGCGCGGCATGAAAATCGAGAGGACGAAATAATGCACGAAGGAAACGAGCGGAATCACAACGGCAATCACCAACGCGGCCGCAAGAAAGAAGGGCCCCTCCTTTGCCCACAGGGCGGGCCAGTCTTCCGCCGCCGCGACCTTGTCGACGATCCGGCCGACGAACCAGGGCAGGCTGACATCGAGAAGGGCGACGAGCATGTTCAGTATGGCAAGCGCGATCAGGATGCCCTTTATCTGCTTCATGTACTTCATGAAGTACCGGCCCAGCGTATCCGGCGGGGCAGGATCGGGCGGTAGCGGCTCGACCGCGACAAGGCTGGCAATAAAATCTTTGAACGGCATACGGAAAAATCGGCTATTGCCCGCCGCCGGTCAAGGAGTGATTTGCTTTTCGGGACTCTCGCTTGACGCGGCGACAAAGGGGAGGGTGCCGTCGGTTCGGTAGTCTGGTCTCCGGCGCGAACTTTCTGTTTCTCTCCTCGATTGCCGGACTTCTGGATTGGCGTCGCTTCTCCTTCTCTTGCCGGGTTGCCGAATTCTTTCAAACAGCTGATAGGTGTCCGGCCGTCTTATCCTACTTCAACCCGTTCGATCAGCGACGGCGTCCTTCTGTTGCGCGTGATCTCGATCAGGCCGAGCGCGGTCATGCCGTGGATTTGCACGGTGCAGGGGTCTTCGTTGAAGTGTTTTTCGAGTTCGGCGATGAGGATGCCTTCGTCCTTTTTCGATTTTAGTTTGAGGGCGTCCATGATGACGATGCCGCCGATATTACGTACGCGGATATGCTTGGCGAGCTCGGCCGCGGCCTCGAGATTGACGGCAAGGTTCGCGCGGCGGTCCGTGCCGCGGTTGACGTCAACGACCGTGAGCGCCGCCGTGTGCTCGATGATGATGTTGCCGCCGGAGGGGAGCACCGCGTAGGACTGAAACATCTTCTCGATCTGGCCCATGATATCGCGGTGGAAGAAAAGGCTTAAATCCGCGTAGGGGTTTTCGAGTTCGATCGGTTTGATCTTGGTGACGAGGTCCGGGCCGTAAAGCTCGCACCATTCCTCGACGCTCTCGAACTGCTCCATGGTGACGATCTCGATGCGACCGATGGTTTGCGCGGCCTGATCGCTCAACGACCGCTGGATCGCGTCGGGGCCTTCCATGATGAGCTGGGGCGAGTCGCCCTTGAACCATGGCTGGATCCGTCTCCAGATTTCGCGAAGGAGCTTCGCCTCGCGCACCAGCACGTCGCTCTGGGTGTTCAGCGCAGCGGCGCGCAGGATGCAGCCCTGGACAGGTTCCATCTGGCGCATCATGTCGAGCAGCTGGCGGCGGAGCTTCTTGTCCTTGATACGCCGGGAAATCTGGTTGTCCGCCATGCGCGGCGCGTAGATGAGATAGCGTCCGGGGAAGGTGATGTTCATGCTCATGCGCGGGGATTTGTGCTCGGGCGCGGCGGTGTCGTCGGCGGTGGTGGGGACGTAGCCCGCCTTTGCCTGCACGGCGATCATCTGACCTGGGCTCAGGATTTTGCCGATGGCCTCCGCGCCGCCTTTGCGGGTCTTGCCGTCAGGTCCATCTAGGCGCAAGTCGTTGTTGAAAAGGATGCCGGTATTGTCGCCATCGAGATCAAGAAAGGCGGCGTCGAGGGCAGCATCGATACGCGCAACTCTGGCCCAGTAAATTGATCCCCAGCGCACTTCCTCGTATTCCGGGTCGATTTCGAGCCCCGCAAGCGTGCCCTTTTTATCGAGCGCCGCGACCCAGAGAGAGCCGTCCTTTTCGTCGATTAAAATGTCCAAAACAATCCGCCTTTCGGGCTATGCCGGGCGAGAATTTGTCTGGAAAAAACCGGTCCCGCCGAGCATCTGCCGGGTATTATAAAGGCATAAACCGACTACGTTTGTATAGGAGCCCTGAAGGGATTTTACGAAGGCACCTGCGAGTCCCTGAATTCCGTATCCTCCCGCCTTGCCTTGCCATTCGCCGCTGTCGATATAGAGCTGCGTTTCCTCGCTTGAGAGGCGCTTGAAGTGGACGACGGTCTGAACGATTCGGGATTTGAGTGCGCCGTCGGGCGTTATCAGCGCGATGCCGCCATAGACGCAGTGGCGGCGGCCCGAGAGCATGTCGAGGCAGGCACGGGCTTCGTCGACCGTTTCCGCCTTGGGCAGAATGCGGCGACCGCAGGTGACCACGGTATCGGCGGCAAGGATGAAGGTGCGATGAGCAGCCTCTCCCTGTGGGGAGAGGGCTTTTTCCGCGACTTCGAAAACCGCCCGCGCCTTCGCTTCCGCGAGCCGCAGCGCGAGATCGCGCGGCAACTCGTTCCTGAGGGGCGTTTCGTCGATGTCGGCGGGGAGGATTCGTTCCGGGACGATGCCGATCTGTTTCAGCAACTCCAGCCTGCGCGGCGAGGCGGAGGCGAGGGTCAGCCCGCTCGAATCTCCGAACTTTCGAATCTCCGAATGGCTGGTCACAGGGCGGTCATCCAATACAGGCTCCACGGAGATTCGAAGATTCGAAAAATCGGAGATCCGGAATTATTTTTCCCGGTAAATAATCCGGCCCTTGGTCAGGTCGTAGGGGGTCATCTCGACGATGACGGTGTCGCCCGCCAATACGCGGATGCGGTTTTTGCGCATTTTTCCAGCGGTGTGCGCGAGCACCTCGTGGTCGTTCTCGAGTTTGACGCGGAACATCGCGTTGGGGAGGACCTCGGTCACGACGCCCTTGAATTCGAGCAGATCTTCTTTCGCCATAAAGCCTTGTTATCCTGGGTTGTCCGAAAAAGTACTCTCTTATACTCCCGTGCCGTTCTTATTGCAAACCGCTTTTGGCGCGCACTTTGACGTCAAAACGGTTCTCGACGTGGCTGCGGATCTCGTCTCGCAGGCGTCGATAGGCTTCTATCATCTGGGTTTGCGACAAACCGGCCATCACGCCCGGAGGTTCCGCTGTTTCCCAGTATTCCACAGATGCGCCGCAGTCTCCGGCGACCTCGCGCGCAAGAGGCAGCGCGGTTTCGGACAGCGCGATGACGAGGTCGAAATGTTCCTCGGCGACCGGGTGAAAGGTGCGCGGGCGGTGGGCACCTATCGGCAGGCCGAATTCCTTCATGGCCTTGATGGCGAAGGCGTTCGGTCTGTCGTCTGCCACGACCCCTCCCGAGCGGACATGGGTCTGCTCGCCGAGAGCAACCTTTATCATGGCTTCGGCCATGGGAGAGCGCACGGCGTTGTGCGTACACAGGACGAGAATATTGCGGTTCCTGTCCGGCATGGCGGTCACCGGTTCCGGGGTCGTCGACCGTGGAGGACGCAGATAAGCGTGAACAGGCGGCGGGCGGTGCGATGATCCATTTCGACCTTGTCCGCGAGCCGCGTTTGCAGCAGATCCGCACCCTCGTTATGGAGCGCCCGCCGACCCATGTCGATAGCTTCAAGCCGCGACGGACCCGCGTTCTGGCGGGCCTCCTGATAGCTCTGGCAGAGGATGAAATAGTCGGAAATCAGCTTCTGGTAAGGCCTGACGGAGAGCACGAGGATGGGCAGGTCCTTTCCCGTACTTTCCGTGATTTTCAACGCAAGCCGCCCCTCGATGATGGCCAGTTCAACATCGTAGGGGCCGTTCTCGTTTTCGACCGGGCGAAAGAGGCTGTCAGCGACAAGGTCGCGAACTGTGGTCTGGACGTTTTCGCACGGCGTTTTGCCGAGGGATTCGGGCAAATCCCCGGCAAAGTGCAGGCTGCGAATGCGAAACCTCTCCCGGTTCATATTTAACCTTCAAAGTGCCGTGTGCATTTCCGTGTTTGCCGTGTTCGCGTTGGTCAAGAGTGCGGCATTGCGCGCTCACCTCTGCTCGTTCACCGCCTTGCGAAACGCTTCAATCCATGCGCCGACGTCTTCGGGGCGTGTTTTGAGCGCCGTGCGGTTGACGATCAGGCGGCTTGTGACGTCCATAATCTTTTCCATTTCGACCATGCCGTTGGCCTTCAGCGTAGCGCCGCTGGACACAAGGTCCACGATCCGGCGCGCAAGGCCGAGCTTCGGGGCGATTTCCATTGCGCCGTTGAGTTTGATGCATTCGGCCTGCACGCCGCGCGCCTCGAAATGTTTGCGGGTCAGGTTCGGGTATTTGGTGGCGACACGCACGTGGCTCCAGCGAGAGGGATCGTCCTCCGCCGCCGCTTCTTCCGTCATAGCCACCGACAGGCGGCAGCCGCCGATGCCGAGATCGATGGGGGCGTAGAGTTCCGGATAATCGAACTCGTCCAGCACGTCCTTGCCGACGACGCCGAGCTGTGCGCCGCCGAACGCCACGAAGGTTGCCACGTCAAAGGCCCGAACGCGGATGATGTCGAGCTCCGGGCGGTTGGTCCGGAATTGCAGAAGGCGGGAATCCTCGTCGGAAAACGCTTCTTCCGGCTCGATCCCGCAGGCGTTCAAAAGGGGCAGGACTTCCTTCAGAATGCGCCCCTTGGGCACCGCCAGTATCAGTTTTCTGCTGTTGCTTTGCATGGCAATGTTTGTAACCGCGAAGGGGCGGTTATTCAAAGGAATTCTTCCCTCATGTATGTTGCGCCGTGTCGGTTCAGCGTATCCGCAATCGAATAAATTGCCTCGATATCGCGCTTTAGACGCGCGAACGGGCGGCGGTTGAAGACTGGTGTGCGCAGCGGGGGCGGCGTGAACAATTCATTGCCTGTCTCGATCAGGACCAGAAGTTCTCCGCTCCGGAGGCAGGCGGCAAGGCGGGTTGCACTGAAATCGTCGAAGAGCCGCGAAAGGCTCTCGAGCATAATCGGGTCGAGGAGGGCGCTCGCCTCTTCCGGCTTGTCGCTCCATGCGGCAAACGTGGATTCAAATCGGGGATCAGGAAGTTTTGTTCGCTTCAGGTCAGGGTATTGCGGGTCTGGCCGGGGGGCTTTCGCGCGTTCTGTTACGGCCAGACCGTTAAAGGAATATCCGGAAAACCGGACGGCCAGACAGATGCCCTGAAACCGCCCCGCTTCGCCGTTCTTGTCCTTTTCGACAAGGCGGAGCTTCGAGAACTCGATGCGTGCGCCACCGCGCTGCCCGGTGAAAAGGTCTGCGCCAAGGCTTCGCGTGTGTGGCGGGACGATCGGTGCGCGTGTCTCGCCGCCGATATCCGGGTTAACGTATCCCCGCCTCCGGTACTCGAATTCGCCGAACAGCCGGACGATTTTCGGGAATTTGCGCTGAGTCAGGTACTTGCGGTAGCTGTGCGCGGGTTCGGCTACCCACAAAGCCAGAAAAACGGCAAGGGCCAGAAGCCCGGTTGGAAAAATCGGCGGCAGTGGAAGCCCGGCCTGCCAGAGCAGCAGCCCGCGCATTTGCTCCGGCGTCAGGAGAAGCTCGGCTATGCCTGCGATAACAGCCACAAGCAGAGTTATCCCGATGGACGCGCGCAGCCGCTCTTGCTGCGTGTCAAATCGCCAGCGCCGTTCGAGCTCGATGGTCTCGATGGTCTTGCGGAGTTCTGTTTCCGGGTCGCTGGCCATAACGGATTCTTACGTCCGCGGTGGTATCCATGTACAGCGAAATCGGGAAAGGGAAGGAATGCGGTTTGGGCCACGGCAGGCAATCAGCGTTGCTGCCGAAACACGTGTCCTGCGCTGTAGGCCAGCCCAAGCCCGACGCTGCCGAACTTGTCGTTTTTGGATACGTCCACGCCCGGGAATTTTTGCCCGACAAGCTGATTGATAACTGGTAATTCGCTCGATCCGCCGGTGAGAATAACAAGGTCGATGTCCTGCGGTTTTACTTTTGCCTTCAAAAGGCATTCATCGAGAGTCAGCGATATTTTGCGGATATAGTCGCCTATCGAATTTTCGAACTCTGCCTTCCTGGCGCTTACTTCGAAATCAAGGCCGAGTTCTGTCATCGAAACGGATGCTTCGGCGAATTCTGTCAGTCGGATCTTGGTTTCTTCGACGACTTGCAGGAACCGGTGACCAAGCTTTTCTTTTTGCACATGCAGGAGCCGCTCCAGCTTCTGAGGCTCCAGAGCGTTTCTTAAAAGACTGCGGGTTTCGCGGATGGCCTTGTCGGTTTGCGCGAAATTGACCAGCGGCCATTCCGACAGTTCCGAGTAAGTTTTAAGCGGCATGTCCAGCAGCTTGTTTTGATCGAAATCCGACCTGAACTGCGAGCCAAGCCCCAAAGAAGGCATGAATGACGCCATCGAAAGCCGCTTGTCGAAATTCGTCCCGCCGACCCGCGTTCCGGACGTGGCGAGAATATCGGAACTGCGATCGTCCAGCAGCGAGCGGTGCGGGGAAAGCCGGATCACGGTAAAGTCCGACGTCCCCCCGCCCAGATCGACAACGAGAGAGAGCTTCTCGCCCTGCAGGCCGCGCTCGTGGGCAAAAGCAGCGGCGATGGGTTCGAACTGAAACCGGACGTTCCTGAAACCAATCCCGAGCGCTATTTTCTCCAGCATATCGCGGGAGGAGGTATCGGCATTGCGGTTATGGTCGTGAAAGTGAACGGGGCGGCCCATGACCACGTTTTCTATGACAGAACCAGCAAATTCTTCCGATTTGCGCTTCAGGTTTTGCAGGTAGATCGCAAGGATTTCCTCAAAGCTGCGCAGCGTCCGGTTAACGAGTGTTTTCTCTTCCATCAGGGCGGTGCCAAGGATCGACTTGAGGCCGCGCATCAAGCGCCCGTCCTCACCTTCGGTATATGCCTGAATGCCTTCGCGCCCGAACAGGACGCCGCCCGTATCGGCGAAGAACAGGGCGCTCGGCATATTGGTCTTTCCGCTCTCAAGAGGCACGAGTGTAGCCTCCTTACCGTTAGAAACAGCGGAGGTCGAGTTCGAGGTGCCGAAATCTATGCCAAGGTAAATGCTCATCGCTGTTCACTTTCCGGTGAGCCGAGGGTTATACGAACCCGGATTTGTGAAGTAAAGCGGATATTGTTAGCGGTTCGAAGACGAAAGAGCCGTTATTCCAGCGAGCGTCAGCCGGTCACGGTACACTCGCTTGTGGTTTCGTGTCGGGAATGGCGCCTGAGGGTCAGTTTCCACCCACCCGTTCGATCTTCGCCCCGCAATTGCCGAGCTTCTCGACGATTCGCTCGTAGCCGCGGTCGAGGTGGTAGATGCGATTGACGACAGTGACGCCATCAGCGACAAGGCCCGCGAGCACGAGTGCCACGGAGGCGCGCAAATCGGTGGCCATGACTTCGGCGCCTTTCAGCTTCGGGACGCCCCTTATGATCGCCGAGGAACCGTGGACGGTGATGTTCGCGCCCATGCGGCAGAGCTCGGGGACGTGCATGAAGCGGTTTTCCCAGATGGTCTCGGTAATCATGCCCGCGCCCTCGCAGGTGCACAGAAGCGCCATCATCTGGGCCTGAAGGTCGGTCGGGAAGCCGGGATGTGGCTCGGTCATGATGTCCATGCCGGAAAGGCGCATGCCGTTGCGCGTCACGGTGATGCCCTCAGACGTTTCCTCGATATGCATGTCGGCGGCGCGTAGCAGGGTGGTGAGCGCCGTGAGGTCACGCAGGCTGGCGTTTTTGAGCAGGAGTTTGCCGCCCGTCATCCCGGCGGCGATCATCCACGTGCCGGTCTCGATCCGGTCGGGGATGACGTCGTGCGAAGCGCCGTGCAGGGAGGGAACGCCCTGGACGCGAATGGTTTCCGACCCCGCGCCCTCGATCTTCGCGCCCATTTTGATGAGGCACTGCGCAAGGTCGGCGACTTCCGGTTCGCGCGCACAGTTTTCCAGCACAGTTTCGCCTTTGGCAAGCGTAGCGGCCATCATCAGGTTTTCGGTGCCGGTGTGGCTGACTTTCGGGAAGCGGTAGGTTCCGCCCGTAAGGCCGCCTTCGGCGCGGGCCTTGATATAGCCCGCGTCGATATCGATCTCCGCGCCCATCGCCTTGAGGCCTTCGATGTGGAAATCGACGGGCCGCGTGCCGATGGCGCAGCCACCGGGCAGCGAGACTTCCGCGTAGCCGTTGCGGGCGAGCAGGGGGCCGAGCACGAGGATGCTGGCGCGCATTTTGCGGACGAGGTCATAGGGCGCGACCGGGTTGGCGATGTCGCGGGCCTGCAGCAGGACCATGCCGTCGGCGCGCTGGAGTACCGAGACGCCGATATGCTTGAGCAGCACGGCGGATGTGCGCATGTCGCCGAGTGTCACCGGCATGTTGCCGAGTTGCAGCGTGTCTTCGGTCAGGAGCGAGGCGCACATGAGCTTGAGCGCCGCGTTCTTCGCGCCGGATATGGCGATCGTGCCGTTCAGTTCGTTCCCGCCGACGATGCGCAGTTTTTCAAGCGCCGACGAGCGAATCGATTCGGCGACCTCGACCGAGCCGAGATCGACGACCTTATGTTTTGATGCGGGGGAGGGTGACCCCTCGCTGGCCCATATATTTTCCGCTTCTGTCGGCATAGCTCACTTCACACTGGCTGGAACCTTTGAAAAACAGGAACTGGGCAATGCCCTCGTTCGCATAAACCTTGGCAGGCAAGGGAGTTGTATTCGAAATTTCAAGCGTCACATGACCTTCCCATCCCGGCTCGAGCGGCGTCACGTTGACGATCAGCCCGCACCGCGCGTAGGTGCTCTTGCCAAGGCAGATCACCAGCACGTCTCTGGGAATGCGGAAATATTCCACCGTCCGCGAGAGCGCGAAACTGTTGGGCGGGATGACGCATTCCGTGACGTTGCGTTCAACGAAGCTCTTTTTCGAAAATTCCTTGGGATCGACGAGCGCGTTGTCCACGTTCGTGAACACCATGAATTCCGGCGCAAGCCGCGCGTCGTAGCCGTACGAGGAAAGCCCGTAGGAAATCATGCCTTCCGCCTTTTGCTGCTCGACGAACGGCTCGATCATCCCCGAGCCGAGCGCGTGCGCGCGGATCGCATGGTCGGGCAGGAGGCCCGGCATCTGGTTGGCGGCTGATGCTGCTTGTAAATGTTGTTCTTCAAGAAGGCTTTTCATTCTGTTCTTTCTTTTCTTCTTTTGGGTCTCCGGTCCGTGCGTGCGTCTGCGTTTTGCGCTTCTTCAGATTTTCGCGCAGGGCCGCGGCCCGTTTGGCAAACCGGTCGTTTCCGCCGCCTTTTTTCGAAGCCTGCCCGCTCATACTGGCGTTACCATGGTCGCATTGTGGAAAACTAATGATCCGGATATAGCGCGGATTGAGGAAAGGATTCCAGACTTTTCGTTTTGCGGGGATTTTTCGGTTGGGGATAAGGGGGCGTGAGTTGCGAGTTGCGAGTTCGAGTTACGAGTTGCGAGGGGGTTCGGTGCTGTATCTCGCAACTCGTAACTCGAACTCATAACTCATATCTCATTCCTTCTGGACATCGGGAATGCGATCGTCTAAATAGACCCTTCGAACCCGGCACGCTGCTGTAGCTCAGTGGTAGAGCGCACCCTTGGTAAGGGTGAGGTCGACAGTTCAATCCTGTCCAGCAGCACCACCCTTCGCCCTTACGGGCTTCGGGTGGCTTACGCCAGTAAGGCGCCCGGAACCGTTAGGCCGAAGGAGTGCGCTCCGAAGCCTTGGCGAAGGAGGGCTTTTTTGATGCATTACGTTTATCTCATTCAAAGCATAAATTCTCCGGAGCAGCGTATATTCTCAGAATCGTTAGCCAGCAAAAGATTGCTCTAACGTTACCCTTCGCATGTTTCGCATGTTCCTATTGTCATCGGTCCCGCCAGTCCGTAAACCGTATTTGTCGAGGCGGCATTTGCGATTTTTTTGCCATGGGAGAGGGGTAATATGATCCCGAAAAAAAATTACACGATCGATCCGGAATATTACAGCATCGGGAATATCAGGAAATGGATCGACGGCGTCTATTACGAGCGCGGGGTCCGTTACGCCGAAAACGGTAACGTACTGGCGGCATCCGTCGACTCCTCCGGGACGATGATCGCGCAGGTCGAGGGATCGGGCGGGCGCGTCTACGACCAGACCATCCGGTTTCTCGACAAGGGTTCCATCGATGGCGATTGCTCGTGTCCTGTTGGGTGGAATTGCAAGCATGTAGCGGCCGCTCTCGTTCATCTTTCGAAGACTTCCCCGGGACCTGCGCCCGGCCTGTCCCTCGGTGTCGAGCGGTGGCTGGAGGACATAGGGCGGGTCGCCGGACAGGAGAAAAAAGGCGAGGCGAAAACGCCGGAGCGGGAATTTTTGTATCTGCTCGATTTCGATGAAGAGACCGAAAGGGTTCTGCTGACCCCCGGCTCGACGACCGTGCTCAAGAGCGGGCGCCGCAAGTTCAAGGAATACAGGCTCCGCAACGCCATCAACGGGACGCCCCCGAAGTTTCTGCAGACGGACGATCTTCTCATCCTGAGGCGCATGGCGAGCCTGCCGGAGTTTTTCTCCGTTAACTCGTACGGAAGGGACCACTCGGTGTCGATCCTCGGCAGCGAAGGCGCGGCCGTGCTCGGCGAGCTTGCGCGGAGCGGGAAGCTTTACTGGAAAACGCCGGACGGGCCGGTTCTGGGCGAAGGGCCTGCCCGGCCCGGCGCGTTCGGCTGGGTTCTGTCGCAGGACGGAACGCAGCGGCTGCAGCCGAAACTGCGGGAGGAAACGTGCGACGCGCTTCTGCCGACCGTGCCTCCCTGTTATGTCGACGCTTCTGGCGGCATTGTCGGCAAGGTCGACATGTCTTTGCCGGACGGTCTGGTCGAAAGGTTGCTGAAAAGCCCCTCGCTTTCGCCGGACGAGGCGCCCGTCGTGGCGGAGCGGATGGAAAAAATTTCGCCGGATTTCGCGCTGCCCGCGCCGACAGCCTTGCCGCGCCGCACGCGGACGGTCGAGCCGGTTCCCTGCCTGCGGCTGATCGGGGAGGAAATTCGCTACACCTCCTATTACGGCTATGGCGGCGGAGGTTATTCGAGTGGAGGAACTCTGGCGATTGCCGAAATGGCGTTCGATTACGGCGGGACCGTCGCGCCTTATTCGAAGGACGGAGGCGCCTTGCGCTTTGTCGAAGACGGTACGTTGAACGAAACGCCGCGCAACGCCTCGCTTGAAGACAAATGCGTGAAGAAATTGAGGGAATGCGGGTTGTCCTGCACGATGGGGTACAGGGGGCACTGGAGCAACATCAGGACGGCCGCTCACCGCTTCGTCATGGACGACGATAACGGCCGTCAGTACGACCAGATGTCCATCGTCGCGGGCTGGCTGGACTTCCTGACGGAGGATGCTCCCCGTTTGCGCAAGGAGGGCTGGCGCGTCGAAATCGACGAGAGCTTTCCCTTGCGCGCCGTGGAACCGGATGACGAGTGGGACGCCCGGATCGAGGAGGGAAGCGGGGTCGACTGGTTCGACTTCTCGCTGTCGGTGACGGCGGACGGAAAGACTTACGATCTGCTGCCGATTCTGGCGGGAATCGTCAGGCAAATGGACCGCCGATTCTTCGAAGGCATGCTTGAGTACGGTCCGGCGGAGGGAAACGTGCCGGTGGCGACAGGCGAGCCGGGCGTTTTCCTGTCTTTGCCGGCCGCGCGGGTGCGCATGATCGTGAGGTTTCTGCGCGATCTGTGGGATGGCGGCAGGCTTGAGGAGTTCGACGGGGGCGTCCGCCTGCTTCGAACCGAAGCCGCCATGCTTGCGGACCTGGAAGCCATGGCCGCGGACGAGGCGGCTCGCATGCGCTGGCACAGCGGCGAGAGAATCCGCGAGCTTGGAAAGAAGATGCGTGACTTCAAGGGAATCTCGCCGGTCGCCCCGCCGCTCGCCCTCAAGGCCGAACTGCGTCCCTATCAGCAGGAGGGGCTGAACTGGCTGGCCTTTTTGCGGGAATACGGTTTGTCCGGTATCCTCGCCGACGATATGGGGCTTGGCAAGACCGTGCAGGCGCTCGCCTGGCTGGCGCACGAAAAGACGCGGCAGGAAGGGGCGGGCAAGCCCTCGCTCGTCGTCGCGCCGACGAGCCTGATGCATAACTGGTGTGCGGAGGCGGAAAAGTTTCTGCCGGACATGAAAGTCCTGATGCTGCACGGCGCGGATCGAAAGGAGCGGTTTGAGGACATCGCCGGTTACGATCTCGTCCTGACGACCTATCCTTTGCTGACCCGCGACAAGGACGTCCTGCTCGACCACGACTTCTTTGCCGTCATTCTCGACGAGGCGCAGTTCATCAAGAACAGCAAGGCGCGCATGACGCAGATCGTCCGGCAACTGCGTGCGGAGCAACGCCTGTGCCTGACCGGAACGCCGCTTGAAAACCATCTGGGCGAGTTGTGGTCGCTCTTCAACTTCCTTCAGCCCGGCTATCTCGGCGACGAGAAGCAGTTCCGCAGCATTTACCGCAGGCCGATCGAAAACGGAACGGACACCGCCGCGACGCAAAAAGACGCTCTGGCCCGGCGCGTTCGCCCGTTCATTTTGCGCCGCACGAAGGAAGCTGTGGCGGCGGAATTGCCCGCCAAGACGGAAATGATTCGCAGCATCGATCTCGGGACGGCGCAACGCGACCTGTACGAGACCATCCGTCTCAGCATGCACGAAAAAATCCGCCGGGAAATCGCCTCGAAGGGGCTCGCGCGCAGCCACATCATGGTTCTGGACGCGCTGCTCAAGATGCGGCAGGTCTGTTGCGATCCGCGTTTGCTCAAGATGGAGTCGGCCAAAAAAAGCCGGGCGGGATCGGCCAAGCTGGAAACGCTGATGGAGATGCTGCCGGGGATGATCGAGGACGGGCGGCGCATCCTGTTGTTCTCGCAGTTCGCGCAGATGCTGGGCCTGATCGAGGACGCGTGCCTTGCCTCACAGATTCCCTACGTCAAGATCACCGGCTCGACCAAAGACCGCATGACCCCGATCCAGACCTTCCAGAACGGCGAGGTCCCGCTGTTCCTCATCTCCCTGAAAGCGGGCGGGACGGGTCTGAACCTGACAGCGGCGGACACGGTGATCCATTACGATCCGTGGTGGAACCCGGCCGTGGAACGTCAGGCGACCGACCGGGCTCACCGCATCGGTCAGGACAAGCCGGTTTTCGTGTACAAGCTTCTGACGACGGGAACCGTCGAGGAGAAAATCCAGCAGCTTCAGGAGCGCAAGCAGGCGCTGGCCGACGCGCTGTTCGACCCCGCGCAGACCTCCGGCGGCAAGCTGACCGAAAAGGACATCGCCGCCCTGTTCGAGCCGGCGGGGTAGGTAAAACGCTTCTCCCCCCGGGAGAGAGGCATGGCCGGGGAGTGAAACTTTTCAGGCGATGGCCCCGATCGAGAACCGCGCGGGGCGGGCCCGCCCGTTCCGGTTTTTTCCGAAAAGACTCGACGGGTGCGCAGGAGAGGCGTAGCGTTTTACGGGTGAACGAAAATGATGGTGTTGCCGTTGGCAGCGCCGTTTGTGTTTTCAGGGGGGTTACTATTACTGGTTTGCGTGGGTTTTTCCGGCGGGGGGCTGAAGGTCGCCCGGCGGATTCGGAGGCCGGTCCCGAGGTCAGGGTTATGACCGTTGGGGAGTTGACGGGATTCGTTCTCGGAGATGACGGCGCGACCGCCATGCTGGCGTTTCGTACGCCCTATGGCCCGATTCATGGATTCGCGGTCTTTGATGGCGTTCCCGAACAAGGTGCCGATCCCTTTGGAGAGGGGCGCAGCCGGATCATGTCACGTCATGAGGCTCGGCGGGCATTCGACATCGTTCGTGAGAAATTGCCCGAGCATGTGCGGGCCGAGCATCGCCGCGAGTTGGCTGGCTTTGAGGCAAACCTCAACGGTGGCTACAATCCGCCTCCCGAAAATCTCGGGCCTCCGGTTCGGGCGCCTGCGTGTCTTGCACATGACGCTGCGATGGGCTAGGTTTTTCCCTCGTTGGAAGAATCTCTGTCCAGAAGAGGAAAAGCCATGTCATTCAAGAGTCGTAGCCTCGTCATCGCCGCCTGCACCCTTGGGGTTGCCGCGGGGGTCGTTTTTGCCAGCCACAGCGTTACCGGCAAGGAGAAGGCGAAGCCCGCCGGGACTGAGGCCGCTCAGAACGCGCCTGCGGAGCTGTGGAGCGTGCGGTGCGCGGAAGGGGAGGACGGCGAAAAGATGCAGGGGCGCGGCGGGTGCGAAGTCTTCCAGCGTCTTGTCGCCGCCGAGGGCGGTCAGCGCGTCGCCGAATTCGCCATCGGTTTTCCGGAGGACAAGGAAGCCGCGCGGGGCGTGATCATCCTGCCGCTTGGTATTCTTCTGCATACGGGCGGCGATGTGGCGACCACCCAGATGATGATCGATGACGGCGAGCCGTTCAGCTTCCGTCCCCGTTATTGCGACCTTGGCGGCTGCTACGCCTATCTGAACCTTAACGCCGCCGTTCTGGACATGCTCCGCAAGGGCAAGCAGATTTCGTTCCTGTTCCTCGACCGTCAGGGCAAGACGATTCGCGTGAACATGTCGCTCGACGGTATCTCGAAGGCCCTGAAAAAGATCGGGTAGGCACGCCTCCCGTTCTATCTGCTCAGACGAGCAGCGCGTTCGCGGCCAGGGCCGGGAGGCGTTGTTCGATGGCAGGGCGCAGGGTTTCGACAAGTTGCTTTTTATCCTTAATGACCGTGTCGCCCTGCTTGACGGTAATGTCGCCTGCGAGCGCGTGGTCCGCGACTTTCAGGGTGATGGCGTCCAGATCGGTCTTGCCGTCCATGTACCGGATATAGTGGTTTGCGAAGACGTCGGTGCCGACTGAGTCGCCGCGCGTGTTGGTGAGGATGGTTGTTCCCGGGATCGTCGCCTGATAGCGGGCGAGGGCGAAGACTTCCGGATTTTCCTTCACTTCGCGGGCCGCGCGTTCCTCTTCGCTGTGAAGGGTGAAGATGCCCGCCATGACGAGGCGCAGCCCGACTTCCTGCGCCGCTTTTTCTATATCTACGCGATCGATTTTGTATTTTTTCGCAGTGCTTTCCACGGCTTTCTTCATTGTAAATCTCGTTTTGATTCCCGAGATTTCCAGCATCAGGGCCGCGCCCGCCGTGCCGTTGACGGAAAAAGTCTGACCGTTGCCGTACAGGAACGTCATTTTGTCTTTTGGTTCCGCACCTTCTTCGTTCGGCCTGATGTTGGCGCTTAAGATGAAATCGAAGATCTGGCTTGTCTTGAGGGCGCGGTTAATCGGCGCCCCTTTCTTCGCGAGGATCGTCGTGCGGAAGCGCCGGTTGGTGACGAAATCCATGTACTGTTCCTGCAGCGCGATATCACCGAGCGAGCCGAGTTTCTCCATTGCGCCTTTGGGCATGTTGCCGACGAACATGGAGGTCAGGGCCGAATCGCCGACATAGTGCAGGCCGCGTTCCTTCATCATTTCGACGACCTCGTGAAAATAGAAGGGGCGATTGATGCCCTCGAGATGGTCGTGGAAGAGGTATGAGTCGTTCACCTTCGCGAGCATTTGCCTCTCCTGTTCGATCACCTGCTTGTACGCGTCGCTCCGGGCGTTTTCGGCGAGGAATTCGAGCAGTGCGCGGGACTGAACGATTTTCTCCTTCGGATCCGTGAACCGGGCGGTGTGGAACATCATCATCTCGCGCATGGATTTGACGAAGTTCCAGCCCGGAAGCGTGTTGTAGCTCACCACCGCAAGGCCGTTTTCAGAAAGATTGTCGCGGAAAATATCGAAAATCTTTCCCGCGACCTCGTCCGGCACCCATGAAAGGATGCCGTGGACGATAATATAGTCGAACGTGCCGAAACCGGGGCCGACGTCCATGATATCCGTCTGGTGGAAATCGACGTTGGTCAGGCCCAGGCTGTCCTTGTGACGGTTGGCCTGATCGATTTGTTCTTTCGAAAGGTCGATCCCGGTGATTTTGCACTTCGGGTAGAGCGTGGCGAGCGGGAGCAGGTTGCCGCCCGAGGCGCAGCCAAGCTCCAGAATGCGCGCCTTGCGGTAGTCCGGAGGGGTCATCCCGAACAGGCGCGCGATCGTATGCAGGTGCTCCGGATGGGTCTGGGGATAGGAATAGCTCTCGTAGGGCACACTGTCGTATGCGTTGTCGTTGCCTTTACTGTCGTCCGACTTGATGGCGAGATTGCCGAGAGCCATGGGTGTTTCTCCGGTAAGAAATCAACGAATGCAACAGTTAACGAATCCCAGCCCCCAAAAGCAAGGCGAAACGCATTTGCCCACGGGGATCGCCCGAAAACAGATCCGCGGTCAGTGTGGTATGAGCTATGTGATGCATTCCAACGGCTCGTCATCCCGACGCGACCTGTCCGCCGAAGCCCGAAGGGCGGAGGAGGACGCGGAGGGATATTCATACGGTGGATAGCGGCAAGATTCCTCGCGTTCGCTCGGAATGACATAGTTGTTTCTCATCGGTATCTTATAAAGGCCCGCCCCGCCTTTCCCCCCTTGCAAAGGGGGGAGATCAAGAGGGGGGTAACGGCGCTTGACGGAGGCTCACCCCCACCCACTCGGCTAATTGCTTTGGCTCCGCCAAACCAAAGCCTCATTGCCCTCCCCCGCAAGCGGGGGAGGGTTGGGTGGGGGTGAGTCAACCTAAATGCTCTAAGGCCCTTAACAGGGCCAGGGCTTGCGCGTCTCTCCTCCTTTCCAGGGGGGGGGCCGGCTATCAAGCGATGGCCGCTCCGCGAAAAGTTAGAGTTATCTAATATACAAAACAAATTCTCGATTCGTTAACAATATACGAACAAAACTGTGACGCATCTGCAACAGTTTTGCGGGATAAAAGATACCGGTTCGCAAAAGCCGCTTTGCCCGTTCCACTCAAGCTGGTAAATTTTCACCGCTGCCGGATTCGCCCGGCGGCGCTCGTATGAAACGAAGCGAATTACAATAAACCATCTCTATGCAAGACGGACGCTCTTGGACAAATAACCTTCTCGTGTCTCGCGCCCCGCGCGGCTCACACCCTCTCATCTCTTCTTTTCAAAACTCTTAGGGAGAATTACAGAATGACTAAGTTCAAAAAAACACTGCTGGTCGGTACGGCCCTTGTGGCTGTCGGCGGCTTTGCCTCCGGCGCAATGGCTGCTGAGTGCGCTGTCGATCCGACAGGCGGTACATCTTGCGAGCTTACCGCGGATTTCGGTGCCGCACTTGTTATTTCGGATGGTGATACCGTCACGGTTTCTGACGATGTGACCATTTCGAACATTATTAATGGCGCTGATGCCGACCCGACGGGTATCCTGACCACGAGCGGAACAGGTATCACGGTTACACAAACCGCCGTTATTGGTGGTGTGAATGAAGTAGGCGACTTCAACATTGCCGCGACTGATACCTGGATTGCTCAGAACACGCTCGATTCTGAAGCTGCCATTAATGTCCTCGGCACGTTGACTGTCGATGCCGCCGGAAACATGGTTATCTCGACCACAGCAGGTGGCATTGAGATTGGTGCCACGGGCGTTGTTAATGTCCTTGATTCCACAACCGGTACCGTTGGCCTTGCCACTGCAAACGGCATTGATATCGCTGACGGCGGTGTTCTCACGATCACCGATGCCGCTGGCCTGACACTTGGCGAAGTCGACGGTAACGCGGCTGGCGAAGGTGTCATCAACTTTAACGATGACTTTGCAACGACAAATGATATCGGCGCGAACGCCAAGCTTGCCGAAGTCAACGTTGCTGCTTCCAAGACCCTGATGGCAGGTGCCGGTATTACCGCGGACGCCATCAAAGTTGCTGCCGGTGGTACACTGGCTGCAGTCGACCAGACGGTGACGGGTGACATTACTCTTGCCGCTGGCGCAGGCGTTTCGGTCACGACGGGTACAATCGACGGCGGAATTACCGGCTCAACGGGCGCTGAAAGCATTACCGTTGCCGGTGCTGGTACCGTTGGTGGCGGAGGCAACGCTATCGATCTCGGTGCAGGCAACGACACGGTTACCTTCACGGGCGCAGGTACGATCGACGCCGACACGCTTGCCGGTGGAACGGGTACGGACACGATTGTTGTAAACGGTGCTGCTGCCCGGATCGATTCCGATGTTACCGGATTCGAAACCGCAACGATCGAAACCGCACACGCGCTGACCCTGAACGGTGATGCGGCAATCGCTTCTGTTGAGTTCGAGGCCGACGGTACGGTTGCTCTTGCCACGACGAAAACACTGACGGGTGCGGTCGACAACGTTACGGGTGCTGATGGCGCCGGTACGCTGACGATTGTTTCCGGTGCGACGGGCAGCGCGGTCACGGGTGCCGTTGGTGCCACGAACTCGCTGAAGCAAGTCACGGTCACGGGTGCCAACGCGGCTTCGTTCGGTTCGACGGTTAACGCTGACGACATGGACATTGACGCGGCTGCTACCGTTACGTTCAACGGTGATGTAACGACGGCGAACGGCCTTAATCTGGATAACCAAGACGCGGTTGTCATTCTGGCTGACAACGCCGACTGGACCGGTAACATCATCAGCACGGGCGGCCCGAGTGGCACGATCACGTTCCAAGGCACGAGCACATTCGATGGACAGATTGGTCTCGCCGCGGGTACCGGAGCGGACGCAATCAACGTGAACGGTGCGGATGAAACCGTAACGATCACGGGCGACTCGTTCACCGTTGCCCTGACGACGGTCGCCGACGCAGGTCTTGTCCTCGGCGGCAATATGACAGCTTCCGGAAACCTGACCAACAACGGTTCGATTACAGTTGGGGAAGCTACAACGCTCACCGCGAACGCTCTTGCGGACAGCACGGGTACGATCACGATCGTGGTCGGCACGACGGCTCTGGGCGCGGATAACTCCGGTACTCTGACGCTGACAGTTGCTGAAGCATGGGCCAATCTTGACGGCACGAACGCCGCCACGACGGGCAACACGCTTCAACTGGCTGTCGGCGGCGGTCGCATCGAAGATGGTGAAACCTTCTCCATCATGGGTGCGGGCTCGCTGACTGTCGACCAGGCTGCCGCGGCGATCAACGACACCTCCGCCCTGTTCGACTTCACGGTCACAGGCGGTAACGGTGCCGCGCTCGTCGCAACGGCGGACATGCTGACTTCCTCGTCAGTTGTCGACTCGGGTGCGGAAGCGGCTGCTGTTGATGCCATCCTCGGTATCACGGACGCACAATACGCTGCCGATACCAACCTTGCTGCGGTCTATGACGCAGTAGCCGGTGCTTCGACAGCGACGATCGATGCCGTTGTCGAATCCATTATGCCGGACATCTCGGGTGGTAACGTTGTTGCGGCTACGGTCGTCAACAACAACACCATGGGCCTGACGGAAACCCGCCTTGCCTCGCTCCGCGACGGTGGCATGACGGGTATGGCTGCCGGTAACATGGGTGAAGGCCTCGGCATGTGGGGTCAGGTGTTCGGTCAGACGGGCGAGCAAGACAAGCGCGATGGCATCTCCGGTTTTGACGTGGACACGGTCGGCTTTGCCGTCGGTGTCGACACGCAAAACCTGATGGCCGACACGACTGTTGGTCTGGCGTTCGCCTATGCCGACACCGAAGTCGACAGCAAGAACGTCAACACGGAAATCGACACGTACCAGTTCACCCTATACGGTGAGTACGAACTCGACGACACCACGTGGCTGACGGGGCAAGCTGCCTACGCGACGGGTGACAACGACGTTCGCCGCTCCAATGTCGGTGGCGTTGCCGGTCTCACTTCAGACGGTGACTTCGACTCCGATACCTGGAGCCTGCGTGCCGAACTCGGTCGCGACTACGCCATGGACAGTGGCATGGTCCTGACGCCGAGCGTCCTCGCCAACTACATGTACTATGATGGCGACGACTACACGGAAACGGGCGCTGGCGGTGCGAGCCTCGTCGTCGATCAGGACGAAGTCTCGATCTTCGAACTCGGCCTTGGCCTTGATGCTTCCTGGATGTTCCAGCAAGCTGACGGTTCCTATGTCGAGCCTGAAGTTCGCGTTGGCTACCGCTATGACGTCATCGGTGACGAAGTCGAAACCACGAACCGCTTCGTCGGTGGTGGCGCGACCTTTACGACCGAAGGTGCTGACCCGGCACAGAGCACGTTCAACATCGGCGGCGCTGTGACCTACTACGCGGTCAACAACTGGGAGTTCACGGCGAACTACGACTTCGAAGTCAAGGAAGACTACGATGCTCACGCCGGTTACCTCCGCGCTGCCTACAAGTTCTAGGCATCGCTTCGGGTAAAACCGAAATCCTCGAAAGCCCCGCCCTTGTGCGGGGCTTTCTTTTTGTTCGAATGTTTGTGATTCCGTAGCTCCGGAGCTGTTTTCCTTCTCCCCTCCGTGTTCTCCGTGCAGCGAGCGGCTCTGTGTTGAAACGGTCAACCACGGCGATCACAGCGACCACGGCGCTTCTTCCGGCGTTACTCCCCGGCCATGCGCGCAAGACGCGAGGGTAAACAGCCACTCCCCCGGGAGGGAGATGGGCGAGTGCCGGGGAGTAACCTCTTGCTTTTCGGGCAGGCGACGGACGCTCCGGACCCGCCGCGCCTTTCCCCCTTGCGAAGGGGGGAGATCGAGCGGGGGTAACGGCGCTTAACGAAGGCTCACCCCCACCCAACCCTCCCCCGCTTGCGGGGGAGGGCAATAAGGCTTTGGTTTGGCAAAGCCAAAGCAATTAGAGCGTTGGCGTTTTAGGTTGACCCATTTCAAAGGCGTCATCCCGGAAAAATGCGGAGCATTTTATCCGGGATTTATGCCGGAGAAGGTTGTTTCTTCAGCGGCATAAACCCCGGATCACCCTTCGGGTGTCCGGGGTGACGATGTGAGTCAACACAAAGGCCCAATGCTCTAGCCGAGTGGGCGGGGTCGCTGGACGGGTCAATCTAACAGGAAAGTGCTCTAAGGCCCTTGCGGCCCAAAGCTTGCGCATCCCTCTCCCGCGGGGAGAGTGGCACGCGGAGATTCAGAGATTCGGAATCACGAAGATTCGAAACCCCCTATTTCTTCACGTCGAGGAATTCCTGCGGGACCGGGGCAGGCGCGGGCGCAGGCGGGCCTGCGCACTCGATCGGGCGGGTGAGCAGTTCCGGCCACTTGTCAACCCAACCGGCTTCGTGCTCGTTCTCCATGATGAAGCTGTATTTCAGGCAGTCGGTTTTCCCGGCGGCCTGTGCCCAGGAGTGGAACACGGCTGGGGGAACGATCTCGTCCTGTCCGCCGATGAAATGGTGCTGCGGCAGGTGCGTGAGTTCGGGCGCGACCGTTACCGGGTTCAGCGAATCGGTCAACGGCGAGACGCCGTGCAGTTCGGTCCAGGTTTCGTGATCGAGATTGCCCGCGACGCTGCGGAACGAGAGGATGTCGTCGCGCTGCGCGGCCACGAGCGCCGCCACGGCCGCGCCGCCGCTATAGCCGACGAGATGGAAACCGGTCAGGCCGTAGAGCCGTTTCATGTTGTCGAGCGCGGCGTGATAGGAGGAGACGACTTCCGGCGCGAACCGGGAATCCGTCCAGTACTTGCTTTCGCAATTGTTCGCCGGTCCCGCGCCCGTGTACTGGCAGGGGCGGGCGAGCCAGGCGACGTTGCTGGCCCGGTCCATCGCGGCCAGATGCAGGGCGACCGGGTTCTTCGGCGTCGAGTCGAGCGACACGCGCCGCGGCGAGGTCCAGGCCAGACCGTCTCCCTCGATATAGACGGTCGCGGGCGCGCGCTTTACATGCATGCGCTCCCACGCCATCAGATTGAACGGACCGGCCGGAATGACGCGCTCGACCATAAAGGCGGGGCGGGCGATGCGATCGGCTGTGACGTCGCGTTCTTCCATCGTCGTGTTGCCTGCACAGCCGGCAGCCGAAAGGGCGGTCGCGGCGGCAAGCGCCATGGCGAAATGTCGGATTGTCTTGCGTGTCATGGGTCTCTTTCGTCCAGATCGATTCGAAAAAAATAATGCCATTCAAGAGTAAGAGGAGGCGGCGACGCTGGCAACAGGGAAGTTACGGTTTTCCTGCGTTAATCCCGTTGGCTGTGAGATGGCAGGCGGGGGCGCCAGCCTTTGTTCCATTCGCTCAAAAGAACGATTTCCGGCTCCGCGCCGTTGTCGTGGAACCATGAATCGACGGCGTACTGCGTTCCGGTTGCGGTTTCGGTGATGACGGCGGTCTGGTGCGGCCAGCGGCCTCCGCCTATGAAGGGCGGGCGCATCTGGGGTTTGCGGATGCGGTGGTGGTTCAGATGGCCCCGTTCGTCCAGAACGGCGAGATAGATCGTCGTGTTCGTGCTCTCGTCGACGCAGTCCTGCTGCCGGCCGCCGAGTTTGTAGAACGTTCCGTGGACGTCCTCGTCGGTGCCGGTAATCGCCCCGACGCGCCGCTCGAACCAGCCGATGGCATGTCGCAGACGCTCTCGTTCTTCGGCGGGCGTTTCGGGGGAGGGGTCGAAAAAGGCGTCGATTTCGGCCCAGTCGTCTTCCGCAAGGCTGACCTTGTCGACATACTTGCAGCCATAGCCCCGGCAATGGGCGAATTGCGCGCTTGTCGTGTGGTTGGCTCGCTTGTTGGCAAGGTAATATCCGTAGTCGTGAAGGTGCGCGTCGCTCGTCGCGCAGGCGGAAAGGGAGAGGGCGGCGAGCAGGAGGATCGCGGCTTTCACGGCCGGTTCACCTCGACGATGACCGGCGTGTGGTCAGAGGGTTTTTCCTTCCCGCGCGGGTCCCGGTCGATCGCGCAGTTCGCGAGGCGGTCGGTGACTTCCGGGGAGCACAGGAAATGGTCGATGCGAATGCCCTGATTTTTTTGCCAGCGTCCGGCCTGATAATCCCAGAATGTGTACTGGCCGGGTTCGCTGTTGAAAATACGGAAGGCGTCGTACAGGCCGAGGTTCAGGAGCGCGCGGAACTTCGCGCGGCTTTCCGGGCGAAAGAGCGCGTCGCCCTCCCAGGCTGTCGCGTCGTAACAATCCCTGTCTTCCGGAATGACGTTAAAGTCGCCGCCGACGAGGAAGGGCACGCGCGCCTCGCGCAGGGCTTTCAGGCGCGCGTAAAGCCGGTCCATCCAGCCGAGCTTGTAGTCGAATTTTTCTCCCGGCGCCGGATTGCCGTTCGGCAGGTAAATGTTGATTACGCGCAAGCCATTGATGTCGGCTTCGAGATAGCGCGCCTGATCGTCTTCGCCGGGGTTCGGCAAATAGTCGCAAATAACGTCAATGTCGCTTTTTGAGAGGGTGGCGACGCCGTTATAACTCTTCTGGCAGACGCACTTCGAATGATAGCCGAGCGCCGTGAACTCCATGTCCGGAAATTCCAGCCCTTTCAACTCCTGCAACAGCAGCACATCCGGCTGTGCGGTCGCCAGCCAGTCCTTGACGTGCGTGAGCCGTGCCTTGATCGAGTTGACGTTCCACGACGCGATTTTCATGGAAGGCAGGATAGCAGAAACGTTCCGCAGGGAAAGGGTGCGCATGTTTTTTTCAGCAATTCTAGATCGCGCCGGTTCAATGGCTCGTGGTGAAAAATCCACGAGCGAACGTGCATTCTGGCATTTGTTTTCTTGTCACTCCCCGGCTATCGCCCCCTCTCCCGGGTTGCGTACGGACCGGAGATGAGGATTACCCTCGCGCTTTGCGTGCATGGCGAAAAATCAAGTATTTATACCACCAAGACACCAAGGCACCAAGTTTGTTGTATTACCAGCGCCTTGGTGTCTTCATGCCTTGGTGGTGGAAACACGGCCTAGAGCACTTTCCGATTAGATTGACCCGTCCAGCGACCCCCGTCCACTCGGCTAATTGCTTTGGCTTCGCCAAACCAAAGCCTCATTGCCCTCCCCCGCAAGCGGGGGAGGGTTGGGTGGGGACGCGCCGGAATGGGGACGGAGTAAAACCCCCTCGTTTTACTCCGTCCCCGTTTGCCACCGAACGCCGCGTTCATGAGGAATGCCTCTCTCCGATTTTACGCCTGACGGCGCGATTTCGAATTGCTGCTGTTTTTTTGAGGAAAGCGGGAAGAGTGCGCGATTTTTCTTGCAAATCGCGGAGAGTTTATGAAAATGCGCAGCGAGTATCCATGATTAATAAAGGACAAAAACCGATGCGAATTGGAATGGCTTTGCGAGTGGCCTTTAACCGGGTAACAAAGGGCTGGTCGGCGGATTTCACCGGGCGCTATCGACTGCATCGCGAGTACCTCAGGACGGATGGACGGTCGGGGCAACGATTTGAATTTCATGACGGAGACGCGCTGCCAAAAAGACTGGTCGGTGTCGATCTTCGCAAGGCAGACCTCTCGGGGGCGCCTCTGGCCGGTGCCGACCTGAGCCGGTCCGATCTGCGCGAGGCAACAATGGATGGCGCGAATCTGACGAATTCCGTTCTCTACTCGGCCAGAGCGACCGGCGTGAGTCTGAAGAGGGCGAATCTTGAGGGCGCAAATCTTGACTGCGCAGCTGTGTGCGACGCTCGTTTTGACGGCGCCGTTCTTGTCAACGCCAATATGAGCTATACAAATGTAAGAAAAGCGACGTTCGACGGGGCGAATCTGACGAGGGCGTCGGCCGCGCGCGCCATCGGGCTGGTCAGAGAACAGATCGATGCCTGCGTCTCGATTGAGGGCGCACGTCTGCCTGCCGCACTGAGTCAACCGGACGCTGCGACGGGGCTGGTCTCTGTGCCCGCCGCTCCATAGTGACAGCAGACGAGGTCGGACTTAAAGATTCCGGCAGCCTGCTCAACCAATCGAAAAACTCGTCCCGCAGCCGCAGCCAGCGACGGCGTTCGGGTTGTCGATTCTGAATTCGGCTCCGATCAGCCCTTCCTCGAATGTGACGGTCGCGCCTTTGAGGAAGGTCATGGACATCTCGTCCGTAACCACCGCGCCTCCGCCGAAGGTCCGGTCGTTCTCTTCGAATCGGTCGGATAGCTCAAGCCGATACTGGAACCCCGAACATCCGCCGCCCTCGACTGTGATGCGCAGCCTGAGGCCGGGGTTGTTCTGGCTTGCGCGCAGGGCATTGACGCGCTTTACGGCGCTCTCGTGGATGGTTATGGTGTCTTCGTTCTGCATCGGATCATTATATTGCGCGGGGCGGGAATAATTCAATTGGAGAACCAAAGCTCATGATGACAGACGCGGCGACCGGGCAGCCCTCCTACAACTACTGCGCTCTTCCTCTTGTGTCTTACGCCTGCAGACCGGACCAGAGCCGGGGGCGATTGTACGACGAGCCGCCGAGCAAGTACCGCACGGAATTCCACCGGGACCGGGACCGGATCATCCATGCGAGCGCGTTCCGCCGCCTGAAATACAAAACGCAGGTCTTCGTCTATCACGAGGGCGACCATTACCGCACGCGGCTTTCGCATACGCTCGAGGTCGCGCAGGTGACGCGGGCACTGGCGCGGGCGCTGATGATCAACGAGGATCTGGCGGAATCGGTCGCGCTGGCGCACGATCTCGGCCATACGCCTTTCGCGCATATGGGCGAGGTTTATCTGCAGGAATGTATGGCGCCTTACGGCGGGTTCGAGCATAACGACCAGTCCCTGCGCATCCTGACCTTTCTTGAACGCAAGTATCCGCGCTGGCCGGGGCTGAATTTGACATGGGAGACGCTGGAGGGCGTCGTCAAGCATAACGGGCCGGTGAGCGGACCGCTGCCCGTCACGCTCGAAAAAGTGTCGCAAGACATGGATCTCGAACTTTCGACGCACGCGACGATCGAGGCGCAGGCGGCGGCGATTGCCGATGATATCGCCTATAACAATCACGATGTCGAGGACGGGCTTCGCGCGGGGTTGTTCACGCTGGGTGATCTCGAGGATATCCCCTTGCTCGCTGATGTGCTTGACGTTGTGCGGGCGGATTTTCCCGATATCGAGGAACACTATCTCGTGCAGGAAATGGTGCGCGAGATGATCGGGGCAATGGTCGCAGACGTGCTCGAGGAAAGTCGCGCGAGGATCGCGGCAGCGAATCCGCAAAGCCCGGAGGACGTGCGTACCTGCGGTCGCCAGCTCATCGGCTTTTCGGCGGAGATGGAAGCCCGCGTCGACGAATTGCGCGACTTTCTGTTCGAGCGCATGTACCGCCATTACACGATCAACCGCATCTGGTTGAAGGTCGAACGGCTCGTGCATGATCTGTTCAAGGCTTTTTTCGAGCATCCAGGCTGTCTCCCGGACCGGTGGCAGCAGGATGTAAAGGAAGCAGGCGGCTTGACCGACGACGCGGCCCGCGCCCGCGTGATCTGCGATTACATCGCCGGAATGACAGACCGCTACGCCATGCGCGAACACGAGCGGCTGTTCAATCTGCATTGGGATTTGCGGTAGGGGACGAGGTAACCTCTCCCCACGGGGGAGAGGGATTTGCTCTTGCCGATGGAATTGTGGAAAGAGCCGCGCGCAGGCGTGGAAATCCTTGAATGTTCTGTCTGTTATCTGTTAAATCGAATCGTTAAATTCAATTGCTGGAGGCGTTCGCGAAGGAAGGCTGTAGAGTGGCCGTCCGGGAGAACGGGATACAAGGACATGCCTACACGACGCAACGAGTTCGACGGACCCGGAGAAGGGCCGATTGTCGCCATTCGCAGGGCACTGAGCCAGGGAAATCGTATTCACGGGCGGGGTTCGCTGGTGACTTTCATGGTGGTGCTGTCGATGATCGCGGTTCTTGTCGCTGTGCTCTGGTACAGCTATCCCCGTGAGGCGCAGACCCATGACGATCTCACCGTTCCGGTGGTGCGCGCCGGGACGGAGCCTTATCGCAATGCGCCGGAGGATCAGGGAGGCATGGACGTTCCCCACAGGGACAGCACGATTTTCGATACATTGCGCGAGGCGGATAACCGGACAGGAGAGCGCGTCGAGAATCTTCTTGCCGACGACGAAGATCCGATGCCGCGCGAGCGACTGTTCGCGGGCCTGAACACCGCCGCAGGCGAGTCGCCCCAGAACCTTTTTGAATCCGACTCTTCCGACTCTAACGAGTCTCAGGACCTGACCGAGCCGGTGACGTCAAAGGAATCAGGTCCGGATGCGCCCGAAATTTCGGACGAAACGCGCGCGCTGGTTCAATCCGTTCTGCGCAAGCAGGAGGAAGATGCGGCCAGCGCCAGGGAAGAAAGCGCCAAAAAGGAAATGGCGAAGGCAAGCGAAGCCGCAGCGAAGATCGAGCCTGCCGCCGGGGCTGCCGTACCGGCGACCGGGCATTTCTTCGTGCAACTCGCCAGCCTGAAGAGCCGGGACGCGGCCGAGACCGCCTGGAAACAGGCGCAGAAGAAGTACGACTCCCTCTCGGGTTCCTCCTATCGCGTGCAGAGTGCCGATCTCGCCGAACGCGGCACGTTCTATCGCGTGCAGGCCGGTCCGTTTCTGCGCGACAAGGCCGATCAGGTCTGCGCTTCGATCAAGGCGAAGACCCCGGGAGGCTGTCTTGTGGTCGGCCGTTAACGCGGTCGATCCGCCGCTTGCCGCCATTTTTTCGGTGAACGGGCTCGTCGTCTCGAAGGAGGAGCGGGCGCTGTTCGAGAAGGCTAAACCGCTCGGCTTTATCCTCTTTACCCGCAATTGCGCCGAACCCGCGCAAGTTCGCCAGCTCACCGCAAAGCTCCGCGAGATTCTCGGGCGCGATTGCCCGATCCTGATCGACCAGGAAGGCGGGCGCGTGCAGCGGCTGAAGCCACCGTTCTGGCGTGACCAGCCCGCTATGCGCCGTTTCGGGGAAATGGCGGAGGAGAATTTTGACGAAGCAATTGAATCGCTGTCCTTCACCATACTCCAACAGGCCGAGGAGCTGCGCGATTGCGGGATCAACGTCAATTGCGCGCCGGTGCTTGACGTGCTGTCCGAAGAGACTCACGCGGCCATAGGCGACCGCGCGTTTTCTGGCGACCCCTCGATTGTCGCGCGGCTTGGCGAGTGCGTATGCAGGACGTTTCTCGAGGCCGGAATCACGCCGGTGATCAAGCATATTCCGGGGCACGGACGCCCGGCGCTTGACAGTCACTACGAGTTGCCTCGCGTGCGGGCCGCACGCGCGGAACTCGACGCCGATCTTGCGCCGTTCGCGCATGTTGCCGGAAGCAATCTCGGGTCGTTCGTCTGGGGTATGAACGCGCATGTCATCTTTGACGCTTTCGATCCAAAGCATCCGGCGACGGTTTCGCGCACGGTGATCGACGAGACGATTCGCGGCGCGATCGGCTTTGACGGCTTCCTGCTCAGCGACGATCTCTCGATGGAAGCGCTCGCGCCCTATGGCGATATCAGCGAGCGGGCGCGCGCCTGCCTTGGGGCGGGAATCGACGCCGTATTGCATTGTTCGGGCAATTTCGACGAGATGGAATATCTTGCGGAGACCCTGCCGGAGCTTCGTCCGGATTCCGTGAGCCGCCTGAACCTCTCCGCAGGGTCAAGGCAGGTGGCGGCATGACGCATGTCGCGTTCGAGGAAGACCCGCCGCGCGGAGAAGCGCCGGATAATCATCCGGCGGATACGCTGCTTCTGGATATCGACGGTTATGAAGGGCCGATTGACGTTCTGTTGCAGCTTGCGCGGGACCAGAAGGTCGATCTCTCGAAAATCTCGATTTTGCAGCTCGCGCGGCAATATCTCGACTTTATCGAGCGGGCGAAGGAGCTTCGGCTCGACCTTGCGGCGGATTATCTGGTCATGGCGGCCTGGCTCGCCTATCTGAAGTCGCGCCTGTTGCTGCCGAAGCAGGAAAACGACGAGGAGCAGCTTTCGGCGCAGGAGATGGCCGAAGCGCTGCAGTTCCAGCTCCGCCGCCTTGAGGCCATGCAGGCCATGGCGGAAAAGCTGATGAAGCGCCCGCAGCTGGGTCGGCAGGTTTTCGCGCGCGGTATGCCGGAAAAGCTTCATACGCAGACCGAGACGGTGTATGACGTGGCGCTGGTCGATATTTTGCGCGCCTATGGCGACATTCAGCGCCGGGCGAGCGGGAAGACCTACGACTTGCCGAAATTCACGCTGATGAGCATGGAATCGGCGATGCAGCGCATGACGAAAATGCTGGGGGCCCTGCCGCGCAAAGGGCAGCGCAGCGTCTGGACGACATTGCATTCTTTCCTGCCGGAGGGGATCCGGGACGGACTGTTCGTGCGTTCGGCGCTCGCGTCGATGTTCACGGCCGGGCTGGAACTGGTCAAGCAGGGCAAGCTCGAGATTCGTCAGGACGGCCCGTTCCGTCCGATCTATATGCGGACGAACACGGGAGAACTGGAGGAAAGCTATGACGAAGTCTAGGGATTTGCGCCGGTCGGGAAAATGCTATTGCGGCGCGGTGAAGTTCACGGCCGCTTTGCGCAATCTCGACATGCATGTTTGCCATTGCTCCGCCTGCCGGCGGTGGGGCGGGGGCGGTCCCGCCATGTCGCTCGACTGCGAGTCGCTTGTTATCGAGGATCCGGACAAGGTCACGTGGTTCGAAAGCTCGAAATGGGGCGAGCGCGGCTTTTGCAATGTCTGCGGGTCCAGCCTGTTTTTCCGCCTGAAGGACGGGAGCTATACGAACTGCTCGGTCTCCGCGCTGGACGATACGGAAGGCGTGCGGATCAGGGACCATATTTTCGTCGATTTCAAACCGCCTTATTACGAGTTCGCGGACGACGCGCCGCGTCTGACCGAAGAGGAATTTCTGGCCGCGTTCGAGGTCGTGCAGGATACCGATGCACGGTGAGCCTGATTTGTTGCGCGTTCTCGAAGCTCTTCTGTTCGCCTCCGCCGAGCCGCTTTCGCCGAAAGCGATCCGCGAGCGTATCGGCGAGGAGGCCGATCTCGGAGCGCTGCTTGCGGAACTGAAAGGCCATTACGAAGGGCGCGGGGTTAATCTGGTCGAGGTCGGCGGGAACTGGGCGTTCCGGACCGCGCCCGACCTTAGCGAGGCGTTGCAGCTCAGCCGCGAGGTGCAAAAGAAAATGTCCCGCGCGGCACTGGAAACCATGGCGATTATCGCCTACCACCAGCCGGTGACGCGCGCGGAGATCGAAAATATACGCGGCGTGGCGACGAACAAGGGGACCCTCGACGTGCTGATGGAGGCGGGCTGGGTCAAGCCGGGGCGGCGGCGGGAAAGTCCGGGCAGACCGCTGACCTGGGTCACGACCAACGCCTTCCTTGACCAGTTCGGGCTGGAATCTATGATGGATCTGCCGGGTCTCGACGAACTCAAGGCAACAGGCCTCCTCGACCGCCGTCCGGCCATCGAGGCGCTGCCGGAGACGGAGGATTTGTTCGTGGGGCAGGTTGCCGGCGGCGACGACGAACCGGATACATAAGCGGCTTGTTTTTATGAAGATCCCTCACATGCGTTCGGGATGAGAAAACATAGAGCGCGGGGAAAGGAACGGGAATATGAGTCTTGGAATCTGGCAGATATTGCTGATCGTTCTGGTGATCCTGCTGTTGTTCGGCGCGGGCCGTTTGCCGCGCATGATGGAGGATCTCGGCAAGGGCATCAACAGCTTCAAAAAAGGCCTCAAGGATGAAGAGGGCGAGCGCAAGCAAGTCGACGACGGACGGGACGGGCGCTGAACCGATGGAGCGGATCGACCCCGCCTCCATCCACGAAGCCATGCCTGGCCTTGTCGAGCGGCTGGGCGCGCTCGGGGCGCGGCGAGTGATTCTGTACGGTTCGCGCGCCCGCGGCGACCATGCTCCGCGCGCCGATATCGACCTCGCCATCGACTGGCCCGGCCACGATTCGCGGGATTGGCTGGCCGTTTCGGATGCGATCGACGAGGCGCGCACGCTGCTTGAATTCGATTTCGTTTTTCTCGAAGATGCGAAGGGCGGCTATCTGGAGAATATACTTCGCGACGGGAAGGTGTTGTATGAACGAGGGTAAAGCGACGGCCCGCGTCAGTGAACTGGAAACGGCGCTCGGTCGTCTGCGCGAAATTCTCGGCGTTCCAGAGGATCATACGGGGCGTGTCGACGCCATGATCCAGCGGTTTGAATTTTCGTACGAGTTGACGTGGAAGGCGCTCAAGGCCGCGCTGGAAGTTTACGGTCTCGTGACCGCCTCTCCGCGCGATGCGTGGAAGAAAGCCTATGCGGCCGGGTGGATCGAAAGCGACCGGATTTGGCTCGATATGCTCGACGACCGCAACCTCACCTCGCGTACCTACAACGAGAGCCTGGCCGAGGATATCGCCGCACGCATTCCCTCCTACCTGCCTGTCATGGAGCAGCTTTGCGGGACGCTCCGGCAGGTTCTGGAAGAAGCGTCGCGGGACGATGCTTGATTTTGGCTGGCCGGAATTGCTGCTTATTCTGGCCGTGGCGGTGTTCGTCACGGGGTCGGACGATATTCCCAAATTGCTCTACAACGCCGGGCGTGTGGTGCGCCGGTTGCAGTATCTGCGTTTTGCCATGAGCAGCCAGTTCGAAAGTTTCATGCGCGAACACGATCTTGCGGAGCTTCGCACGGATCGCAGCTCCGTTCCGGACGACTACGACGATACGGGCGAGGATGAATTCGTCGAAATTCCGGAAGACAGGGAAGGCGATGACGACCAAAAGCGTTGAAGATATGCCGCACGACGTGCCGAAGACGCTGCTCGCGCACCTGATCGAGTTGCGCCGCCGTCTGTTGTGGGCGTTTCTGGCGATGGGCGCGGGCATGGGGTTGTGCTTCGTGTTCGTGGAGCCGATCTACGGCTTTCTCGTCGCGCCGCTCGCGCAGGCGATGGGGCCGGAAAGCTCGGGGCGGCTCATCTACACCGGCCTGACGGAAGCGTTCTTTACCTATATGAAGGTGGCGTTCTTTGCGGGCGTCTTCGCGACCATGCCGATACTGCTCACGCAAATCTGGCTCTATGTCGCGCCGGGATTGTACAAGGCCGAGCGGCGGGCGTTCCTGCCGTTTCTGGTGGCGACGCCGGTGCTGTTCTTCGCGGGCGGGGCGATGGTCTATTACGTGGTCATGCCCGCCGCGTGGCCGTTTTTCCTGAGCTTTCAGAGTACGGGCGCGGAGACCTCCCTGCCGATTCAGCTCGAGGCGCGGGTGAGCGAATATCTCGATCTCGTCATGACGCTGATCTTTGCGTTCGGACTGTGTTTCCAGATGCCGGTGCTGCTCGGCCTGCTCGGGCGGGCGGGGCTGGTGAGCGCGGACGGCCTGAGGAAAAAGCGTAAATACGCCGTTGTCGTCGTGTTCGTTCTTGCCGCTTTCCTGACGCCGCCGGATGTAATCTCGCAGATTTTACTGGCGATCCCGCTGCTCGGTCTTTACGAGGTTTCGATTCTTCTCGTCCAGAAGCTCCATCCCGATGCCCGGACCGCTTGAGACCTATAACGAATGGGTCGCAAACGGGGCGCTGGAGAGCGATCCGGCGCAGGCGCGGGCGGCCGCGGAATTGCAGCGGGTTTATGAGGCTATGGTTTCTCCCTCATCCCCGCGGGGAGAGGGGCGTGTAAATCGCGAAGCGTCCATATTGAAAAGGCTCTTGATGCCCCTCACCCAAACCCTCTCCCCACGGGGGAGAGGGCTTGCGAGGGGGCTCTATCTCTGGGGCGGGGTCGGGCGGGGGAAGTCCATGCTGATGGATTTGTTTTTCCGGTCCCTGCCGGACGATGTTCGCAAGCGCCGGGTGCATTTCCACGCTTTCATGATCGAGGTGCACGACTGGCTGCATGTGCGGCGGGGGAGCAAGGTCGACACGCTTCTTCCTGATCTGGCGAAGGAGATCGCCGCGAACACGAAACTGTTGTGTTTCGATGAATTCCATGTCGACGACGTGGCCGACGCCATGTTGCTCGGGCGGCTGTTCACGGGGCTGTTCGAGCGCGGGGTCGTGGTGGTGGCGACCAGCAATTTCGCGCCGGACGACCTGTACGAGGGCGGGTTGCAGCGCGACCGATTCGAGCCGTTCATCGCGTTGTTGAAGGAGCGGACGACGGTGCTTCACGTCGATGGTGGCGTGGATTACCGGGCGCGGTGTCTTGTGGAGGAGGGGGTGTATTTCACGCCGCTCGGCGATGCATCGCGCCGCAAGGCGGACGCGGTTTTTGCACATCTGGCAGGTAACGCGCCGGTGCATGAAGACGCATTTGAGGTCAAAGGTCGCTGCATCCGTGTTCCGGTGGTCGCTGGAGGTGTCGCGCGCTTTACCTTCGCCGAACTGTGCGAGCGTCCGCGCGGGGCGGAGGATTACCTTGCGATTGCAGGTCGCTACCACACGGTGTTTATCGAGGGCGTTCCGAAAATGAACTACGACCGCCGCAACGAAGCGAAACGCTTTATGACCCTGATCGACGCGCTCTACGACACGGGCACGAAGCTGGTCGTAACGGCCGATGCCTCGCCGGACAAACTCTACCTCGGCCACGACCACGCGTTCGAATTCGAGCGCACGGTCAGCCGGTTGAAGGAGATGGGTGGGGCTGGGTATCTTCGCGGCGCGGATTTATGATGGCGAACCGGACGGCACCTCAGGGAGCGCGCGGAATCGGTCCGTCCGTTGTCGCAAGCCGCGTCGTGGGGGTATTCTCGCAGGACATTATGAGGCGCGGCGGCTCTCCTGTTGCTGCGTTCCCGAAGTCAAACGTCACATACCTGCCCTGTCCCCTTAGAAACTCAAGACCGAGTATCGCTCTCGAGTTTCCCGGAAACACAGCAGCTTCAACGTCGCTCAGGGTACAATTGCCCGTTTTGACCTGATCGATTGCATATACCGGAATTTCCATCTCGCTGCCATTGGCCAATATCCCCTTGAGTTGTTTTACGTAGCGCGCGGCACCGATACTTTGGAGTTCGGCGAGTATGCGTTCGTTGATTGTCGGGTAGCCGGAGCCGGTATCAACCATAAACCTTTGCTGTTTCCCGCCGGGAAGTTCGGTGTCGACGTAAAACGTTTTGGCATCGTGCTCAAACATGCCTACCGGTGTCCCCGTATAGCTTATACCGCCCGTGTCGACGTCGACGAGGTCCTCGGGGGGTGCCGATATGGCGGGGGAAATCATCGCCGCAGTGAGGAATCCTGAAACGACTGCAGAGGCTCGGTTTGGTGCGCTCATATCCCTGTCCCTTTCGGTGTTTTGTTATGCTTTTTTGTTGAAGGTCCCATCGAAAACCCTCACGGCTGGATATGTCAAGGTATTTCGATCTTGCCGGTTCGGGCGATTTTGACGAAAATACGGGTCAGGAAAGGTATAAAATATTGTTCTTTATGCAAAAAGAGAAATAATGTTTCACTCGACCGGGATGTTGAAAAAAATCCTGCGCGGCTTCCGGCGCCCGCCCGCCGGATACGAGCATTCGAAGCGCGTCGCCCGCTCCGGCTCTGTGAAGCAACGGATCACGCTCGCGGGGGACAGCCGGACGCACCGAGAGATTCTCTATTATCTCGCCGAGAGCGACCCGGATTTCCGGGTGCGCAAGGCGGTGGCCGAAAATCCGTCCATGCCGGTGCAGGCCGGTCCGGTGCTGGCCCGCGATTCGAACGAGGACGTGCGTCTTGCGCTCGCCGGGCGGCTGGTGCTTTTGCTGCCGGAGATCTCCAGAGAAAGGCAGAGCCAGATATACGCCTATGCCGTGCAGGCGCTGGCGACGCTGGCTCTGGACGAAGTGCTGAAGATCCGCCGGGCGCTGTCGAGCGCGCTCAAGGATCACGCCCATGCGCCGCCTTCGGTGGTTAACCAGCTTGCCCGCGATCTGGAGCGGGAAATTGCCGAGCCGGTGTTGCGCTTTTGCACGGCGCTCGCGGACGAGGACCTTGTCGACATCCTGCAAACCCACCCGCAAAGCTGGGCGGTGCAGGCGATTGCCGGGCGTCCGGCAGTCAGTTCGTTCGTTTCGCAGGCGATCATCGAAACCGGGGACGTTCCGGCCGGGAAAATTCTGCTCGAGAACAAGGGCGCGGCGATTACCGTCGAGCTTTTGAAGGACATCGTCCGCAAGGCGCGCACGACGCCGGAATGGCAGGCTCCGGTCGCCATCCACAAAGGCCTGCCGCCCGACATGGCGCGCGAGCTTGCGGATTTTGCGGAGCTGTCGGTTCGCGATTTATTTCCAGGGGGCAGGTGACAAACCTTCGCCTTCAGGCGGAATAACTATGTCATCCTGCATGGTAAAAGCTTGTTAACCAAAACTTGTTTTGCTACAAG
>RZZS01000161.1 GCA_009929775.1 Alphaproteobacteria bacterium
TTGATGCCTGCGCAGATTAGCCGGGGCAGCCGGAGGCATCCCAAGTCGGTTCCTTAGGGAGAACGGCGCTTACACGTTATGGCGAGGCGTAGATACGATCCGCAATGCCGAAGGTCTTCGGGCGGACACGGATGGGCGGGATCGGGTGGAGTCCGAGCGGAAGAACGTCTCGACAGTGGGGATTTCAGTCCTTACGCAGCAGCCGCTTGGAGAGGATGTCCCACTTCTTGATGTTGAACTCGCCCTCGGTGAGGACGCCCTCACGTTCGAGAGCCTTCAGACCTCGCAGGAGCCTGATCACCTCCTCGACACCGCTCGATCGATCGGCGATCTGACGCTTCAGGCCGGCAAACTCCTCCGACGTGAGAACGCCCTCCTCGTGCAGTGCACCGAGCCTGGCGAGCTCCTCGGTGATGCCGGCGGGTGCGTGTGCGGCACCTACGTGGATGGCGTCGAGGTCGTTGCGGATGGCCAGCTCGTCGAGCGGGGTCACGAGCGGTTTCTTGAGTCCGGCGTTGAGGCGTTGCCCGGCAGCGGTCAGGGCGCGGCCCTTGCGCAGGGCATCTTGGCGCAAGGCGGTGTTGGCGGGGTCGTCGGCCAAGGCCGCGAGGGCGTCTCGATAGGCCGCCTCGGCGACCGCGTAAGCGCGGTGCTCGGCAATGGCTTTGAGGATCGCGAGCGCGAAGAACGTGCCGAGGATCAGCCAAACCCAGATGCTGTTGTCCATGTGCCTGCTCCTGTTTCTGCGGGTGAGCCGTGGTCTCGCGAACGACACAGCGACAACCTCTGCACGGAATTGTCGTCGCTTTGACGGTTGCGAGCCTGCCGTGTCTGTCCCCAAGCTCGCATGACGCTGGGGCATAGCTTACACTCGCGGTGCTCGCGAAACCGTAAGCCCCAATCAGGAGACCTACGATCATGGACCCGACACTCGTCCTCGCGCCGCTCGTGAATGTCCTCTGGTGGCTGATTCCGCTCGCGCTCCTCGGCGCTCTGCTCAAGTCCTCGCGGGTGAAAGGCATCGTTGGCGAACGTCTTGTTCGTTTGGCGCTCCGCCTTCGCCTGGATCGCGCGATCTATCGCGCCGTCCACGATCTCACCCTGCCGACGCCCGATGGAACGACCCAGATCGATCATGTCGTGGTCTCGCCCTACGGGATCTTCGTGATCGAGACCAAGAACATGAAGGGCTGGATCTTCGGTGGCGAGCGTCAAACGCAGTGGACGCAGAAGATCTATCGACACACGACCCGGTTTCAGAATCCGTTGCTGCAGAACTACAAGCACGTGAAGGCCTTGCAGGCGCTGCTCGACGTGCCGCCGGAGACCATCCACTCGGTCGTTACGTTCGTCGGGGCCAGTACCTTCAAGACCCCGATGCCGGAGAACGTGACGCAAGCAGGTCGCTTCATTGGCTACATCAGGTCTTTCCGCGAACCCGTGTTCAGCGAGGCGGCGGTGGAGGCCATCCTGCGACGCATCGCCGGTGGCCGGTTGAAGCCTGGGTCGGCAACGAACCGAGCCCACGTGCGCAGTCTTCAGACGCGATCGGATCCGCTGGCGGAGCGTCGCTGTCCGAAGTGCTGTGTCGCTGCCCTCACCCGCCCTCCTCCACTGGCGCGATCAGCGCGGGACCCTCGGCGAGCTGTTCGGGCGTGACGCGCGGCCTGCCCATCACCGTGCTCACCGTTGAGTGGGATTAGCTTTGATCTGCTGCAGGCGCTCGTAAGCCTGACGGTAGCGTGTTAGGGCGGTCTCGACACTGCCCGTGCCACCGGTGGTCACAAGCCTGGTATATGTCTCGAATGCATCGTTGTATTCGCGCTGGGCCACGGCCAGTTCGTCGTCTCCCGAAAGACCTGAAGGCCGCCCGGAACCGTCATTGAGTCGATCACGGCCCTGAACCGATGGCTCTGATGATCCAATTTCGAGTTCGAAGCATTCAGTCGCATCGCGCGTCTCGAAGTAGTTCACCATAACGCTTCTCTGCGTCGGCACCAGATAGCGCTTGCGAAGATCCTCGAAGCTCACGCCACCTCCGTACCAGGGCGTGTCGTTGGGGATCCACTCTCCGCCGCCGCTGCATTCGTCCACAGCATGCTTGTATTTCTCGCACGCTTCGCATTCTATTATAGTGCTTTTCAAAATTGCCTGTAGGTAACAATCGAAGGAACAAATTGCTCGATCCAATGTTTCGCGAATGAATGACGAATGGCTAATTCATCCC